>NZ_CBCRZG010000005.1:0-307256 GCF_965137015.1 Tsukamurella hominis | reverse complement strand
GCTTGGGGCCGGGCCGTGCGCCCGGGGTGGGCTTGGGAGCGGCGTTCTCGATCGGAGTGGTCTCGGCGATCGGGTCGTTCTCGGCCACGGGGTTCCCCTTCGTCTGCGCCGCGCGTCACGGCTGCCGGTCGTCGTGGACCCGCACAGCACGCGGGCCCGGATCCATTGAAGCACTCCGCGGGCGCCCGGGCGCGATCGATTAGCGTTCTTCTCGTGCACCCGTCCCAGCGCGACCACCGGCCCGTCGCCGTGATCCCCGGCGCCCCGCTGCTCGTACCCGAGCTGGTGGGCGCCCCCGGCGACCCGGACGCCGACCGGCTGCGCAGTGCCGCGCTCGCCGCGGGCGCCTGGCTGGGCGAGCGCGCCCGCACCTGGCGTGTCGTCGCGTCCGATCCTCTGACCAGGGTCGACGATGCCGCCGCCGGGACCTTCGCCGGTTTCGGCGCCGACGTCGTCGTGACGACGGGGCCCGGCGGACCGTCGAACGACCTGCCGCCCAGCCCCGCCTGGCCGGTCCCGCTGCTCCTCGCGGCCTGGCTGCGGGGGAGTGCGGCACCGTCGGCCCGGATCGTCGACGACGGAGACGCGGAGGGCCTGCTCTTCGTTCTCGACGGCCCGAACACCCTCACCGCCCGCGCTCCCGGCGGCCACCGGCCCGAGGACGATGCCGTCTTCGACGCGCAGGTCGCCGCGGTCTGCGCGGGCGGCCCCGCCGGCGAGCTCGACGCGGGATGGCGCGCCGCCGCCGAGGCCTGCGCGGGCGCGCCCGTCGACGTGCTCTACCGCGACGCACCGTTCGGCGTCGGCTACCTCGTCGCCACCGGCGGCGCGTCGTGACCGTGCCCCGCCCGATCGCCGTCGTCGGCCCCACGGCCACGGGGAAGTCGGACCTGGCGCTCGACCTCGCCGAACGGCTGGACGGCGAGATCATCAACATCGACGCCATGCAGATGTACCGGGGCATGGACATCGGCACCGCGAAGCTGCCCGTCGCCGAGCGGCGCGGGATCCCGCACCACCAGCTCGACGTGCTGGACGTGACCGAGACCGCGACCGTCGCCGCGTACCAGGAGCGGGCCCGCGCCGACGCCGAGGCGCTGCTCGCCGCGGGCCGCACCCCCGTGATCGTCGGCGGCTCGATGATGTACTTCCAGGCCCTGCTGGACGAGTGGAGCTTCCCCGCGACCGACCCCACCGTGCGGGCCCGGTTCGAGGACCGGCTCGCCGAGATCGGGCCGCTCGCCCTGCACCGCGAACTCTCCGTGCTCGATCCGGCGGCCGGCGCGAAGATCCTCACCACCGACGGGCGACGGATCGTGCGCGCCCTCGAGGTCGTGACCATCACGGGCGAGCCCTTCGCCGCGTCGGCGCCCGCGATCGGCCCGGCCCGCTGGGACACCGCGATCGTCGCGCTCGATCGCGATACGGAGGAACTCGACGCCCGCATCGACGTGCGCACCCGGCGCATGTTCGACGACGGCCTCGTCGACGAGGTCCGCGCGCTCGAGGAGCGCGGCCTGCGCGACGGCGTCACGGCGGCCCGCGCGATCGGCTACGCCCAGGTGCTCGCCTCCTTCGACGGCGAGTACGACCTGGACGAGGCGCGTGAGCTGACCTTCATCGGCACGCGGCGGTACGTCCGCCGGCAGCGGTCGTGGTTCCGGCGCGACCCCCGCGTGGCCTGGCTCGACGCCGCGGCGCCGGACCTGCTCGGCGCCGCTCTCTCCGCGCACGCGGCCCCGCCGTGGCGGCCGTGACGCGTCCGTAGACTGGTCGGCATGACCGCAGTGGACTTCCTCAAGGGCCACGGCACGGAGAACGATTTCGTGATCCTGCCGGACCCGGGCGTCGACATCGACCTCACGCCCGAGCTCGTGGCCGCCCTCTGCGACCGCCGCGCCGGCATCGGCGGCGACGGCGTGCTCCGCGTCGCCCGCGCAGGCGACCTGCTCGACGCGGGCGTCCTCGACGCGCTTCCCGCGGGCGTCGCGCGCGAGGACTGGTTCATGGACTACCGCAACTCCGACGGCTCGATCGCCGAGATGTGCGGCAACGGCGTCCGCGTCTTCGCCCACTTCCTCGCCGCGAACGCGCTGGTCGCCGGAGATGAGTTCACCGTCGGCTCGCGGGCCGGCGGCAAGCCCGTCCGCGTGCACCACGCCGACCCCGAGACCGCCGAGGTCTCCGTCTCGATGGGCGCGCCCCGGGTGTTCGGCACCTCGTCGGCCGGGGTCGACGGCCGCGACCTCGCCGGCATCGCCGTCGACGTGGGCAATCCGCACCTCGCGTGCGTCGTTCCGGGGCTGACCGAGCGGGACCTCCTGGCGCTCGACGTCGCGAGCGCCCCCAGTTTCGATCACGGCCTGTTCCCGCACGGCACCAACGTCGAGGTGCTGACCCCGCTCGTCGACGGTGCGGTCCACATGCGCGTGCACGAGCGCGGCTCGGGGGAGACCCGGTCCTGCGGGACCGGCACCGTCGCCGCCGCCGTCGCCGCCCTGCGCGCCGCAGACCGCGAGACGGGCGTCGTCGACGTGCACGTGCCGGGCGGGGTCGTCACCGTCACCGTCGAGGCCGACGGTGCCGTGCTCCGCGGTCCGAGCCGCATCGTCGCGTCCGGCACCGCGCGCCTGTAGGTGCGGTCCGCCGCGTTCCGCCCTGGGAAAACCCGCGTGACCTCCTGCATCCCGGCGTGCCACACTGGAGGCATATGACAGACATGGATACCTGGGAGCCGGCTCCGACCGTCGGCGAACTCCAGTTGCAGGAGCGCTCGTCGCTCCGTCGCGTCGTCGGCCTCTCGACCGAGCTCGACGACGTCACCGAGGTCGAATACCGCCAGTTGCGCCTCGAGCAGGTCGTGCTCGTGGGCGTCTGGACCTCCGGTTCCGCCGCCCAGGCCGACGCCTCGCTCGCCGAGCTCAAGGCCCTGGCCGAGACTGCGGGCTCCGCGGTCCTCGAGGGCCTCATCCAGCGCCGCGACCGGCCCGACCCCGCCACCTACATCGGCTCCGGCAAGGCGCACGAACTCCGCGAGGTCGTGCTCGCGACCGGTGCCGACACGGTGATCTGCGACGGCGAGCTCACGCCCGCGCAGCTCAACGCCTTGGAGAAGGTGGTGAAGGTCAAGGTCATCGACCGCACCGCCCTGATCCTCGACATCTTCGCCCAGCACGCCACCTCCCGCGAGGGCAAGGCGCAGGTGACCCTCGCGCAGATGGAGTACATGCTGCCCCGCCTGCGCGGCTGGGGCGAGGCGCTGTCCCGGCAGGCCGGCGGTCGCGCGGGCAGCAACGGCGGCGTGGGTCTGCGTGGTCCGGGTGAGACGAAGATCGAGACCGACCGTCGCCGGATCCGCGAGCGGATGGCGAAGCTGCGCCGCGAGATCAAGGGCATGAAGCAGGCCCGGGACACCAAGCGCGGCGCGCGTCGCCGCTCGGGCGTGCCCGCCGTGGCGATCGCCGGGTACACCAACGCCGGCAAGTCGAGCCTGCTCAACGCGCTCACCGACGCCGGCGTGCTGGTGCAGAACGCGCTGTTCGCCACCCTCGATCCGACCACCCGGCAGGGCGTACTCACGGACGGCCGGGACGTCGTCTTCACCGACACCGTCGGCTTCGTGCGGCACCTGCCCACCCAGCTCGTCGAGGCCTTCCGGTCGACGCTCGAAGAGGTCGTCGACGCCGACCTGCTGCTGCACGTCGTCGACGGCAGCGACGTGATGCCGCAGCGCCAGATCGACGCCGTGCGGCAGGTGCTGCGCGACGTGGCGGGGGAGCGCGAGGCGTCGCTGCCGCGGGAGCTGCTCGTGGTCAACAAGATCGACGCCGCCGATCCGGTGGTCCTGGCCCAGCTGCGCGTCGCGCTGCCCGAGGCGGTCTTCGTCTCGGCGCACTCGCGCGAGGGCATCGACGAGCTGCTCGAGCGGATGACGCAGCTCATCACCGCCGGCGACGTCGAGGTCACGGCCCTGGTGCCGTACGACCGGGGTGACCTCGTCGCCCGGATCCACGCCGAGGGCACCGTGGTCAGTGCTGAGCACGAGGCCGACGGGACGCGGATCCTCGCGCGCGTGCCGGGGGCTCTGGCAGGGTTGCTCTCGCCGTTCTCCGTGGAGTCGCGCACAATCGACGGATGAGCCGTCCGGCGTCGAAACCCGTCCTGTCCGCGACCACGAGGGCGGCCCTGTCGGTGCTGGCAGGGGCGGTGACGGGCGGGCTCGTGGGCGGCCTCGTCGATGCCACGCTGGGCGTTCTCGTCGGCATCGGCACCGCCGGGGCGGTGTTCGTCGCGACCGGGTGGGCCACGCTGTGGCCGCTCGACGCCGCCTCCACCCGCGCCACGGTGCAACGCGAGAACTTCCGACCCCGCGTCGCCGAGGTCGTCGTCGCGGCCATTGCGCTGAGCGGCCTGGTCGCGATCGTGGCGTTGCTCGTCGCCGGGCGCTCCGACCACAAGGACGCGGGCGCGGCGGCGGCGCTGCTCTCGGCGTTCGCGGTGTGGGCGGCACTGCACCTGACCTACGCCACCCAGTACGCGGCGCAGTACTACGGCGATCCGGGGGACGAGCCGGGTGGGATCGACTGGAACGCCGATGCGGCACCGGCCTACCGTGACTTCTTCTACTTCAGCTACAACCTGGGCATGACGTACCAGGTGTCGGACACGTCGGTCTCCTCGCAGGGGATCCGCAGCGTAGTGCTCCGGCACTGCTTGCTCTCCTACGTCTTCGGGACGCTGATCCTCGCGACCGCGATCAACCTGGTCGTCGGGATCGTCTCCGGCTAGCCGCGGCCGGCGGCGCCGTCGATGAGCAGTTCGACCAGGGCCGCGGCCTTGTCCGGCTGGGGCGGCGTGCCGATGATCATGTCGGACCACAGGAACGACTCCGCGAGCCGGACGATCGCGTAGGCGAGGTCCGCCCGGGACACGCCGCGGGAACCGTCGGGCGGAGGAACGCCGATGGCGGCCAGCCAGCCCGCGACCCACCCGATCAGCCGCGCCTGCACCACGCTGCCGCCCGACTGCAGCACCCGCATCGCGAACTCCGGCTCGTCCGCGGCGAACCCGGCCAGCGGGGGATAGTCGCGCACTTCGTGCGCGAGCCGGCCGAACGACCGGAGGAAGGCCGCGCGGTCGCGGACCGGCTCGTCGGCCTCGACCCGTGCGATCGCCTGCGCGATGCCGAGCCAGATCGCCTCGCCTACCACCTGTTCGCGGCCCTCGAACCACCGGTACAGCGTGGCCCGGCCGATCCCGCTGGCCTTCGCGAGCTGCCCCAGGTCCACCCGGCGGCCCTCGCGGAACCACTGCGCGGCGCGGTGGATCACCTCGACCTGGTTGTCAGGACGCTCCGGATGAGACATACTCCTATTTTGTCTCGCCAGCGCGAGGGTGTCAACGAGGGGAAGACCCGGATGGATGTGACGTTCACGGCGGAGGAAGAGGCCTTCCGCGACGAGGTGCGGGAGTTCCTCGACACGCACCTCACCGACGATCTGCGGGCGGCCGGCAGGCTGGCGACCAGCGTCTACTCCGATCACGAGGCGAGCCTGCAGTGGCAGGCGATCCTCCACGAGCGGGGGTGGGCCGCGCCCGCGTGGCCGGTCGAGTGGGGCGGCTGCGACTGGTCGGTCGCGCAGCACTACATCTTCTCGCGGGAATCCGTGCTGGCCGGAGCTCCGTTCCTGTCGCCCATGGGTATCCGCATGGTGGCGCACGCCATCGTGAAGTTCGGGACCGAGGAGCAGAAGAAGTTCTTCCTCCCGGGCATCCTCGATGCCTCGGTCTTCTTCTGCCAGGGCTACTCCGAGCCCGAATCCGGTTCGGACCTCGCCTCGCTGGCGATGCGCGCGGAGTCCGACGGTGACGACCTCGTGCTCACCGGATCCAAGATCTGGACCACCCACGCGCGCGAGGCGAACTGGATGTTCGCGCTGGTCCGCACCTCGAAGCAGGAGCGCAAGCAGCAGGGCATCACCTTCCTCCTGCTGGACATGACGGTGCCCGGCATCGAGATCCAGCCGCTCGTCATGGCGTCCGGCGAGGAGGTGCAGAATGTTGTCTTCTTCGACAAGGTGCGCGTACCGAAGGCCAACGTGCTGGGGAAGATCGACGAGGGCTGGACGGTGGCCAAGTACCTCCTCGAGTTCGAGCGCGGCGGCGGCGCGTCCGCGCCCTGGCTGCAGGTCTCGCTCGACCTCCTCGCCGAGCAGGCCGCGACGGTGCCGGGCCGCGGCGGCCGGCCGTTGTCCGAGGACGACGACTTCCGGCTCGGACTCGCCGAGCTGCGCGCCCGCGTCGACGTCCTGGAGATCCTCGAACACCGCTCGCTGGCGGTGCTCTCGGCGGGCGGGAACCCGGGCACCGCGGCGTCGATGCTCAAGATCCTGGGCACGGAACTGAGCCAGGCGATCACCGAGTTCATCCACAAGAGCGCCGGGCCCCGCGGCCGGGTGTACCAGCCGCACGTCACGCGGCCCGGCGGACCGGTGGTCGAGTACCTTCCGCCCGCCGACGGCGCACACAGCGGAGACCTGTGGCAGGCCGTCGCGCCGCTGCGCTACTTCAACGATCGTGCGGGCTCGATCTACGCGGGCTCCAACGAGATCCAACGGAACATCCTGGCGAAAGCGGCATTGGGGCTGTAGATGGACTTCACACTCACCGACGAACAGACGATGCTGCGCGACGCCGTGCGGTCGTACCTCGCGGGCCGGTACCCGCTGGTGGAGTCGCGCAGCGCGGCTCGCTCCGAAATCGGATGGCAACCCGCCGTGTGGGAGGCCTTCGCGTCCGAGCTGGGCATCCTCGCCGCGACGCTGCCCGAGTCCGTGGGCGGACTGGGCGGCGGCCCCGAGGAGATGATGGTGATCGCCGAGGAGCTCGGTGGCGCGCTCGTCGTCGAGCCCTACGGCGGCACCGCCGTCGTGGGCGCCGCCCTGCTCCGCGGCTCCGCAGAACCGGCGGCGGACGCGGTGCTGACGGCGATCGCCGAGGGCGGGGCGCGGATCGCGTTCGCGCTCACCGAGCCCGAGTCCGGGCGCGAGCCCTGGGACGTCCAGACGACGGCCGTGCGCGACGGTGACGAGTACGTGCTGTCCGGAGCGAAGATCGTGGTCGCGGACCTGCCGTTCGCGACGCATCTGATCGTCGCCGCCCGCACCGCAGGAGGCCGGCTCGACCGCGACGGGATCTCGCTGTTCCTTGTGGAGTTCGACCCGCAGGCTCCCCCCGCCGGGGTGAGCGCGCACTACTTCCGGACGATCGACGACCACCACACGGGCGATCTGGTGCTCAGCGACGTCCGCGTGCCCGCGTCGGCGCTGCTCGGCACCGAGGGCGGTGCCTGGGACGTCATCGAACGCGCCCTCGACGACGGCGCCGCCGCCGTCTGCTCCGAGGCGGTCGGGATCATGCGCCGGGTCGTCGCGGACACCGTGGCGTACGCCAAGCAGCGCCGCCAGTTCGGCGTGCCGATCGGCTCCTTCCAGGCGCTGCAGCACCGCATGGTGGACATGTCGCTCGAGCTCGAACAGTCGGTGGCGGCGAGCTATCTCGCGGTGCTCAACCTCGACGCGGAGCCGCAGGTGCGCCGCCGTGCCGTCTCGGCCGCGAAGATCACCATCGCGCGGGCGGCGCGGTTCGTCGGGCAGAACGCGGTCCAGTTGCACGGCGGCATGGGCATGACGGAGGAGCTGGCGATCGGGCACTGCTTCAAGAGGCTCACCGCCATCGAGACCGAGTTCGGCTCCGCCACCGACCACCTGCACCGGTACGCGGAGGCGAGCGCGCAGGGAGGGTAGCCTCGGGGGTGGCCGTGACTGGCGCTGACGGGGAGCACCCCGGGGGAGCGGCCCACCGGAGTATCCGTGAGCCGCGCGCCTGGGCGTCGAAGTCCCAGGAGGTCGCCATGTCCGGTCCCATCGTTCTCTCCGGCACCCAGCTCGCCGCAGAGCTCAACGCCCACACCGCCGCCCGCGCCGCGGCGCTGCCGTTCGCCCCGACTCTGGCCACCGTGCTGGTCGGCGACGATCCGGGCTCCGCCACGTACGTGGCGATGAAGCGCCGTCGGTGCTCCAACCACGGCCTGGACTCCCGCTTCGTGCACCTGCCCGCGGAGACCACGACGGTCGAGCTGATCCGTGTGCTCACGGGGCTGGCAGCCGACGGAGGCGTGCACGGCATCCTCTTGCAGCACCCGCTGCCGCCGCAGGTGGACGAGCGAGCCGCGTTCGACGCGATCCCCGTGACCAAGGACGTCGACGGCACCTCGAGCGCCGCGTTCGCGGCCGCCGCGCTCGGGCGAACGGGCCACCGGAGTTGCACACCCGCGGGGATCGTTCGGTTACTCGACCACTACGGAGTCACGCTCGAGAGTGCCGACGTGACCGTGGTCGGGCGCAGCGCGATCCTCGGAAAGCCGCTCGCCGCGATGCTCATCCAGCGCGACGCGACCGTCACGGTGTGTCACTCGCGTACCCGCGACCTCGCGGCGCACACCCGTCGCGCCGACGTGCTCATCGCGGCCGCGGGTCGGGCTGGTCTGATCACCGCCGACATGGTGCGCCCCGGTGCGGTCATCGTCGACGCGGGCTTCACTCCAGGGGACGTCACCCCGGGCGCGGCCGCGCGCGCCCGCGCCGCGTCCCCGGTGCCGGGTGGCGTCGGACCCATGACCATCGCGGTCCTCCTCAGCCAGACGGTGGACGCGGCGGAGGCGAGCGCGGGCTAGCGGGGAGTGGTCAGTGAGGCGGCGGCACGGCGGACGGCGGCCCGGACCGTGGCCGGCACGCGCGGCCCGACGGTGACCGCGAGAGCGATCGGCGGCAGGTGCGGCATCGTGTCGACGGTGACCAGGCCGTCGGTCGCGTCGATGGCGGGGAGCAGGGTGACCCCGAGGCCGCTGCGGGCCGCCGAGTACAGGCCCGCGAGGTTCGCGGCCTCGGCGGCGATCGTGTAGTCGATCCCGTTGCGCGTCAGCGCGTCCGCCGCGGGTGCGCGCAGGACGCACGGGTCGTCGAAGAGGAGGACGGGCACCGTGTCGGCTGGGCGCTTCCACTCCCGGGCGGCGTACCAGTGCAGGTCGATGGGGCCGATGGCGTCCGGATGGTCACCGGCGGCGAGGAAGACCGCCACGTCTGCCAGGCCACGGTCCACGGCGCCGGCGATCTGGGCGCTGCGATCGAACCGGAACTGCGCGGCCCACCCGCCGGGGAGGGCGCCGAAGCCGCGGCTGAGCTCGGGGATCAGGCGATCGGCACCGTGCTCGGTGGCGGCGACGGACAGCGTGTGGCTCGTGGGGGAGGCGAGCTCATGGACCGCGGCGTCGTGCGCGTCGAGGATCGTCTGCGCGTGCCCGAGCAGCCGGTTGCCGTGATCGGTGAACCGGATCCCGCGCCCCGCCTTCTCGACGATGGTGTCGCCGGTGGACTTCTCGAGCCTGCGCAGGTGGGCACTGACGGTCGACTGCGTCAGGTGGAGGGTCTCGGCGGCGCGGTGGACCCCGCCGCAGCGGGCGATCGCGACCACACTGCGTAGCGGGACGATGTCGAGGATCGGCTCGGCCATGAATGAACGATAGATCTGATCGATCGTGATCGTCAATCATTATTGGACGGCGAGCACCTGCGCGGTCGACGATCGACGCATGCGAATTCCTCCCGTTCTCGCGCTCTCCGTCGTCGTGCTGTACGCCTTCGGGTATCCGCTCGGCGCCCTCGGCGTCGCCGCGATGAGCCCGTTCCTGCTGCTGTTCCTGCGGTTCGCGATCTCCGGCGTACTGATGCTCGGACTGGTGCGCGCGACCGGCCGGCGCGTGCCGAAAGGTGCGGATCTGGGGCACGCCGTCGTGGTGGGGCTCCTGGCGCAGGCCACGCAGTTCCTGGGCTGCTACCTCGGGCTGCAGGCGGGCGTGCCCGCCGGGGTCGCGGCGTTGATCATCGGCGTGAACCCGGCGGTGACGACGGTGGTGGCGCGGGTCGCGCTCCGGGAGCGACTGACGGCGAGCCGTTCCCTGGCGGCTCTGCTGGGCCTCGCGGCGGTCGTCACGGCGTGCTGGTCGACGGTGCCGATGCTGGCCCACGCCGGCGCGGGGATCGGGTTCACTCTGATCGGACTGGCGGGTATCGCCGTCGGAGGGGTGTACCAGCAGCGGTTCTGCCGCGACGTCGACCCGACGGCCGGGAACGCGATCGGCATGGTGGTCGCGGCCGTCCCGGCCGGCGCCCTCGTCGTGCTGTTCGGCGCGGACGTCACGGATCCCGTGCGGGGCGCCCTCGTGCTCGTGCTGATGGTGTTGCTGAGTTCGATGACGGCGACCACCCTGTACCTGCGTGTGATCGGCATCGCGGGGGCGAGCGGCGCCGCGATGCTGTTCGCGGTGATCCCGGCGGTGTCGGCGCTGTTCGCGTTCCTCATGGTGGGCGAGGCGGTGCACCCCGGCGTGCTCGCCGGGCTGGTGCTCGGCGGTGCGGCGTGCGTGATCGCCTCCCGCGGCGGACGACGAGCGCCGGCCCCCGACCTCGCGGTCGACGAGCCGGCGCGGCGCGGAGCGGGTGCGGTCAGATCCGACGCATGACGGTGACCACCTTGCCGAGGATGACCGCGTCGTTGCCGTGGATCGGGTCGAACGCGGGGTTGTGCGGCATCAGCCAGACGTCGCGGCCGGTCCGCCGGAAGGTCTTGACGGTGGCCTCGCCGTCGAGCATCGCCGCGACGATGTCGCCGTTCTCGGCGACGGACTGCTGACGCACCACGACCCAGTCCCCGTCGCAGATGGCAGCGTCCGTCATCGACTCGCCGACCACCTTGAGGAGGAACAGTGAGCCCTCGCCCACGAGCTCACGGGGAAGCGGGAAGATCTCCTCCACCGCCTCCTCCGCCAGGATCGGGCCGCCCGCGGCGATCCGCCCCAGGACCGGGACGAAGGCGGGCTCCGGCATCCGGTCCTCGTCCTCCATCACCTTCTGGATGACCTGTGCGGTGCGCTCCTCGGCGCCCTGGACGTTCACGGCGCGGGGGCGGTTCGGGTCGCGGTGCAGGAAGCCCAGGCGCTCGAGCGTGCGCAATTGATGCGCCACGGATGAGGTGGACGTGAGGCCCACCTCGTCACCGATCTCGCGAATGCTCGGGGGGTAGCCGCGGTCCCGCACAGACCGGCGGATCACCTCCAGGACCTGCTTCTGGCGACGGGTGAGGTGATCCTCGGAGACGTTGCCCTGTGCGTCGCGGAAGCGCTTGTCCCGGTGCTGGACCTGTCGTTCATCTGTCATGTGTCGCTCCTCACGCCCGTTCGGTTCCGACTCCACTGTAGTCCAGCTCGAACGGCCTGACAAACACCTGTTCGAGAAATTTGTCCGCGTGTCTTCCGTCCGCCGGAGGGGTGTGGTAGAAATCGAACAGAAGTTCTCTCGAACACTTGCACGCACTTCGGTGTGACTGGTGGGGCTGGATTGAAAACTTGTCAGTCCCCTCCGATAGACCAGTGGGTGAGCGAGAAGAACCCGCTACCGACCAAGGAGAGATCATGACCGCGATCATCGATCGGGACGTCATCACCGCAGCGCAGGACGCTGCCGCCGAGGCGCAGGCGCTCGTGCGGCACGGTTCGGCGGCTTCCGACCGGCGCGGCGCGACCCGGGCTCGCGGAGTCTCGCCGCGGCTCGCGCGCAGTCGCACCCGGGAGGCGTCGGCGGTATCGATCACCTCGTCGAACGACGTCGTCGAGGCGCTTGTTCGAACGGAGCCGGCGGCGGTCCGCGTGACGGGGGCCCGCGGCTCGGCGCGACGCACCGTCGAACGCCCGGGCGTGCGATCCGCCGCTCGCCGCGTCCCCCGCGGATACTCGCGTGCCGACGGCTGCGCCCGCCGGACTCCGGGTCCCGCGGTCCTGGCGTGCGTCCTGTTCGCCGCGGGCGTCTTCGCCGGGCTCCTGGTGTTGTTCGGCGGCGCCCCGCAGGCGGAGCCGGCGGCCCCCGCCGGCGCCGCACAGCCCGCGCTGACCTCGATCGTGACCGTGCGCAGCGGGCAGAGCCTCGAGCAGATCGCCCGCGAGATCGCGCCCGATCGGGCTCAGGCCGCCGTCGTCGCCGAGATCTCGGAGATCAACGGCCTGGAGGGCGGCCGGGTGCACGCCGGACAGACCCTCGTCACCCCGCGGTACTAACCCGCCACCTCACGATCGAAGGAGACGCAGATGACCACCCGTATGGCGATAGTGGATTCCCGGCACGGCGGGCGCTCCGCCCACCTCGACAATGTGGTGCCGTTCCCGTGCCGAGTATTCTCGGAGACGAGATCGCGGGGCACGGCGGTGGCAGGGGCCACCGTGCTGCAACTGCCCCGCCGGACGTCCGAGCGCAGCCGCGCGGGAGGTGGACCCATGTATTGCCCGTTCTGCAAGAACGAGGACACCCGTGTGGTCGATTCACGAGTGTTCGATGACGGGCAGGGCATCCGTCGGCGCCGCTCCTGCAACGAGTGCGGCCGCCGCTTCACCACCGTCGAGAGTGCGGTCATGGCGGTCGTGAAGCGCAACGGCGTCACCGAACCCTTCAGTCGCGAGAAGGTCGTCAAGGGCGTGCGCCGGGCGTGCCAGGGCCGCGACGTCGCCGAGGACGACCTGCACAAGCTCGCCCAGCAGGTCGAGGAGACGATCCGGGCCATGGGTGTGGCCGAGGTGCCCGCGAACGAGGTCGGCCTGGCCATCCTCGGCCCGCTCCGTGACCTGGACGAGGTCGCCTACCTGCGCTTCGCGTCGGTCTACCAGGGCTTCTCGTCCATCGAGGACTTCGAGGCCGCGATCCGCGACCTTCGCGCCCGCGCCGCCGCCGCGGACCCGACCGACGCGGCGTAGCCCGCCCCCGAGCGACCGGCGCTCAGGTCAGAGACGCGATCGCGGCCAGCACTTTCTTCTCCGAGACCGACCCGGCGGTGCCCAGCGACTGTGCGAACAGGCTGACCCGCAGTTCCTCGATCAACCAGTGCACCTGGTCCAGCGCCGCATCGCGCCGGTGCTCGGGCAGCGTGTCCAGCTTCGCCGTGAGCGTGCCGTACACGCGGTCGAGCGTGGCCATTCCGCGGTCGTCCCGGTCGATCGACGCGGGTAGCGCCGCCCAGCGCGCAGCGGCGCCCGCGGTGTAGCGGGGCAGGTGCTGCAGGTGCGCGTCCGGGGTCGCCGCGACGAAGCCGGGGAACAGGAGCGCGTCGAGTTGCTCGGCGATGTCCTCCGCCGCCTCGCGCAGCGCCGGCGGGGCGGACGCGATCGCGCCCCGGACCTCGGTGGCGGTCGCCACCGCTTCTGCGACGTCCGCGAAGTTCTGCTGGACCGCCTGGCCCAGGCCCGCCCGCACCGTCGCCGTGAGCGAGGCGAACTCGTCGGGCGTCCACGCGGAACCCGCGCGGGCGCGCAGATCCGTGATGGCGCGACGCCGGCAGTCGGCCACGAGGTCCATCGGCGTGGCGTACGGGCTCTGCGACAGCGCCAGTCGTTCCCGCTGCCCGACCGACTGCAGCACCGACTTGTGCGCGGCGGGCAGCGCGTTCGCGAGGAGTACGTCGAGCCCGGCCCCCATCAGCGCGGTCTGCTCCGGCTCCGCTGCGACCACCTTCACGCCCGCCGCGTCGCCGGCGGGATACAGCGTGCCGAAACCCGTCACCCGGCTGCCCCGGACCTCGGTGTCGATCGTCCGCGGCACGTCCCCGAGCGTCTCCGCCGTCCACTGCTTCGCCGGGGCCCGCTCGTAGGCGCCGGCGCGGCTCGACAGGTCCTCCTGGACCGCGGCACCGAGCTTCCGCTTGAGCGCGTCGAGGTCCTTGCCGGAACCGAGGGTGCGGCCGTCGTCGCCGATCACCGTGAACGTCACCCGGAGGTGATCCGGGATCGCGCCGGGGGAGAAGTCGCCGGGCCGGATGACGGTGCCGGACAACTGCGTCAGCTCGCGCGCGAGGCCCTCGGTGAGCGGCTCGGCGCGGGGCGTGAGGCGCGCGAGCGCGGCCGCGGCGAAGTCGGGTGCGGGCACCACCTCGCGGCGCAACTGCTTCGGCAGCGACTTGATCAGCGCTACGGCCAGCTCCTCGCGCATCGCGGGGACGAGCCATTCGAAGCCGTCCGCGCGGACCGTCGCCAGGTCCTTGACGGGGATCCGGGCGGTCACCCCGTCGTCCGCGGCGCCCGGCTCGAACCGGTACTTCAGCGGCACCTCGATGCGGCCCTGCAACCACGAGGTCGGGTACGCCTCCGCGGTGACGTCGGCGGCACCGTCGGCGAGGAGGTCGTCGGCGGTGAAGTCCAGCAGGCCGGGGTCGGTCCGCGAGGCCTTCTTCCACCAGGAGTCGAAGTGCCGCGCCGAGACGATGCCCTCGGGCACCCGTCGGTCGTAGAAGTCGAAGAGGCCGTCCTCGTCCACGACGATGTCGCGACGCCGTGCCTTGTCCTCCAGGTACTCCGCGTCGTCGAGCAGCGCCCGGTTGCGCGCGAAGAACGGGTGCCGCGTGCGCCACTCGCCCTGGACGAGCGCGTGCCGCAGGAAGAGCTCCCGTGCCGCGACGGGGTCGATGCGGCCGAAGTTCACCGTGCGGTCGGCCACCAGCGGGACGCCGAACAGCGTGACGCGCTCCTTGGCGAGCACCGCCTCCCGCTTCGTGGACCAGTGCGGCTCGGAGTAGTGGTGCTTCGCGAGCGGCCCGGCCAGCTTCTCCGCCCACTCCGGTTCGATCTTCGCGACGGTCCGCGCGAACAGTCGCGAGGTCTCGACGAGCTCGCCCGCCATCACGAACCGCGGGGGCTTCTTGGACAACGCAGAACCGGGGAAGACCAGGAACTTCGCGTTCCGCGCGCCCAGGAACTCCCTGCCGTCGGGCTCGCGCAGCCCGATCTGCGAGAGCAGCCCTGCCAGCATCGCCTGGTGGATCAGGTCGGGCGACGGCGCCGGCTCCCGGCCCAGCGAGTCCAGCTTCCAGCCGAGATCGCGGCAGATCTGCCGGAGCTGGCCCTGCAGGTCCTGCCACTCGCGGATCCGCACGTAATGCAGGAACTCCCGCTGGCACTCCCGCCGGAAGGCGCTCGAGCTCAGCTCGGCCCGCCGGTCGCCCAGGTGGCGCCACAGGTTCAGGTAGGAGAGGAAGTCCGACGTGGGGTCGGCGAAGCGGGCGTGCTGCGCGTCCGCGGCCTGACGGTGCTCGGCGGGCCGCTCGCGCACGTCCTGGATGGACATCCCGGCGACGATGACCAGTACCTCGGGCAGCACCCCGAACTCACGGGCCGCGACCAGCATCCGCGCCATCCGAGGGTCGACGGGCAGATCCGCGAGCTGACGGCCGACCGCGGAGAGGCGCTTGTGCCCCTCCTGCGCGTCCTCGAGCGCTCCCAGCTCCTCGAGCAGCGCCGTGCCGTCGCGAACCGCCCGCTCGTCCGGCGGCTGGACGAACGGGAAGGCGGAGACCTCGCCCAGCTCCAGCGCGGTCATCGACAGGATGACCGAGGCGAGGTTGGTCCGCAGGATCTCGGGATCGGTGTACACGGGCCGGGCGTCGAAGTCGTCCTCCGAGTACAGCCGGATCGCGATGCCGTCCGAGGTGCGGCCGCAGCGGCCCGAGCGCTGCTGCGCCGAGGCCTGCGAGACCGGCTCGATCGGTAGCCGCTGCACCTTGGTGCGCACCGAGTACCGGGAGATGCGCGCCGTGCCCGTGTCCACGACGTACTTGATCCCGGGCACCGTCAGCGAGGTCTCGGCGACGTTGGTGGACAGGACGATCCGCCGGCCCGTGTGCGGGGCGAAGACGCGGTGCTGCTCGGCGGAGGACAGGCGCGCGTAGAGCGGCAGGATCTCCGTCCCGGGACGGACGTGCGCCTGCAGCGCCTCGGCGGCGTCACGGATCTCGCGCTCGCCGGAGAGGAACACCAGTACGTCGCCCGGGGCCTCGCGGGAGAGCTCGTCGACGGCGTGCACGATGCCCGTGACCTGGTCGAGCGGCTCGGAATCGTCGGTCATCTCGTCCAGGGGCCGGTACCGGATCTCCACCGGGTAGGTGCGTCCGCTGACCTCGATGACGGGGGCGGGCGTACCGTCGGGCCGCGCGAAGTGGGCGGCGAACCGCTCCGGCTCGATGGTCGCGGAGGTGACGATCACCTTGAGATCGGGCCGGCGGGGCAGGATCTGGCGGAGGTAGCCGAGGAGGAAGTCGATGTTGAGGCTGCGCTCGTGGGCCTCGTCGATGATGATCGTGTCGTAGTCGCGCAGGAGGCGGTCGCGCGTGAGTTCGCGCAGCAGGATGCCGTCGGTCATCAGCTTGACCGAGGTCTTCGGCGAGACGCGGTCGGTGAACCGCACCGCGTAGCCGACGGCGTCGCCCAGCTCCGTCTTCGTCTCCTCGGCGATGCGCTCGGCGACGCTGCGCGCGGCGAGGCGGCGGGGCTGGGTGTGGCCGATCATGCCGCGTACGCCGCGGCCGAGATCGAGGCAGATCTTCGGCAGCTGCGTGGTCTTTCCGGAGCCGGTCTCGCCCGCGAGGATGATGACCTGGTTCTCGGCGATGGCCTTCGCGATCTCTTCGCGCCGCGCGCTGACGGGCAGGTTCTCGGGGTAGACGATCGCCGGCACCGCCGCCGTGCGCTCGGCGTAACGCGCCCGCGCGGTCTCGATCTCCCGGGCCACCTTCGGTAGGTCGGAGGGCTTGGCGCGCTTGAGCCTCCCGCGCAGGCGCGTCTCGTCCCGCAGCGTGACCGCGGGCTCGGCGTCGGTGCCGAGGGCGGCGTACAGATCGCGCTTCGACGGTCCGCCGTCGCCGTCTTCTCGTGCGGTGCGCGTCTCCTGCTTCGTCATTTGCGACTAGTTTATCCACCATGAGCGGACAGGGACCCACGACCTCATCGGCACTCTGGCACGGCTTCGCGGACATGGGCGCCGTGCAGCGCGACGGCGCCTTCGTCTTCGCGCGCGGCGAGGGCGCGTACGTCTTCGACACCGAGGGCAACCGGTACCTCGACGCCACCGCCGGCCTGTGGTTCGCCAACGTCGGCCACGGCCGCGCCGAGGTCGCCGACGCGGTCCGCGATCAACTGCTCAAGGTGGCGCACGTGACCGGCTTCGGCGACGCCGCCACCGATACGACCGTCGCCCTGGCGAACCGCCTGCAGGCCATCGCGCCGGTGCCGGACAGCAAGATCTTCTTCACCTCGGGCGGCTCGGACTCGGTCGATTCGGCGATCAAGCTGGCCCGCCGCTACTGGCAGGAGCAGGGCCGGCCGGAGAAGAAGCTGATCGTCGGCCGGTCCAACGCCTACCACGGCATGCACGTGGGCGGCACCAGCCTGGGCGGTATCCCGGTGAACGCGGAGGGCTACGGCGGCGTGCTCTTCGACGACACCGCGACGGTCGCCTGGGACGACGCCAAGGAGCTGCTGGGCCTCATCGAGCGGGTCGGCGCCGAGGCCATCGCGGCGTTCGTCGCCGAACCGGTGATCGGCGCCGGCGGCCTGCTGCCCCCGCCTGAGGGGTACCTGCGCGAGGTCCGCGACATCTGCCGGGAGCACGACGTGCTCTTCATCGCCGACGAGGTGATCACCGGCTTCGGCCGCATCGGTGGCGCGTGGTTCGCGTCCAGTCGGTTCGATCTCGAGCCCGACCTGATGACCACCGCCAAGGGGCTCACCAGCGGCTACGTCCCGATGGGCGCGCTGTTCGTGGCGCCGCGCGTCGCCGAGCCCTTCTACGGGGGCGGCGTGTGGTGGCGGCACGGCTACACCTACGGCGGTCATGCGGCGGCCGCCGCGGCGTCGATGGCCGTGCTCGACATCATGGAGCGCGAGAACCTGCTCGCCGAGGCGTTGCGGCTGCAGGACACCCTGCTGCGCGAGCTCTCCGCGCTGGCGGACCACCCGAAGGTCAAGGACGTGCGGGGCGGCGTCGGCGCTGTCGCCGGCGTGCAGCTGCACGAGCCCGCCGAGGCCATGGCGATGGTGAAGAAGCTACGGGCGCAGGGCGTCTCCGGCCGCGCCGCCGGTCTCGGCACCCTCCAGTACTCGCCGGCGCTGGTCACCACGGACGAGCAGGTCGCCGAGATCGCCGCGGCCACGCGGCGGGCGCTCGACGCCTGACCGGTGTAAGCCCCTGGTAACGACCGTTGCAAGGGGTTGCACGGCGTTTGTGGCCGAATCAAACCCGTGGTCAATGTGGTCCGTGCCACACTTTCGGACGTGAACGAAGAGGATACGGCGGCGGTCTACCAGCGCGCCTACGACAGCAAGGAATTCCACGAGCTCCGGCGCAGGCTGGCGACGTTCGTGATCCCGATCTCCGTGGCGTTCCTGCTCTGGTACGCCGTGTATGTGCTGCTGGCCACCTACGCACACGAGTTCATGAGCCAGAAGCTGTTCGGGAACATCAACGTCGCGCTGGTGATGGGGCTCGGGCAGTTCGTCACCACGTTCGCCATCACCTGGGCGTACGTGCGGTTCGCGAACAACACGATCGACCCGATGGCGACGGACCTGCGTGAGCACATCGAGGGCGAGCTCAAGGCGGGGGAGGCGGGCCAGTGACCGATCTCCTCGCCTGGGAGCCCGGCACGATCGAGGTCGGCCAGCAGGTCGGCTCCACCGCGCTGAACATCCTCGTCTTCGTCCTGTTCATCGGCGTCACGATGGGCCTGGTCATCAAGGCCAGCCGCACCACCAAGAAGGCCACGGACTTCTACACCGGCGGCGCCACGTTCACGGGCCCGCAGAACGGTTTCGCCATCGCGGGCGACTACCTCTCGGCCGCCAGCTTCCTCGGCATCTGCGGTGCCATCGCGGTCCAGGGCTACGACGGCTTCCTGTACTCGATCGGCTTCCTCGTCGCCTGGCTCGTCGCGCTCCTGCTCGTCGCCGAGCGGCTGCGCAACGTCGGCAAGTTCACCATGGCCGACGTGCTGAGCTTCCGGCTCAAGCAGCGCCCCGTGCGCATGGCCGCCGCGCTCGCGACGCTCACCGTCTCGCTCTTCTACCTGATCGCCCAGATGGCCGGCGCGGGCGGCCTCGTCTCGCTCCTGCTCAACATCAAGGGCACCACCGGCCAGGCCGTCGTCGTCGCGGTCGTCGGCGTCCTGATGATCGTCTACGTGCTGGTCGGCGGCATGAAGGGCACCACCTACGTGCAGATGGTCAAGGCCGTCCTGCTCGTCGGCGGCGCCCTGCTGATGACCCTCATGGTGCTCGCCGCGGTCAAGGGCAACTTCTCCGACCTGCTGCAGAAGGCCATCGACGGCAGCGCGTCGGGCGAGAAGATCATCGAGCCCGGCCTCAAGTACGGCAAGACCGAGACCACCAAGCTGGACTTCATCTCCCTCGCCCTCGCGCTCGTCCTCGGCACCGCGGGCCTGCCGCACGTGCTCATGCGCTTCTACACCGTGCCCACGGCCAAGGAGGCCCGCCGTTCGGTGACCTGGGCCATCGGCCTGATCGGTGCGTTCTACATCTTCACCCTCGTCCTGGGCTTCGGCGCCGCCGCCTACGTGGGCGCCGACGTCATCGCCAAGGCCCCCGGCGGGGTCAACTCCGCGGCGCCGCTGCTCGCGTTCTCGCTGGGCGGCACGATCCTCATGGCGGTCATCTCGGCCGTCGCCTTCGCCACCATCCTCGCCGTCGTCGCCGGCCTGGCGATCACCGCGTCGGCGAGCCTCGCCCACGACATCTACAACGGTGTCATCAAGCACGGCAAGGCTTCCGAGGAGTCCCAGGTCCGTGTCTCCCGCATCACCGTGGTGGTCATCGGCATCGCGTCGATCATCCTCGGCATCGGCGCCATGGGGCAGAACATCGCCTTCCTGGTGGCGCTGGCGTTCGCCGTCGCGGCGTCCGCGAACCTGCCGACGATCCTGTTCTCGCTGTTCTGGCGGAAGTTCAACACCACCGGCGCGGTGCTGTCGATGTACGGCGGTCTGATCTCGGCCATCGTCCTGATCGTCTTCTCGCCGGCCGTGTCGGGCAAGCCGACGTCGATGTTCAAGTCGCTCGACTTCCACTGGTTCCCCCTCGAGAACCCCGGCCTGGTGTCGATCCCGATCGGCTTCGGCCTCGCGATCCTGGGCACGCTCTTCGGCAAGCCGGACACCGAGCTCGCCGACAAGGCGGTCGAGATGGAGGTCCGCTCGCTCACCGGCGTCGGTGTCGAGAAGGCCATCGACCACTAGGCCCAGCACGTTCGACGGTGCCCGTCCCCGGCTCTCCGGGGGCGGGCACCGTCGTTCGGCGGGTCAGAGCGGGACCACCTCGCTGCCCGCAACCTCGTCGGCCCGCAGGGTGACGTCGAGGGCGGCGATGCGGCCGTCCGCGGTGAACGTGACGTCGCCGAGCAGCAGGTAGCCGGGCGCGCCGGGCAGCCGGACGGTGTAGCCGAGCAGCCCGTCGACCAGCGCGACCAGGGCGGTCTTCGCCTTGAACAGGAAGGCCTCCGCGATCGCGGGCGCGCCCGCGAGGATCGACGGCGGCGCGTCGTCGGTGTGCGTCCGGAACACGGCGTCCGGGTCGAGCAGCTCGACGAGGGCGGTGAAGTCACCGTCGCGCGACGCCGCGAGGAAGGCGCGCACGGCGTCGGTGCGCGCCGCGTCCGGCCGGGGCGTTCCGGCCACCCGCCGGCGGGCCCGGCTCGCGAGCTGGCGCGTCGCGGCGGGGCTCCTGCCGAGGATCGCGGCCACGTCGTCGAAGGGCACCGCGAAGACGTCGTGCAGCACGAAGGCCACGCGCTCCGCGGGTGCGAGGTCGTCGAGGACCGCGCCCATCGCGGCGCCCACGGACTCGGCGAGCTGCGCTTCGTCGTCCGGCGCGGGCGCAGGGTCGGCGGGGTCCACCTCGTCGAGCGGCGTCGTCTCGCGCCGAGCGCGCAGGCGGTCCAGGCAGATCCGCGACACCACGGTGGTCAGCCACGCGGTCGGGTTGTCGACGGTGCCGTCCCCGTCCGCCCGGTCGGCGCGCAGCCACGCCTCCTGCACCGCGTCCTCGGCCTCCGAGGCCGAGCCGAGCATCCGCGTGGCCACCGCGAGCAGCCGCGGCCGGGCGCTGATGAAGTCGTTCAGGTCCATGTGTCACATCCTCCGTCGTCGATCCGTCAGGGAGATGACGGGGCGCCCGCCCCGAGTGTGACCGACAGAGGAGAACGACATGACCGCACGGATGACGAACCCCGCTTTCGCCCTGCCCGGGGCGCTGGACGCGCTGACGAAGCTGGGCGAGGCGGTGACGGCCTCGGGGCTGTCGCCGGAGCTGCTGGAGCTGGTGAACATGCGGGCCAGCCAGCTCAACAGCTGCAGCACCTGCCTCGACGGGCACTGGCGGATGGCGCGCAAGCACGGCGCGTCCGATGACAAGCTCTTCGCCGTCGGCGCCTGGCGTCACACGCCCTACTTCTCCGATGCCGAGCGGATCGCGCTGGAGCTCACGGAGGAGCTGACCGTGCTCGCGGGGCATCCCGACGCCGTACCGGACGCGCTGTGGGACGCCGCCGCGGACGAGTTCGACGCGAACCAGCTGGCCGCGCTGGTGCTGGCCGTCGGGCAGATCAACCTGTGGAACCGCGTGAACCACGCGACCCGCCAGGAGGCCGGCTCCTGGCGGCCGTGACTGAAGCCCTCCCGAAAGGGCTCAGGCCGGGACGCGCGCCGCGAGCCAGCCGATCCCCGAGGAGGCCATCGCGCCGGCCAGGAGCAGGAGAACCGACCAGCCGAAGCCCTGCAGCCCGTTCCATCGGGAGCGCGGCGCCGGTGCCCCCTCCGCCTCCGGAGCGTCCGCGGCGGCCGCGGCGCCCGAGCGGCCGCGCCAGAGCGGCGCGGGCTCCAGCACGAGGTACAGCAGGGCACCCACCTGACCGATGACGATCATCCAGAACCATGCCCACCGGGTGCCGTAGACGGGGCGAGAGGCCAGCATGGCGACCAGCGTGGCCAGCATGGTCAGCCCGATGACGGTCGTGACCCAGTGCGGTCCGCGCAGGGGCCAGGCGAGTAGGTGGGCGTCGCCGTCCTCCGCCTTCACCCGGACCCCGCGGGCCCGCATGGCGTCTCTGAACTCGGCCACGGGGGTCTGCAATCGGTCGGCGATGGGGCCTCGGCGCCATTGGAACGGCCCCGTCGACCACGTCGCGGTCCAGACGGTCTCGTCGTCGATCGAGCTCGACGAGGAATCGGGCAGCATCACCTGAACCACCGCGCCCCGGTCCAGTTCCCGGGCGAACTCCGCGTAGTCGGCGTCGCGCGGATGGGCGGCGGTCGCCGCGGCGACCGCCGCGGTGAGGAGCACGAGGAGAGCGGCGACCCGGAGCGCCACCAGCAGGTTCTGCCGCATGACCGTACGTCGCCGCGCGTGCGCCGTACGTTACGCGGACGAGAACGACGGTGCCCGCCCCTCGATGTGAGGGGCGGGCACCGTCGTGTTGTGAAGCGGTGAGGCTAGACCGAAGCGGTCGCGAGGGTCTCGGCGGCGAAGATCGCCTGCGCGACGCCCTGCACGGTGGCCGCGACCTTGACGGCCTCGAAGGCCTGCTCCTTGGTGAGGCCGGCCTTGCGGACCACGTCGTCGTGGGCGGCGACGCAGTGCTCGCAGCCGTTGATCGCCGAGACGGCGAGGCTCCACAGCTCGAAGTCGGTCTTGTCGACGCCGGGGTTGCCGATGATGTTCATCCGCAGGCCCATGCGCACCTGGGCGTAGTCGGCGCCGAGGAAGCCCTTAGCCCGGTACGCGACGTTGTTCATGCCCATCACGGAGGCGGCGCCGAGGGCGGCCTGGTAGGCCTCCGCCGACAGGGTGTTGGCGGCCTCTTCGGCGATCTCGCGCAGGACGGTCGCGTTCTTGGTGGCCGCGGCCGAGGCGAGGAAGGTGCCCCACAGCTGCTGCTCGGTGAGCTCGGTGGAGCGCGCGAGCGAGCTGAGGTTGAGCTTGAGGTCCTTGGCGTACTCCGGGACCGCGTTCTTCAGGTTGTCGATCGACATGTGTTTAGACGCTCTCCTTCAGCAGCTCGCCGGCGTCGAGGGTCGGGTCGCCCTTCTTCCAGTTGCAGGCGCACAGCTCGTCGGACTGCAGCGCGTCCAGCACGCGGAGCACCTCGTCGACGTTGCGGCCCACGGAACCGGCCGTCACGGAGACGAACTGGATCTCGTTGTTGGGGTCCACGATGAAGGTGGCGCGGTCGGCGACGCCGTCGGCGTTGAGGACGCCGGTGGCCTCAGCCAGCTCGCGCTTGAGGTCCGAGAGCATCGGGAAGGGGAGGGTCTTCAGGTCCTCGTGCTGCGCGCGCCACTGGAAGTGCACGAACTCGTTGTCGACCGAGGCGCCGAGCACCTGGGCGTCACGATCGGCGAACTCGTCGTTGAGCTTGCCGAAGGCGGCGATCTCGGTAGGGCAGACGAAGGTGAAGTCCTTCGGCCAGAAGAAGACGATCTTCCACTTGCCGGCGTAGTCGTCGCTGGTGACGGTGGTGAAGTAGTCGTCCGGCTGCTGCGCGTCGACCTTCGAGAGGTCGCCGCCGATCACGGCGGTGAGGTTGAACGCGGGGAACTGATCGCCGATCGTCAAGAGGGGCACGGTAACTCCTTCATCACTGTGTGCAGGCGCCCGATGGGTGCGGGCTTCGTTTCGTGGACGATTCTTCCGTCCGAATCACATCGTTGTAAAGCAAAGGTGATGGATGGCACTAGACTGATAGGTATGTCCGATCAGCCTTATCAGCCGACCCTCGCGCAGCTGCGCGCCTTCGTCGCAGTGGCACGCTCGCGCCACTTCGGGACCGCGGCGACGTCGCTCGGTGTGAGTCAGCCGTCGCTGTCGCAGGCGCTGGCCTCGCTCGAGGCGGGGCTCGGCGTGCAGCTGGTGGAGCGCAGTACCCGCAAGGTGCTCATCACGGAGGCCGGGATGGCGCTGCTGGAGCAGGCCTCCGTCATCGTGGCCTCCGCGGCGGAGCTGGTGAGCTCGGCGGCCGGGCTCACCGGCGAGCTCCGCGGCACGCTGCGGCTCGGCATGATCCCGACGGTCGCGCCCTACCGACTGCCCCGCCTCTTGCCGCAGCTGCGGGCTGAGGTCGACGATCTGGCGGTCACCGTCGTGGAGGACCAGACGGCCCGCCTGCTCGACGCGCTGCGCTCCGGCCGGATCGACGTGGCCGTGCTCGCGCTGCCCGTGCACAGCTCGTCGGTTGCCGAGATCCCGCTCTACGACGAGGAGTTCGTCCTCGTGGTTCCGCCCGGTCACCCGCTCGCCGGCCGCGACGACCTCACCGCCGATGACCTCTCCGGGCTGCCGCTGCTGCTCCTCGACGAGGGGCACTGCCTGCGCGACCAGGCACTCGACCTGTGCCGCCAGGCGGAGGAGGGCGTCGGCGTCATGGGCGACACCCGGGCGGCCTCGCTCGCCACGATCGTGCAGTGCGTCTCCGGCGGCCTCGGGGTGACTCTGCTGCCCGAACCCGCGGTCGCCGTCGAACTGCGCGGCACGGATCTGGCGACCGCACGGTTCGCGGCACCGGCGCCGGGCCGCCGGATCGGCCTCGCCTATCGAGCGTCCAGCGCGAAGACGGAGGGCTTCGCCCGCCTCGCCGAGATCGCCCGCGCGGCCGCAGGATCTACCGTGTGACCTGGCCGAACCGGGCGTACGATGGCGCCATGACCGCAGCGACCCGCCCACACCTCCTCTCGCTGGAGGAGTGGGACGCCTTGGGGGAGGACTCGTCGTCGCACGCGGAGCTGCAGGAGGGGGTCCTGATCGTGTCGCCCAAGCCGAGGCCGGAACATCAGTACGCCGCAGGGGTTCTGTTCAGCGTGCTCAACGGGGCGACGCCCGAAGGATTTCGTACGTACCCCGAGGTCGACCTCATTCTCGAGGCCCGAACACCGGCGTCCGTCCGCGCTCCCGATGTCGTGGTGATGCCGCAGGACGCGGCAAGCCCCTTTGTCGCTTCGGACGCGATACTCGTTGTTGAGGTGCTCTCGCCTGGCACCCGGAGGACCGACCTGGTCATGAAGCGCCACGAGTACGCCGAGGCCGGGATCCCGCATTACTGGATCGTCGACCTCGATGGTGCGGACGTCCGGCTCGATGTCCTCACGCTGGTCGACGGCGCCTACGAGTCCGTCGAGGCCACCGGCGCGTTCGCGGCGACGGCGCCGTTCGCCGTGCGGCTGGATCTCGACGCGCTGCGCTGAGCGCTAGCCTGGACGCATGGCCGAACCGCGTTCCGTTCTGATCCTCATGGACTACCAGCGAGGCATCGTCGACGGTGCCGAGCGCGCCGGCGCCGCGGCGCTCGCCTCCGCCGCGCGCGCCCTGTCGGCGGCGCGCGACCACGGCGTGCCGGTGGTGCACGTGCGCGTCGCCTTCCGGCCCGACTACCCCGAGATTCCGCCCACCAACCGGGCTTTCGCCATGCTCCGCGAGGGCGGCGACTCGATGACCGAGGTCTCGCCGCTCACGGCGATCGTCCCCGAGGTGGCGCCTCTGCCGGGCGAGCCCGTCGTGGTCAAGCGCCGGTTCGGCGCGTTCAGCGGCAGCGATCTCGACGTGGTGCTGCGCGGCCTGCAGGCCGATCACCTGGTGCTCGCGGGCATCTCGACGAGCGGCGTCGTCCTCTCGACGGTCCGCTACGCGGGCGATCTGGACTACGGCCTCACGGTCCTGGCGGATGCCTGCGCCGACCACGATCCCGAGGTGCACCGCGTACTGGTGCGCAAGGTCTTCCCGCGTCAGGCCGAGGTGCTGGCCGTCGACGAGTGGATCGAATCGCTCGGCTGAGCTCAGCGGCGGGGGCGCTTGCCGGGCTTGGCCTTCGGGGTCGCGGCCTTCTTGCCCGCCGCGGCACGGGCGGCCTGCTTCGCGAGCGTCTTCTCCCGCGCGGTGCGCTTGGGTGCGGGCTCGGCGCGGCCCCGGGACGAGCCCGCCTTCCGGCCGCGCACCACGCCGATGAACTCCGCGACGGCCTCCGGCTGCTCGCCCGCGGGGACCGCGAGCACGACGGGGGAGGGCGGTGCGTCGATGACTGGCCGGTACGTGAGGTCCTTGCGGTGGTGCAGCCGCGCGAGCGACTGCGGCGCGAGCAGCACGCCCAGGCCCGCGGCGACGAGTTCGATCGCGGCCTCGGTGGTCTCCGGCCGGTGCGCGACCGGCGCGCCCGGGGCGCCGTCCCAGTGCAGGGCGTCGTCGTGGGGGAGCAGGGTCGGCTCCCCGTCGAGATCGGCCGCGGCGAGCTCGTCGGCGGCCGCGGCGTGGTGCTCCTTCGGCACCACCGCGACCACCTGCTCCTCGTACAGCGCGATCGTCGCGAGCCCGCTCGTCTCCGCGGGCAGGCGCAGGAGCGCCAGGTCGACGGTGCCGTCCCGGACCGCCTCCGCTGCGTCCGCCGCCGCGACGGGGACGAGCTCGAGCCGGACATCCGGATGCCGCTCGCCCCAGATGCGGGCCCATTTGGCCGGCGTCGCGCCGGGGACGTAGCCGAGCCGCAAGCCCGGCGGGAGCGATGAGGTCACGGCATGAGATTACCGATAGGCTGGTCCGCATGAGCAGGCCGAATACGCAGTCCATGAAACCCGCGACCGCGGCGAAGAAGCTGGACGTGTACCTGCCCGCCACGCCGGCGGAGTTTCAGGAGAAGGCGATCACCCGCGACGAGCTGGCCGCGCTGCAGGCCGAGCCGCCGCAGTGGTTGCAGGATCTGCGGAAGAACGGGCCGCATCCGAAGAACCTCGTCGCCGCGCGTCTCGGCGTCTCGATCTCGGGCCTGCAGCGCGCCGGCGTGGGGGAGGCGCTGACCACCGAGCAGATCACCGGCCTCCTCGCGGATCCGCCGCAGTGGCTGATCGACGAGCGCGCCGGCCTCGACGCGGTGCGCGCCGAGGAGCAGCGCGTCGCCGAGGCGCGCGCGGCCCGCAACCGGCCCCGCCGGAAGTAGCCCCTGCCGCTCGCGCCGCCGCACGAGATCGCCCACCGGATCGGCTCGACGTCCGGTTTAATCTCTCCTTGGTATCGCAAGGACGAAGAGCGGGGGACGATGGCACGGCGAGGCGGGCTCGGGGCGACGGCGGTCGCGGTGATGGCGGTCGCGGGGATCAGCGCGATGACGGCGGCTCCCGCCGCGGCGGCGACCACGGCGGTGCCGCCAGCGGTGCGGCCCGCGCCCGCGCCGACACCCGCGCCGTCGGTACCCGTCGAGGTCAAGGTGCAGGCCTGGAACATGTACCAGCTGCCGAACATCCTCAACGCGGTCTCCGGAACCCAGGCCGATTCCGACGCCCGGGTGCGGGCGTCCGTCGACCAACTCGCCGCGAGCGGTGCCGACGTGCTGCTGCTCAGCGAGGTGAACGGCACCGCCGGCCGCGCGATCCTCGACGGCCTGCGAGAACAGGGCTACACCTATCAGACGCCGCGCCTCGGCGAGAGCTGCGCCGGGGTGTTCGGCGCTTGCAGCGACGCGCTCTGGTCGGTCAACGGCGGCGTCGCTGTGGTGAGCAAGTACCCGATCGCGCAGTCGGAGCAGTACGTCTACACCAACTACGCCCCGCTCGCCCCCGACATGTTCGCGAACAAGGGCGCGGTGATGGCCCGGATCGAGAAGGACGGCCAGGAGTTCTGGGTCGTCGCCATGCACACCCAGGCCGACGACACGATCAACGACCGCGCTTCGCGCACCCACGACATCCGCATGAAGCAGGCCGCGGAGCTGCGCCGCTTCGTCGACACGTTCGCCGCGGACGGCGCGCCCGTGATCTACGGGGGCGACTTCAACACCGAGTACTTCGCCGGGAAGGGCAGGCCGGACGCCCAGGGGCTCACGGAGTTCCAGCAGCTCATCGCCCGCAGCGGGATCGACCTGTTCGACCCCGGCGCCCTGCCCTTCACCTACGACTCCGTGACCAACACTCTCGTCGCGAAGCAGGGCTATACGGGCTACCGCGACACCCTCGACTACGTGGGCACCACCGGCGGCGCGAAGGTCCGCTGGGTGCAGATCCCGGTCGCGGGACCGGATCCCGTGTCCGACCACGAGCCCGTGATCGGCTACTTCGAGATCACCCGCGCCGACGGCAGCATCGTGCGCACCGGCGTCGACCCCCGCGCGCTCAACCCGAGCGCGGTCGAGCGCGCCGTCTACTTCGTGCAGAACAGCCTCGAGACCGCGGTGCGGATCGTGATCATCGCGGTCGAGGACGCGATCACCCGGGTGCAGAAGGTCGTCGCCGACGTCTTCCGGCCCGCCGGCCCGACGGTGACCGCTGCGCCGGCCGGCACGGCCGGGGTCGCCTCGTCCGACGCCGCCTCCGGGGACGGCGCGGCGCGCACCGCGGAGCCGACGGCACCCGCGGCGACCTCGTCCGCGTTCGGCGCGGACGACGCGGCCGGCCCCTCGTCCGGGGCGCGCCCGGTCTCCGTCGAACCCGCGACGACGCCCGTCTCCGCGACGAGCGCGCCGCTCTACCCCGTCGGGGCGTCGATGCCCGAGCCGGCGCCCAGCGGCCCGGCGACGCCCGCACCGGCTTCGCCCGCATCGCCGGCTGACGCGTCGGAGGCCCCCGGTACGAGCGCGCCGGAGACCCCGCGGTCGGAGCCGACGCCCACGGAGTCGGCCCCCGCCGTGGAGTCGGCGCCCACCGTGGAGTCGGCCGCGGCGCAGGGGACGGACGAGGGCGGCGTCGAGGCCGCGCCCGCACGCTGATCCGCGGCGATATCCGCGATCCGGCGCCGCTGGAGACCCTTCATGTGTACGCTGTGAACATGGCGTGCGGGCCGACGCGCGTCGTGGAGACACAGCAGAGAGTGAGTCACCATGTCCGAGCGGATGTCCACCACCCGAGTCATCGCCGCGAGCCCCGATCGGGTCTTCGCCGCCCTCGCCGATCCCGCACGCCACCAGGACATCGAGCCCACGGATTGGGTCCGCGCCGCGGTGGACGCCGCGCCGCTCGACCACGTCGGGCAGATGTTCTCCGTGAACATGTACCTCGAGCAGGCCGGCGGCGACTACGTGATGGAGAACAAGGTCACCGACTTCGAGCGGGACCGCGTCATCGGGTGGCTGCCCGGGACCAGCAAGGAGGGCGAGTGGGAGGCCGGCGGCTGGTGGTGGCGGTACGACCTCACGCCGTCGGGTGACGGCACGCAGGTCACGCTGACCTACGACTGGACCGACACTCCGCAGTCCTTCCGGGACTTCGTCGGCTCCATGCCGCCGTTCCCGCCGGAGTACCTGGACCAGTCGCTCGCGGGTCTCGACGCCGTCGTCCGGGGCTAGTCAGCCGGAGACGACCTCCACGTCCACGAGCACGACGTCGCCGCGCTCGTCGGACGCGGGGAGGTCGACGACGGCCGTGATGGCCCAGCCGTGGTCGCCATCGGGGTCGGCGATGGTCTGCCGCACCCGCCAGGCCCGCGGCATCGAGGTGTCGAGCGAGAACAGCTGTGGCCCACGGGCGTCCGGGCCGGTCTCGATGTCGTCGTACTCCTCGTAGTAGTCGTCGAAGGCCGCGTACCAATCGACGCCGGGATCCATGGCGTCGAGCAGGTCATACTCCTCCTCGGCGACGAGCTGCACGCGCCGGAACATCGTGTTGCGCACCATGACTGCGAACGCCCGCTCGTCGGAGGTCAGCGACGTGGAGCGCCCGATCTCCGGGGCGGAGGCGTGCGCCTTCACCGGGTCCGGGGAGGTCATCTCCTCCCACTCGTCGACGAGCGAGCTGTCCACGTACCGCACCAGCGCGCCAAGCCAGGCGATGTAGTCGTCGAGTTCGGGGGTGCGCACCGCCTCGGGAACGGTGTGCCGCAGGGTCCGGAAGGCGTCCGACAGGTACCGCAGGACCGCGCCCTCCGAGCGGCCCAGCTGGTACTTCGAGACCAGGTCGTTGAAGGTCATCGCGCGCTCGATCATCTCGCGCACCACGGACTTCGGTGAGAGCTCGAACTGCGTCACCCAGGCGTGCCCCGCGGCGTAGGTCGCGAACGCGGGGACGAGCAGCTCCTCCAGCGGCTTCGGGTACGTGACGTCCTCGAGCAGCGCCATCCGCTCGTCGTAGTCGATCCCGTCCGCCTTCATCTCCGCCACCGCGGCGCCGCGCGCGGCGTTCTGCTGCGCCCGCAGCACCGGGCGCGGGTCGTCGAGCACGGATTCGATCACGGAGATGACGTCGAGGGCGTAGTCCGGGGACTCGGCGTCGAGCAGCTCCAACGCCGCGAGCGCGAAGGGCGCGAGGGGCTGGTTCAGGGCGAAATCGGGCTGCAGGTCGACGGTGAGCCGCACGTGCCGGCCGTCCTCGTCGGGCTCGGCGAGCCGCTCGACGACGCCGCCCGATTCGAGGCCGCGGAACAGCGTGATCGCGGTTCTGATGTGCCGCAACTGGTTCCGGCGCGACTCGTGATTCTGCTCCAGGAGGTGCCGCATCGACTCGAAGCAGTTCTGCGGCCGGGCGATCACGTTGAGCAGCATCGAGTTGGTCACCGAGAACCGCGAGACCAGCGGTTCCGGATCCGCCGCCACGAGCTTCTCGAAGGTGGCTTTCCCCCAGGAGACGAAGCCCTCGGGCGGCTTCTTGCGCTGGACGCGCTTGAGCTTGGCGGGATCCCCGCCCGCCTTCGCCTCCCGGCGCGCGTTCTCGATCTCGTGCTCGGGAGCGGCCACCACGACGGTGCCCATCGTGTCGAACCCCGCGCGCCCGGCCCGCCCCGCGATCTGGTGGAACTCGCGGGCCCGGAGGTGGCGCGTGCGGTTCCCGTCGAACTTGGTCAGGCCCGTGAGGTAGACGGTGCGGATCGGCACGTTGATGCCGACGCCGAGCGTGTCCGTGCCGCAGATGACCTTGAGCAGGCCCTCCTGCGCGAGCTTCTCCACCAGCCGCCGGTACCGGGGGAGCATGCCGGCGTGGTGCACCCCGACACCGGAGCGGATCAGGCGCGACAGGGTCTTGCCGAAGCCGGTGGTGAACTGGAAGTCGCCGATCGCCGCCGCGATCGCCGCCTTCTCCTCCTTGCTCGCCAGCGGGAGCGACATGAGCGCCTGGGCGCGCTCCGCCGCGGCCTGCTGGGTGAAGTGGACCACGTAGACGGGCGCCTGGTGCGTGGTGACCAGCTCGACGATCTGATCCTGGATCGCCATGGTGGAGTAGGCGAAGTGGAGCGGCACCGGCCGCTCCGCCCCGGCGACGAGGACGGTCTCCCGTCCGGTGCGCCGGGTGAGGTCCTCCTCGAAGAAGGAGGTGTCGCCGAGCGTCGCGGACATGAGCACGAACTGCGCGCGCGGCAGCTCGATCAGCGGCACCTGCCACGCCCACCCGCGGTCGGGCTCGGAGTAGTAGTGGAACTCGTCCATCACCACCTGTTCGATGTCGGAGTCGGCGCCCTCGCGGAGCGCGAAGTTCGCGACGATCTCGGCGGTGGCGCACACGATCGGTGCGTCGGCGTTGACCGCGGCGTCGCCGGTGACCATGCCGACGTTCTCCGTGCCGAAGACCTCGCACAGCGCGAAGAACTTCTCGCTGACCAGGGCCTTGATCGGGGCGGTGTAGTAGGTACGGCGGCCCTGTGCCAGCGCCGCGAACTGGGCGCCCATCGCCACGAGGGATTTGCCGGAACCGGTCGGCGTCGCGACGATCACGTTGGCGCCCGAGCACGCCGCGATGAGGGCCTCCTCCTGGGCGGGGTACAGCGTGATGCCGCGGTCGTCGGTCCACTCCAGGAAGGCCTCGAAGACCTCGTCGGCCGTCGGGTCGGACGGCAGCAGGTCGATGAGGTTCACTCATCTCACTCTACGGACCGCGATCGTGGCCGCTCAGCCCAGCTCCTGGGCGGGCGCGGCGACGGTGACGCCGGCGGCGGACCGCAGCCCGTCGCGCAGGTGGGTCCGCGCCAGCCGCGCCGGCGTCGTCGACGTGAGGAAGTCGGTGAGGAGCGCCAGGAAGCGGTCCGGCGCCTCCGTCATGGGGAAATGGCCGACACCGTCGAAGACCTCGACCCGCGCCGCGGGCAGGGCCGCCCGGAGCACTTCGGCGTGCGAGGCCGGGATGATCGAGTCGTCCGCGCCCCACGCGACGAGCGTCGGGACCTCGGCCGTGAGGTAGCAGCGGTCCAGCATGGTGACGACCTGACCGCGCAGGTCCACCACGGAGCGCAGCGTCCGCGCGAAGGCGTGCGGGGACGCGGTGTTCGGCATCCGGTCGAGCGCGCGGCGCAGCTGTACCGCGTCGGGGCGCAGCGGGCTCGGCAGGGCCGCCGCCGCGAGCAGCGCGGTCGCCAGGAGCTCCTTCGCGCCTGGCAGCGCCGTGAGCGCGACGAGCTGCTCGGCGAAGGGGAGCGAGAGCAGCCGCAGCAGCGGCGAGACGTCGTGGTCCACGCCGCCGGGCGCCACGAACGCGAGCCGTTCCACCATGTCCGGGAACTGGTAGGCGAACTGCCCCGCGACGCCGCCGCCCAGCGAGTGCCCGACGACCGACACGCGCTCGATACCGAGGTAGCAGAGCAGATCGCGCATGCCGTTCGCGAACGCCGCCACCGAGTAGTCCGCGCGGGGGCGGTCGGAGAGGCCGTGCCCCAACAGATCCGGGGCGATCACGGTGAACCGGTCGGTGAGCGGCGCGAGAACGGAGTCCCACACGAGGGAGTTGTCGCCGATGCCGTGCAGGAGCAGCACGGCCGGGCCGGTGCCGCCGATGCGGTAGGCGCGACGGTGCCCGTGGATCGTCGCGAAGCACAGGTCGGGGACGTACGGGCGGGCCCGGAAGGGCAGGACCTCGGAACTCATCGCGGCCTCCTCACGACTGACTGCTCGTCAGTGTGGGCGGGCCGGATTACGGGCGGCGCCCCGCCCGGTTACGCGGGCGTTTCGGCCCCGGTGTCCAGGTCGGCGTCGAGATCCGCGTCGCGCCGCAGGGCGTCCTGCAGGTCGGCCGTCGTCAGCCGCGCGGGATCGGTGTCGTCGATGAACCCGGTCAGCACCGCGAGGAAGCGCTCCGGGTCGCTCCGGAACGGGAAGTGGCCGGCACCCTCGAACACCTCCAGCCGCGACGCCGGGAGTGAGGCGTGCAGCAGATGCGCGTGCTCGACGGGGATGATCGGGTCGTCCGAGCCCCACACCACGAGCACGGGCACGGACTCGGCGACGTAGGTGCGGTCGAGCATCGTCACCACCTGGCCGAACGGGTCGACCACGGCGCGCAGGGTGCGGGCGAACGCACGCGGCGTGCCCGCGTGCGGCAGGCCCGCGAGGACCCGGGCGCACTCCGCGTTGTCGACGAACAGCTTGAGCGGCACCCGTCCGAGCAGGTCCAGGGCGGCGCTCGCGACGGGCAGCACGCCGGGGAGGGCGAGCGAGCGGATCGCGACCTCCGACATCGGCAGCGAGACCGCCTTGAGCACGGGGGAGACGGAGCGCGTGACGCCGCCGGTGTTGACGAACACGAGCCGCTCGATCATCTCCGGGTACTGGTAGGTGAACTGGCCCGCGATGCCGCCGCCCAGCGAGTGCCCGACCAGCGTCGCGCGCTCGATGCCGAGGTAGAGCAGCAGGTCGCGCATGGCGTTCGTGAACGCCGGCAGCGAGTAGTCGGCGCGCGGGCGTCCGGACAGGCCGTGCCCCAGCAGATCCGGCACGATCACCGTGTACCGCTCGGCCAGCTGCTCGAGGATCGGCTCGAACGTCGCCGAGTTGTCGGCCATCCCGTGGATGAGCAGCAGGGCGGGGCCGCTGCCGCCGATCCGGTAGGCCCGGCGGTGGCCGTGGATCAGCGCGACGCGCTGACGCACCTGCGTCACGACGCGGAGCCGTTCTCACCCTCGTCGCCGGCCTGCTCCGCGAGGAAGGCCTCGAATTCGCTGGCCAGGTCATCGCCGGTGGGGATGGCCTCGCCGTCGGCGATGAGCAGCTCGCGGGGCTGCTGCGCCGCCTCGTCGTACTGCTGTTCCAGCGCCTCGACCACGGAGGAGATCTCCGCGCTGGACGAGACCTGGGCGTCGATCTGCTCGCGCAGCTCGGCCGCTTCGACCGCGAGGTCACCGTCGGGCAGCTGCAGGCCGACGGAGCTGCGCAGCGCGCCGAGCATGCCGAGGACGGCCTCGGGGTAGTCGTTCTGTGCGAGGTAGTGCGGGACGTGCACCGACAGGCCCAGCGTGTCGTAGCCCTTGTCGGCCATGCGCAGCTCGAGCAGGCCCGCGGCGCTGCCGGGCAGGCGCATCGTGCCGCCGTCCCAGGACCGCAGTTCACTGCGCAGGTCCGGGTTGTTGCCATGCGCCGTGACCGGCACGGGCCGGGTGTGCGGCACCGCCATGGGGATGGCGTGCAGGCCGACCACCGACCGCACGCCGAAGCGCTCCGCGAGGCCGGCGACGGCGCTGACGAAGCCGTTCCACCGCAGGTCCGGCTCGGCGCCCGCCAGCAGCAGGAAGGGCCTTCCGGCGGAGTCGCGCACGGCGTACAGGTTGAGCTCGGGCTCGTCGACGCCGGTGAATCCGTCCTCGAACGTCATCGGGGGGCGGCGGGAGCGGTAGTCGATCAGTTCGTCGACGTCGAAGGAGGCGACGAGCTCGGTGGTGAGGGTGTCCTTGAGGTGCTCGCGGAGCAGCTTGAGCGCGTGCCCCGCATCGGCGTAGCCGTCGAGCGCGTGCACCAGTACAGGGCCGTTGCCGTCGGTGTCCGAGACGGACGGACCGGGGAACTCCAGCTCGTACATGTGGGACTGCTCGTCCATGGGCTACCTCCAACCGCAGTGCTCCCCGCGCGAGCGGGGGAGCTACCAGTTTTCCACGTGGGACAACCTCGCGCGCACTGTGTCGATTCCCGCGCGCCGCGTGTTTCCGCTCACGGCGAAACGGCGGACGCGAGGAAACGGCCCACGACCTCTGCTTCTGCGGGCGTGAGTGCGGCCGCCGCGACTCGGATCGGGCCGATCAGATCGCCGAAGAAGTCCTCGCCGAGGCGCCGCGCGCCCGGGGTGACGAGCAATCGGACCCGGCGGCGATCGTCGGGGTCGGGGCCGCGCTCGACCAGGCCGGCGGCCGTGAGGCGGTCGACGAGGGCGGTGCACGCCGCGGAGCTCAGCCGCAGCGCCGCTGCGAGCGCACCGGGGGTGGCGGGCGCGTCCGCCCGCTCCAGGTCGAGCAACGCGACCAGCGCCCGTACGTCGGTGTCGCCGAGCGCGTGCCGCGCGCCGAAGGCCGCGATCTCGCGCTCCCACCGCAGCGCCGTCGCGCGCAGGGCGTGCACGAGGTGCTCGTTGTCGCTCATGCGCCGACGGTAGCAGGTATCTTGAAGGTCAAACATCTCGATCATCGAGAGGAATGTCATGGGATCCGTCTTCTCCGACGCCTACGACGCCGTGGTCGAGCAGTGGGGCGTTCCCGTCCGGCGGCTCGTCGTCGACGGTGACCTCGCCCGCACGCAGGTGCTCGTCGTGGGTGACGACGGCGCGCCGCCGCTGCTGTGCCTGCCGGGCGGCGGGGACACCGCCGCCGCGTGGTTCGCCCAGGCTCCGGTGCTCGCATCCGCGCACCGAGTTCTCGCGGTCGACCTCCCCGGTGACGCGGGCGGCAGCGAACGTCGTGCGCTGCGTTCCGCAGATGAGCTTCCGGCCTGGCTCGATGAGGTGCTCGACGGGCTCGGCGTCGCTTCGGCCGCAGTCCTCGGGCATTCCCTCGGGGCCCAGATCGCGGTGGCCTATGCGCTCGCCCGCCCGACTCGGGTGCGCGGACTCACTCTGCTCGATCCGACCGGCATGTTCGCCCCGATGCGGATCGCGACGGCGCTCCGCGCGCTACCGGTCATGCTGGCTCCGACGGGCAAGCGTGCAGTGGCGTATGCGGAGTGGGAAACGGCTCGACACTGGCCTCCGACCCCGGAGTTCGGGCGCCTGGCCGAGGCGTCCGCCGACGGCCCGCGCCCGCGGATCACGGGATACACGGTGCCGAAGCGGCCGCGCCCCGACGCCCTGGACAAGCTGCGCGGGCTGCCCGGCGGCGTCACGATGGTGGCGGCGCTGCGCAGTCGGTACCACGACGGCACGGCCCTGGCGCGCACCGTCGAACGGCGGTACCCGTGGATGCGGGTCGAGACGCTGCCCGTCTCCCACCATGAGCTCCCGTTCGCCTACCGGCCCTGAGCCCCCGTCAGGAGACGTGGACGGTGGGTCGGCGCTTGGCGTCGTGCTCGGCCTGGCGCAGCACCTCGTGGCACACGGCTGCGACCTCGCCCGAGCCCTCCACGAGGTACTTGCCCATGTTGAGCACGGGGTTCATCTCCGACCACTGGAAGTAGACCTCGGGTACCACGCCGGTCTCGTCGCGGATGTACAGCAGGACCGCGGCGATGGTGTTGGCGATGCTGCCCGAGCGCACCTTGAGCAGGCGGTAGCCGAACTTCTCGATGCCCCGGACCTCCAGGTCCTCCTCGAAGTCCGACGAGTCGCGCGGCCACACCTCGAGCAGGATCACCCGCGAGCGGCCGGGGATGTGCCCGAACTTGCGCTCCGCGCGGACCTTGTCCCGGTACTCCTTCTTGGTGTCCACGTCGGGCTCGTGCGAGACGATCCGGATCGCGTGCTGCGCGTTGGCGTCGTCGCGGATGAACTCGAGGGCCTTCTCGTCGAAGGTGATCGACGAGGCGCGCAGCTCGAAAGAACGCCGGACGCGCGAGCCGATCGACACCACCGCGATCGCGAGAATGAACAGCGCGGCGATCCGCACGCCGTCGGGCCGCTCGATGATGTTGTCGATCGTCGTGTAGACGAAGACCGCGGAGATCAGGCCGAAGCCCCACGTGGCAGCGGTCTGCCGCTTGCGGCGGGCGGAGATCGTCACCGCGATCGCGGCGGACGTCATGAGCACGAGGACGCCGGTGGCGTAGGCGCCGCCCTGCGCGTTCACGTCGGCCTCGAAGATCAGGACGATCACGAGGGCGATCACGGTGAGCACCACGACCAGCGGCCGCACGGCCGAGGCCCAGCGCGGCGCCATGCCGTAGCGCGGCAGGTACCGGGGCACCAGGTTGAGCATGCCGGCCATGGCGGACGCGCCGGCGAACCAGAGGATCGCGACCGTGGAGACGTCGTAGACGGTGCCGAAGCCGTTCCCGAGGTACTCGTGCGCGAGCCACGCCAGCGCGCGGCCGTTGGCGTCGCCGTTCGGGCCGAACTCCTCCGCGGGGATCAGCACGGTGGTCGCGAAGCTCGACGTGGCGAGCAGGACGCTCATGATCACGGCGGCGGTGGTCAGGAGCCGCCCGGTGTCCCGGATGCGCTTGGCGGGGTACTCGGGAGGATCGTTCGGGTCGCCCTTGATCTGCGGCATCACCGCGACGCCGGTCTCGAAACCGGAGAGACCCAGCGCCAGCTTCGGGAAGACGATGAGCGCGACCGCGATCACCATGAGCGGATTCGAGTGCTCGGCCCACAGCAGGTCCTGCCAGTCCAGCACCTTCTGCGGCCGCTCGGCGACGTGGAACAGCGAGACGCCGATGACGACCACGTTGAGCGACAGGTAGACCGTCACCAGGACGACGGCGGTGCCGATCGCCTCGCGGAAGCCCTTGAGGAAGATCACGCCCAGGGCCAGGACCAGGCCCAGGGTGATGGGGATGTTGGCGCCGTGGAGGAACGACGGCACGAGCGGGTTCTCGACGATGTGCTCGGCCGCGTCGGACGACGACAGCGTGATGGTGATGATGAAGTCGGTGGCCGCGAATCCGAGCAGGACCAGCACGAACAGCTTGCCGCCCCACCAGGGGAGGAGCCGCTCGAACATCGCCAGCGAGCCGGAGCCGTTGAAACTCTCCCGCGATACCCGCTTGTAGACCGGGAGAGCGCCGAACAGCGTGAGCGCGATCAGCACGAGGGTGGCGATGGGGGAGATGACGCCGGCCGCGATGAACGCGATGGCGGGCTGGTAGCCGAGGGTCGAGAAGTAGTCGACGCCGGTCAGGCACATGACCTTCCACCACGGCTGCGGGTGCTCCGCGTCCTTCGCGTGGGGGCCGACGTGGGTGCCGGCCCGCTCAGACATGCCGCTGAGGAACCAGTCGCGCGTGCGGTCAGAGAACCGCGGTAAGCCGATCACGCGGTTCACAGTAGCGCTCGCCGGTGCCGCACGTCGGGCGCCCGCCCGCGGGTGTCCGGTACGGGCGATCCTGTGGACAACGCCCAGCGTGGAGAACGTTTCGTAACCAAAGTGGGGATGGACGAGGCGCAGCGGCGATCGTCGTCCGTCGCCTCCGCGAGCATTCGAGCATGACGAAACATCACGTGGACCCGGCCATGAAGATCGACTCCCTCGGCGACCTGGTCGCCGCCGTCCCGGCTCTCCTGGGCTTCTATCCGACCCGATCGGTGGTGCTGCTCGCGCACGACGAGGTGACCGGCCGGATCGGGGCCACCGCTCGGACAGACCTCGAGGTGACGGCGTCCGGCGGTCTTCGGAAGAACTGCCGGACCCACATCGCCGAGGCGGTGGGTTTGCTGCGGCGCCAGGGCGCGGACCGGCTGTTCTGCGTCGCGGTCGACGACCGCCCGCGCGAGCGGGTCGCCCCGGCGCTGCTCCGGCTGCTCGAGGACGCCGCCCGGTCCCGGGACGCGGTCGATCCCGACCTCGAGATCATCGACCTGGTCCTGCTCGACCGGATGGCGGCCGGCGAGCGCTGGGTGTGCCGGCACGGCGAGAGTGGCGCCCTCCCGGATCCGGCGTCGTCGCCCCTCATGGTCGCGGCCGTCGTGGAGGGGCGCACCATCCACCGGTCCCGCACGGAGCTGACGGACCAGCTCGCGGAGGAGGGCCCGGGGATCGGCGCGGACCGCTGCCGCGACGCGGCGGACTACGAGGCGGACGGCGATCCGTGCGAGCTGTTGGCCGCCGTCGTCGGGGCCGTCACCGCGCAGCGCTCAGCCGCCCTCTCGGACGCCGACGTCGCGCTGCTCGGGGGAGCGCTGCTCGAGGTGAAGGTGCGCGATGCGGCGATGGCGTTGGCCCTCACCGTGATGGCCGACGAGGCCCGGCTGCTGTTCGCCGAGCTGGCGCGGCGGTTGCGGGGCACGCCGCGTGCGGCGGCGGCGACGCTGGTGGCCGCCGGGAGTTACCTGCGCGGGGACGGCCCGCTCACCGGCGTCGCCCTCGACGCGGCGCTGACCGCCGACGGGCGCTACCGGGGCGCGCACCTGCTGGCGCACGCGCTGGCCGCGGGGATGCATCCGCGGGAGCTGTGCATCACCGCCGAGATCGGAGTGGACGTGGCCCGCCGCCTCGGCGTGGACCTCCCGCCCCGGGACCTCGGGTTCCCCCTCGCCGGATGACGATCGATAGGGGCGCGCGGTCAGCCGCGGCGGGCCGCGTGCGCGCGGTCGCCCAACTCCTGCGTGTACGCCCAGGCGTCGGCCACGATGTCGCGCAGGTCCGTCTTCTCGGGGCGCCAGCCGAGCTCCTCGATCGCCCGGCGGGAGGACGCGACCAGCACGGCCGGATCGCCGGCGCGGCGCTCGGCGGCGGTCTCGGGGATCTCGCGCCCCGTCACCTCGCGACAGGTGTCGATCACCTGACGCACCGAGAAGCCCGCGCCGGAACCGAGATTGAAGATCTCGTGCGTGCCCGGGCGCGCACGGTCCAGGGCCAGCAGGTGCGCCTCGGCGAGGTCCTTGACGTGCACGTAGTCGCGGACCGCGGTGCCGTCGTCGGTGGGGTAGTCGGCACCGAAGACGGCGATGTCACCGCGCTGGCCCAGGGCGGTCTGCAGCACGAGGGGGATCAGGTGCGTCTCGACCTCGCGGTTCTCGCCGAAGCCGCCGTAGCTGCCCGCCACGTTGAAGTAGCGCAGGGAGACCGCGGCGAGGCCGTAGGCGGTGGCGTACGAGGAGATCGCGGCGTCGATCGCGAGTTTGGTCGCGCCGTAGGTGTTGGTGGGCGCGGTGCGCGCGTCCTCGGTGACCGGGACGGCCTCCGGCTCGCCGTAGGTCGCCGCGGTCGACGAGAAGACCAGGCGCGGAACGCCGGCCGCCAGCATCGCGTCGAGCAGCGTCAGCGTCGTGACGACGTTACCCTGCCAGTACTTGTGCGGGTGCGACACCGACTCTCCCACCAGCGATTTCGCCGCGAAATGCAGCACGCCGTCGAAGTCGCCGTCGGCGAGCAGCGGGCGGGCGGCGTGCGCCACGTCGCCCTCGACGAACGTCGCGCCCGCGGGCACCGCCTCGCGGTTGCCGGTGCTCAGATCGTCGATCACGGTCACTTCGTGGCCGCGCTCGAGCAGCACCTGCGTGCACACGCTGCCGACGTAGCCGGCGCCGCCGGTCACCACCAGGCGCATCGGCTACACCGCCTCGACGAAGACGGCGTGCGCCATCTCGTCGGGGAGCTCGAAGTCCTCGTGCCCGGCGACCGAGATGACCACGGCGCCGCGCTGGACGGTGACCGACACGCGCGCGTCCGGGACGACGCCGGCCTCACGGAACCGGCCGATCAGGTCGGTGTCCGCCTGGACGTGCTCTGCCAGCCGCTTGATGACCACGGCCGTGGGGCCGCCCTGCGGAAGGTCGGTCAGGCGGGCGGGACGCGCCGGCTCGCCGGTGATCGCCACGCCGAGCTCACCGAGCCCCGGGATGGGGTTGCCGTACGGGGAGGTGGTGGGGTTGCCCAGCACCTCCAGCAGGCGCCGCTCCACGTCCTCGCTCATGACGTGCTCCCAGCGGCACGCCTCGGCGTGCACGTTCTCCCACTGCAGTCCGATGACGTCCACCAGGAGCCGCTCGGCCAGCCGGTGCTTGCGCATCACGGCGATGGCCAGCTGGCGGCCCTTCTCGCTGAGCTCGAGGTGCCGGTCACCGGCGACCCGGACCAGCCCGTCGCGCTCCATGCGCTGCACCGTCTGCGAGACGGTGGGACCACTCTGCTCGAGACGCTCCGCGATCCGCGCCCGGAGGGGCACCACGCCCTCCTCCTCGAGCTCGTAGATGGTCCGCAGGTACATCTCGGTGGTGTCCACCAGATCGTTCACGTATCCAGCTCCTTCTCGTCACTGTCGAGCTTAACCGAGACGGGCTACCGTCCCCCGTACTTAAGGTTACCTAACTTGGAAGCGGTGCAGGTGTGCAACGACTAGGGTCGTGACACATGGCACGGTTCCCCGACTCCCAGGTGGTCTGGGATCCCTCGGTCCTCGACTACCGGTTCTCCCACTCCCATCCGATGGACCCGGTGCGGCTGCGGCTGACGATGGAGCTCTCGCGGATGCTCGGGGTCCTCGACGGGGTCGAGGTGGTGGCACCCGCGGAGTTCGACCCGCTCGAGCTCGGCCGCGCCCACACCGATGACTACCTGGCGGCCGTGCGCGTCGCCGGCTCGGGCCGCTCCCGGATCGATCTCACCGGATACGGCCTCGGCAACGACGACAATCCGATCTTCCTGCGCATGCACGAGGCGGCCGCGAGCCTGGTCGGATCCACCCTCACCGGCGCGAAGGCGATCGCCGCCGGCAACACCACCCGCGCCGTCAACATCGCGGGCGGGATGCACCACGCGATGCGCTCGCACGCCTCGGGTTTCTGCGTCTACAACGACGCGGCCATCGCGATCTCGTGGCTGCTCGACAACGGTTTCGACAGGATCGCCTACCTCGACGTCGACGCCCACCACGGCGACGGCGTGCAGGCCCAGTTCTGGAACGACCCGCGGGTGCTCACCGTCTCCCTGCACGAGGACCCCCAGCACCTGTGGCCCAACACCGGTTACCCGACGGAGCTCGGCGGCCCGGAGGCGCGCGGTACGGCCGTCAACATCCCGGTGCCCGCGTTCTGCCCCGACGGGCTGTGGCTGCGCGCCTTCCACGCCGTGGTCCCGTCGATCGTCCGCGAGTTCCGGCCCCAGCTCATCGTGAGTCAGTGCGGCTGCGACTCGCATGCGAGCGACCCGCTGACGGACCTCTTGCTCACCGTCGACGGACAGCGCGCCGCGATCCTGGCGATGCGCGACCTCGCCGACGAGGTGTGCGACGGCCGGTGGCTCGCGATCGGCGGCGGCGGGTATCAGCTCGTGCACGTGGTGCCGCGCGCCTGGACCCACCTCATCGGGGCCGTCGTCGGCGTCGACATCGACCCCGCCACACCGATTCCCGAGGAATGGAAGGAGCTCGCCGCGAGCCTGCCGACCGACCAGGTCGGCGCCGCGGACGGCTTGCCGGACACGATGGGCGAGGGCGGGACGACCGCGTTCACCCCGTGGGAGCCCTCCTCCTACGACCCCACCGCCGCCCCGGTGGAGGCCGCCGCCGACCGTTTCATCGCCCGCGCCCGATCCGCGGTTTTTCCTCTCCACGGACTGGATCCGGAGGACCCTCGTGACTGACGAAACTTCCCTGCATCCCTCGGGTCCCGCCACGGACCCGTTCCCGGCGCCGAGCCAGCAGGCGCCGTCGGGACCGTACGAGTTCCCCGCGCACTGGGTCGCCGACGTCCTGGCCTCCGACGGCGGCGTCGTCCACCTGCGGCCCGTGGTTCCCGACGACGCCGACGCGATGGTCGCCTTCCACGCCGGGCTCTCCGAGCGCACGCGCTACCTGCGGTACTTCGGGCCCTACCCGGTGATGCCGCCGCGCGACGTCGCGCGGATGACCACCGTCGACCACGAGCAGCGCGTCTGCCTGCTCGCGATCCTCGGCGGCAAGATCATCGCCGTCGGGCTCTACGAGGGCCTCGCCGACTCCGGCAAGCCCACGTCGGCGGAGGTCGCGTTCGTCGTCGCCGACGAACACCAGGGCCGAGGCCTCGGCCCGATCCTGTTGGAGCACCTCGCCGGCGCCGCGGCCGAGAACGGCTTCCACCGCTTCGAGGCCGAGGTGCTCGCCGAGAACCGGTACATGGTCAACGTCTTCAAGGCCGCGGGGTACGAGCTGCGCCGCAGCTTCGACGGCAGCGTGGTGCACGTGGAGTTCGGCATCGACCCCACCGAGGCACTGGTCGCGGTGCGGAACGCCCGCGAGCTGGCGTCGGAGGCGCGCAGCGTGAGCAACGCGCTCCGGCCGGAGTCGATCGCCGTGATCGGCGCGTCGACCACGCCCGGCAAGGTCGGGCACGCGGTGCTGCGCAACATCATCGCGGGCGACTTCGCCGGCCCCGTGTACCCGGTGCACCCGGAGCGCCGTTCGGTCGCCGGCATCCGCGCCTACGAGTCGGTGCGCGACATCCCGGACCAGGTCGACCTCGCCGTGGTCGCCGTGCCCGCCGACAACATGGACCAGGTGCTCGACGACTGCCTCGCCAAGGAGGTGCGGACGCTCCTCGTCGTCTCGTCCGGCTTCTCCGACGTCGGCGGGCGGGGCAAGGAGTCCGAGCGGCGGCTGCTCAAAGCGGTGCGCTCGCACGGGATGCGACTCATCGGGCCCAACGCGCTCGGCGTGATCAACACCGACCGAGAGGTCCGCATCAACGCGACCCTGGCCCCCGTCGTGCCCGGGCGCGGCAACGTCGGCTTCTTCTGCCAGTCCGGCGCCCTCGGCATCGCCATCCTCGACACCGCGGCGAAACGCGGTGTGGGCCTGACGACCTTCGTCTCCGCCGGCAACCGCGCGGACGTCTCCGGCAACGACGTGCTCCAGTACTGGGACACCGACGACGCGACCGAGGTGGTGCTGCTCTACCTCGAGAGCTTCGGTAACCCGCGCAAGTTCGGCCGCATCGCGCAGCGGTTGTCCCGGCAGAAGCCGATCGTCGCCGTGCACCGCGGGGGGATCGACGCCGACCGCCGCCGGCGCGGATCGGAGGCGCTGTTCGAGAACTCCGGTGTGGTCCAGGTCGATTCGATACCCGAGCTGTTCGACTGCGCGACGTTCTTCAGCTATCAGCCGCTGCCCGCCGGGCCGCGCGTCGCCGTGATCGGCAATTCGACGGCACTGGGCATCCTCGCCACCCACACCGGGATCCGGGCGGGACTGGACGTGGCGCAGCCCGTGGACCTCGGCGCGGCGGCCACGCCCGACGAGTTCGGTGCCGCGATCGACGCCGCGCTCGCCGACGAGGGCGTCGACGCGATCATCGCCGTCTTCGTGCCGCCGGTGGAGGCGCCGCCCGAGGCGCACGCCGCCGTGCTCCTCGAGGCGTCCCGCAAGCAGATCAAGCCGATCGTCTCGACCTTCCTCGCCTTCGACGGCGTCACCGAGTTGCTCGCCGCCACCGACGAGGACGGCGTGCGGGTCCGCGGATCGGTCCCGTCGTACCCTGAGCCCGAGCGCGCGGCCCGGGTCCTCGCCCACGGCTGGCGGTACGCGCAGTGGCGCGCCCGTCCCGTCTCCGACACCGCGCGGCCGGACGGCACCGACGTCGAGACCGCGAGGACTCGCGTCCGGGAGTGGCTGCCCAGCGCCGACTCCGACGCCGGTGCGGTCACCCTGAGCTTCGCGCAGAGCGCGGAACTCCTGGGGCTCTACGGAGTCGGCGTCGTGGCGTTCGACGTGGCGTCCACGCCGGAGGCCGCGGCGGAGGCGGCCGACCGGCTGGGTTATCCCGTGGCGGTCAAGGCGATGGGGGAGCGCTGGCGCCTGCGCGCCGACCTCGCGGCGGTGCGCCTCGACCTCACCAGCCCGCAGGCCGTGGCGGACGCGTTCGCCGAACTGTCCGAGGCGACGGGGGAGTCCACGCTGCACGTCCAGCGGATGGCGCCCAAGGGCATCGGCTGCGCCGTCGGCTACGAGAACGACCCGCGGATGGGGCCGATACTGTCCTTCGGCCTCAGCGGCGCCGTGCCGGAGCTGTTGGGGGACCGCGCTTACCGGCTGCTGCCGTTGACCAACGCCGCGGCCGCGGACCTCGTCACGGCCACCCGTTCGGCCCCGCTGCTCGACGGCTTCGCCGGCGAGTCCGGCGTGGACCGCGCGGCGCTCACCGACGTGGTGACCCGCATCGCGGCCCTGGCCTACGAGGTCCCCGAGATCGCTTCGATCGACTGCCAGCCGATCCTCGCCACCACCGACGGCGCCGCGGTGCTGTCCGTGGTGATCCGGATCGGCCACGCCAGCGATCTCCTCGCCCAACAAGCGGAACCGCGCCGGCTGTGACAGCCGACGCGGTTCCTTCGAGGGTGGTTCGGAGCTAGCTCGCGTACGCGCGCAGCCGGTCGGCGCGCTCGCCGTTGCGCAGCTTGCTCATGACCTCGCGCTCGATCTGGCGCACGCGCTCGCGGGAGAGCCCGAAGAGCTTGCCGATCTGGTCGAGCGTGCGGGGCTGGCCGTCGTCGAGTCCGTAGCGCAGGCGGATGACCTGCTGCTCCCGCTCGTCGAGGGTGGCGAGCACCGAGCGCACGTCGCTGTGCATGAGCCGCGAGATGACCGCGGACTCGGCCGAGGCGGCCTCGGCGTCCTCGATGAAGTCGCCGAGCGGCGCCTCCTCGTCGGACCCGACGGGCATGTCCAGGCTGACCGGATCCCGCGAGTGGTCCATGAGGTCGGCGATCTTCTCCGCCGGGATGCCCGACTCCTCCGCGAGTTCCGCGTCGGTGGCCTCGCGGCCCAGCTGCTGGTGCAGCTCGCGCCGGATCCGGGCCAACTTGTTCACCTGCTCCACGAGGTGGACGGGGAGCCGGATCGTGCGGGACTGGTCCGCCATGCCGCGCGTGATCGCCTGGCGGATCCACCAGGTGGCGTACGTCGAGAACTTGAAGCCCTTCGCGTAGTCGAACTTCTCCATCGCGCGGATCAGGCCGAGGTTGCCCTCCTGGATCAGGTCCAGCAGCGGCATGCCGCGCCCGGTGTAGCGCTTGGCCAGCGAGACGACGAGGCGCAGGTTGGCCTCCAGCAGGTGCTGGCGGGCGGCCTGCCCGTCCCGCACGATGAACGCCAGATCGCGCTTCTTCGACGCGGCCATCCGCTTCTTGGTGGCCAGCAGGTGCTGTGCGTACAGACCCGCCTCGATGCGCTTGGCCAGATCGACCTCGTCCTCCGCGGTCAGCAGAGCGGTGCGCCCGATGCCGTTCAGGTACACGCGCACCAGATCCGCGGCGGGACTCTGTGCGTCGAGATCGGCCTCGGTCAGCGGGGGCCGCACCCGATCAGCGGGGCGGGCTGCGGTGCTAGCGGTGTTGACGCGGTGTGCCATGTGGCTGCCTCCTGTTCGCCGGTACATCTGGTTCAACGGACGACGGGCGCACAGAGTTCCCGAGCCCGGATCCCCTGACCTGCGGAAACCGCGAGGAGGTCTGAGAAGTTGCTTAGAGGAAGGTTACGAATCCGTGCCGGTGCAGGTCGGCGAGCAACCGCCGGGCCGGATCGGCGAGGTCGTCCTCGCCCGTCGCGGCCTCGAGCAGGAGGACGAGGTCCTCGGTCGGGAGTTCGCCGCGGCACCCGGCGAGGAGGCGGGCGCCGGCGTCGTCGAGCTCGTGCACCCAGCGCGGGCCCGACATCCGGGTCACGCGCAGCGCCACCTCGTCCCAGCCGTCGCCGCCGGTGACCGACACCCGCTCGAGGGCGACGTCGTCGCCGAGCAGCGGGCGGGCGGCGTCCAGGTCGGCGTCGCGCAGCCATGCCATCCGCGCGAAATGGGCCGGGACCTCGTCGCCCAGGGGATCGTCGAACGGTTGGCTCAGCTCCTCGCAGACCACCTCCGACGGGCCGCCGATCGCCCGCAGGAGCACGAAACCGAAGCCGATGCCCGTGACGCCGGCATCGGCGAGGTGCGCGAGCCAGCGGTCGGACTTCGCCCGGCCCTCGCCGATGCGCGGGTCGAGCCCCTCGTCGCGCAGCCAGGTGCCCACGTACAGCGCGGGATCGGCGACGTCGCGCTGCAGGACCCAGGCCGCGACGCCCTCGGCGGGCAGCCACGAGGCCACCCGGGCCTGCCAGGTCTCGTCGTCGCGGTGCACCCACGAGGCCAGCAGCGCGGCGGTGCCGCCGGGCGCCAGGTGGTCCGGCGCGCCCCGCACCACCAGCTCGGAGGCGCCGTCGAGGTCGAGGCCGGAGTCCCGGTAGGTGTGGTCCACGCGGCCCTCGCCCACGACGAAGGGCGGGTTCGCCAGCAGTAGGTCGAACCGGCGTCCCGCGACGGGCGCGAACCAGTCGCCGATCAGTACCTCGACGTCCGCGCCGTTCAGCGCGGCGGACGCGGCGGCGAAGCCGGCGGCCCGCTCGCTCACGTCGGTGGCGGTGACCGAGCCCGCGAACCGGGTCGCGGCGCACGCGTGCACGCCGCAGCCGGTGCCGAGGTCGAGGACAGTGCCCACCGGCTCGCGCGGCGTGGCCCGCAGCAGTGACTGCGAGGCGTGGCCCACGCCGAGCACGTGCTCGCGGTGCTGCGCGTGCGGCCGCATGAGGCCGTCGAGGTCGGAGAGGAACCACTGCGGACCGTCGGGCAGGTCGAGTGGCCGCAGGCTCAGCGCGGCCCGCACCCGCGACGGGTCCTCGGGATCGGCCTCGAGTAGGCCGGCCTCCACGGCCTCGTCGACGGTGACGGGGGCCAGGGCACCGCCGACCTGCGGGCGGGGGACGGGCGCGGCGGCGAGGAACAGGCGGATCAGGACATCCAGGGGCGCATCACCGGAGGCCTCGGCCTCGACGGGGCCGGGCTCGCCGCGCGAGAGGCAGCCGTAGGCGTCGCCCAGGCGATCGGCGACGGCGGATTCCGAGAAGTCGGCGGCGGCCAGCGCGGGGCCGAGCCGACGGCACAGTGGTGCCAGGCCGGGGGAGAGCAGCACCTAGTCGCCGCGCGCCGAGACGGTGGTGATCGGGTGGCCCTGCAGGGCGAGGCGATCCAGCTTGCGCCGGGTGAAGCGGTCGGGCTCGCCCTTGCGCTTCTTGGGCCGGTCGTTGGCGCGGATCACGGCGATCCACGGAATGGGGATGGAGCCGCCGAGCACGGCCAGCGCGATCATCCAGTTGCCGGTGGCGGAGTAGATCCACGCGGAGATGACGAGGGCGGGAATGCGGATCGCCATGATCATCAGGTAGCGGCGGACGCGCCGCCGGTGCTGCTCGTCGTACGAGTCCTCCGCGTCGGTGATGACGTAGGTGTTCTCACCTTGGTTTCCCACACTTCGATCGTCCCACTGCGGCTGGCAGAATGAAAGTCATGAGTACGAAGACCCTGGAGAAGCCGGACGTCGACGTCGACGCCGATACCGGCACCGACGACGACACCCCCAAGTTCTTCCACTACGTGCGGAAGAACAAGATCGCCGAGTCGGCCGTGATGGGCAACTACGTGGTCGCGCTCTGCGGCGAGACCTTCCCGGTCACCAAGTCCGCCAAGCCCGGCTCGCCGGTGTGCCCCGAGTGCAAGAAGATCTACGACCGCATGAAGAAGTAGCCGCTCACCGCGGCTCCACTTCGCGCGGGGGCCGGGCGGGCGGTACGCGCGTGGCCTCGGGGTCGACGGTGCGCCGCGCTGGCACGTCCGTCTCCACGGTGCGCCGTGGCGCTACGGCACTCGGCGCGTCGGCGGCCGACCCGCCGGACACCGGCGTGTCGGTCTCGGTGGACGGTTCGTCGGTCTCCGTCCGCTGGCGCCGGCGGATCGGGTCGGTCGCGCGGCGCAGGCCCTCGGCGGCCGCCTTGCCGGGATCGGAGATCCCGGCCTCCTTGATCTGCTCGACGACCCAGTCCCGCAGCTGATCGGTGCGGATCTCCCGAGCGGGCCAGCGGTCCTGCAGCGCGGCGTTGAACTCCGCGCCGACCATGACGGCGAAGCCGAGGAAGAACGTGAACAGCAGGAAGGCGATCGGCGTCGCCAACGCGCCGTAGGAGATGCCGCTCCCGGAGGCGATGAAGGACAGGTACACGCGCAGCCCCGTCGAGGCCACCAGGAAGATCAGCGCCGCGAGCGCCGCTCCCGGCACGTGCCGGTACCAGGGCAGCGGCCGCGGCAGCGCCTGCCGGTAGAGCAGCGCGAGCCCGCCGACCAGCATGAGCACGACGAACGGCAGGTACCCGAAGTCGATCAACTGGGCGACCGCGGGGTGCCAGGACGCGGGGATGTACTTGATGATGAAGCTGGGGCCCAGCGCCACGAGCGGCAACGTGAACACCGCGATGACCAGGAACTCCAGGTAGAGCACCAGCGCGAACAGCCGCTGGTACACCGGATTGCGCACCGTGTGCTGATCGTGCGCCATGCTGATCGAGTCCACGTACGACGACAGCGCCGAGGATCCGGCCCAGAGCGCCAGGATGAAGCCCACCGACACCACGTCGCCGCGGCCCTGCTGGAGCACCCCGTCGACCATGGGCCGGATGATCTCGTCCACCACGTTGGGCGTGAACACGCGCAGGCCGAAGGAGATGAGCCGGTCGTGGATCACCCCGATGGTGTCGGGGCCGAACCAGTTCGCCACGTAGCCGATGAGGCCCATCAGGGCGAGCAGCAGCGGCGCCAGCGACAGCGTGGTCCAGAAGGCCGCCTGGGCGCTGTGCCCGACGATCGAGTCGTCCCAGGACTTCACGACGGTGCGCCACAGGACCTGCGGCATGCCCTTGACGACGCCCCACGCGCGGGTGGGGAAGGAGGCACGACGGGGCCGATCCAGGTCCTGGGTGTGCGGACCCGGATCGCGCGGCTCGGCGTCCTGTGCCGGGCTCGGTTGCCGGCTTCCCGGCGTGCCGTGTGCGTCGTCCATCATGTTCAGTCTTGCGCACCGGCGCCGATCACGTCGGAACCGGGATCGCCGCGTGTTGCGAGTAGACTGCTTGAGGGTTCACGATCGACCCGCCCGCGCCGCGGATCCGCGCCGGACGGGCTTGTCTCGCGGTTTAGGGGTGCGTTTCTCGATGGCGGTTTCACTTCGTGTCTGGCAGCGCCGTGCGCTCACGAAGTACCTGACCTCGAAGCCTCAGGACTTCCTTGCCGTCGCCACGCCGGGCGCCGGTAAGACCACGTTCGCCCTGCGCGTCGCCGCCGAGCTGCTGGCCGACCGCACCGTCGAGCGGATCACGGTGGTGGCGCCGACCGAGCACCTCAAGTACCAGTGGGCCGAGTCCGCCGCGCGGAACGGCATCAACCTCGACCCGAACTTCACCAACTCGGGCGGCAGCACCTCGTCGGACTTCGACGGCGTGGTCATCACGTACGCCCAGGTGGGCATGCATCCGTACAAGCACCACGCGCGCACGTCGGCCTACAAGACGCTCGTCATCCTCGATGAGATCCATCACGCCGGCGACGCCAAGAGCTGGGGCGAGGGCGTGCGCGAGGCCTTCGCGCCGGCGACCCGGCGGCTCGCCCTCACCGGTACCCCGTTCCGCAGCGACGACAATCCCATCCCGTTCGTCACGTACGAGCCGGAGTTCGGCGGCGGCCAGCGGTCCAAGGCCGATCACGTCTACGGCTACTCGGACGCGCTCGCGGACGGCGTCGTCCGCCCCGTCGTCTTCCTCGCCTATTCCGGGCAGGCGAGCTGGCGCACGAGCGCGGGCGAGGAGTTCACGGCCCGCCTCGGCGAGCCCCTGAGCAAGGAGCAGACCGCGCGGGCATGGCGCACCGCGCTCGACCCGCACGGCGACTGGATCCCCGCGGTGCTGCACGCCGCGAACACGCGGCTCGAGCAGTTGCGTCGCGCGATGCCCGACGCGGGCGGCCTGGTGATCGCCACCGACCAGTCGACGGCCCGTGACTACGCCGAGCTGCTCGAGGAGATCAGCGGCGAGAAGGTCACCGTCGTGCTGTCCGACGACCCCACCGCCTCGAAGCGGATCTCCGCGTTCTCCGAGGGCACGGACAAGTGGATGGTCGCGGTCCGCATGGTGTCGGAGGGCGTCGACGTCCCGCGCCTGGCCGTGGGCGTGTACGCCACGAGCGCCTCGACGCCGCTGTTCTTCGCCCAGGCCATCGGGCGCTTCGTGCGACTGCGCGTGCCGGGGGAGACCGCGAGCGTCTTCCTGCCGTCGGTGCCGGTCCTGTTGGATCTGGCCGCGAAGCTCGAGGAGCAGCGCGACCACGTGCTCGGCAAGCCGCACCGGGAGTCCGACGGGCTCGAGGACGCGCTGCTCATCGACGCGAACAAGCAGAAGGACGAGCCCGGCGAGGAGGAGAAGGCGTTCGTCTCCTTGCACGCCGACGCGGAGCTCGACCAGCTCATCTACGACGGATCCTCGTACGGTACGGCGACGTTCGCGGGGAGCGAGGAGGAGGCCGACTACCTGGGACTGCCCGGGCTGTTGGACGCTGAGCAGATGCGGGCTCTCCTCAAGCAGCGGCAGAAGGACCAGGTGGACACCCGCACCGCCGTGGCCGAGCGCCCCGCGCCGCCGCCCGAGGTCGAGGAGCGGGCGACCGCCGGAGCTCAGCTCTCCGCACTGCGCCGCGAGTTGAACTCACTCGTCGCGATGCACCACCACCGCACCGGGAAGCCGCACGGCGTGGTGCACAACGAACTGCGCAGCAGGTTGGGCGGACCCGTCACGGCGATGGCGACCGCGGATCAGCTGCGCGAGCGGATCGCCGCGCTGCGCACCTGGAAGTGACCCGGCGCCGGTAGGGCGCCGACCGAGAAACGGCGACGGCGCCGTGCACCCGGAAGTAGGGCGGGTGCGCGGCGCCGTCGCGTCGAAGGGGTCCTAGACCGAGACGGGCTCGCCGGTGATGGCGGCGCCCTGCGCCTCCAGCTTCGCGCGGTGCTCGGTGAAGTGGTGCCCGCAGAAGAGCAGCTCGAAGCCCGACGGCAGTACGGCACGGACCTGGGCGGCCGCCGAGCAGCGATCGCACCGGTCGGACGCCGTCAGGGGAGCGAAGGCATCGCCCGCGGGGGCCTCTGAAGTGACTGTGTTGGTCATGACTCCTCCGTTCCTCACGAACCGTTCTTACATCTCTATATACGTCCGAGGGTACCCATTTGTTCCACCACACCGGGGAGGCGGGCGGCATGTTCTCCCAGGGTGAACAACTTTCCGGCGGGAGAACGCGGATGCGGGGCGAACGCGCGGTCCCCTAGGGTGAGGCGCGTGACACAGCTGATGATCCCCGCGATGTTCGTGATCGGGGCGATCAGCCAGTACGTCGGCGCCTCCCTGGGCGTCGGCCTGTTCGAACAGCTCTCGCCCGTCGCGGTGGCGTGGCTGCGCGGCGCCGGTGCCGGTCTGATCCTGCTGATCGCGCTGCGCCCGCGCCGCGCGGACTGGACCCCGGCGCGGATGCGCGCCGCGGCGCTCTTCGGCACCGTCACCGTCGCCATGAACATGGCCTTCTACGAGGCCATCGACCACATCGACCTCGGCACCGCCGTCGCGATCGAGTTCCTCGGGCCGATCGCGGTGGCCGTCGCCGGGTCGCGGCGCGCCGTCGACCTCGTCGCCGCCGCGGCGGCGCTGGTCGGCGTGGTGTGCGTCGCGGGTGTCAACCTCGACGGTGCGGCCGGCGGCGGACTCGGTTCCGACGGTGCGATCGGCATCGCCTGCGCACTGCTGGCGGCCGCCCTGTGGGCGGGATACATCGTGCTCGGGAAGCGGGTCGCCGACGCGGGCGGCGGCATTGAGGGGCTCGGCGTCGGCCTGGCCGCGGGCGCACTGGTGCTCGCGCTGCCGGGCCTCGGGCCGGACCTGGTGAGCCGTCCGGACGCCTTCCTCAGCTGGGAGGTGTGGGTGCTCGGCCTGGGCCTCGGCCTGCTCAGCTCCGTCGTGCCGTACGCCCTCGATCAGGTGGTGCTCACGCGGGTCGGGCGGGAGCGGTTCGCGCTGCTGCTGGCGCTGCTCCCGGTGACCGCCACCGGCGTAGGCGCGGTGATGCTGGGCCAGCGGCCGGGGTGGCTCGAGGCCGTCGGCATTGCGCTCGTCGTGATCGCCATCGCGCTCACCTCGTGGCGAACGGCGACACCCGACTCGGGTGGTTAGCGTGTCGCACCATCTCGGCGGTCGATCGGGTTAGATTCGGTTCATGCAGACCGGTGACCCCCATTCGTCCGCCCACCCGCCCCGCCCGGATCGCGACCCGTTCGGTGCACCGTCGGGCGGGCTCGACCGCCGGCGGTTCCTGGCCGGCTTCGGTGTGCTCGCGGGCACCGCGGTGCTCGCGGCCTGCGGGGTGTCCTCTCCCGGCGGTGGATCGCCGTCGTCCTCCGCACGGCCCCCGCGACCGCTGACCGGTCCCGATCTGAGCGGCGCGGCGCCGGGCGTGCGCGTCCAGGACGACCTGTTCCGGCATGTCAACGGCGCGTGGGCCGACGGCTACCGGATCCCCGCGGACAAGGCCTCGTTCAACACCTTCACCGAGCTGTCGGACCGCGCGCTGGATCAGCTCAAGGCGATCATCGAGGGCATCAAGGATCCGCGCACCCGCAGCGACGAGGCGAAGATCCGTGACGTCTACGACTCCTTCATGGACACCGCCCGGATCGACCGGGAGGGTGCGGACCCGATCAAGCCCGACCTGGACGCCATCGATAAGGCGGCCGACAAGGCGGCCCTGCTCGACGTCATCGGCGCCCACCAGAAGCAGGGCGTGAGCGGCCTGGTCGGCTTCTACGTCGACACCGACCAGAAGGACTCGTCGAAGTACGTGCTCAGCCTGCTGCAGTCGGGCATCGGCCTGCCCGACGAGGCCTACTACCGCGATCCGAAGTACGCGGAGGTGCGCGACAAGTACCGCGCCTACCTGGAGAAGACGGCCTCGCTGGCCGGCCTGTCCGACGCACCAGGCGTCGCCGCGCGGGTACTCGCCTTCGAGACATCGGTGGCGAAGGGGCATTGGGACCGGGTCCGCTCGCGCGACGCCACCGCGACCTACAACCCGTACCCCTGGGCGGAGCTGGCGAAGCTGGCTCCCGGCTACGACTGGGACCGGTGGCAGAAGGCCGTGGGCATCAAGGCCGACGACGTCAAGAACGTCGTGGTCTCGCAGCCGAGCTTCCTCACCGCCGCGGCGAAGCTGTGGGAGGACACCGATCTGAACACCCTGAAGGACCACGCGCGGATCCAGGTGGTGCGGGCCTACGCCACGTACCTCTCCGAGCCCTTCGTCACGGCCAACTTCGAGTTCTACTCCAAGACCCTCAGCGGGGTCGAGCAGCAGCGCGACCGGTGGAAGCGCGGCGTGGCGGTGGTGGAGGGCACCCTCGGCGAGGCGCTCGGAAAGCTGTACGTCAAGAAGCACTTCCCGTCCGATGCCAAGCAGCAGGCCGAGCAACTGGTGAACAATCTGCGCAGCGCCTACCGGGCCAGCTTCGAGGACCTCGATTGGATGACCCCCGCCACCCGGCGGGCCGCCGCCGCCAAACTGGAGAAGATCCGCACCAAGATCGGTTACCCCGACCAGTGGCGCGACTACGGCGGTCTCACGACCGACGGGAAGTCGATCGTCGTCAACGTCCGCGCGTCCGGCGAGTTCGAGAACGCCTACCAGCTGGCGAAACTCGCCAAGCCCGTCGATAAGGGCGAATGGCTGATGACGCCGCAGACCGTGAACGCCTACTACAACCCGGGCATGAACGAGATCGTGTTCCCCGCGGCGATCCTGCAGCCGCCGTTCTTCTCGCCCGAGGCGCAGGCCGCGGTCAACTACGGCGGAATCGGCGCCGTGATCGGGCACGAGATCGGCCACGCCTTCGACGACCAGGGCGCGAAGTACGACGGCGACGGCAACCTCAAGGACTGGTGGGAGCCGGCCGACCGGGCCGAGTTCGACAAGCGGACCAAAGCGCTCATCGCTCAGTACGACGCGCTGGTCCCCGCCGGGCTGCCGCCGACCAACAAGGTCAACGGCGGTCTCACGGTGGGGGAGAACCTCGCCGACCTCGGCGGCCTGTCCATCGCCATCGCCGCCTACCGGATCGCCGTCACCAACCGCGACGCCGGGACCGAGGGGGCCGTGCAGGCGAGCGGTGCACCGTCGGCCGGGCCGAGCGCGAGCGCCGTGCCGAGCGCGGGGGAGGGGGCCGACCCGGACCTCACGCCGCTGTTCCTGAGCTGGGGCCGGATCTGGCGGAACAAGGCACGGGAGGCCGCCGCGATTCAGTCGCTGGCCACGGATCCGCACGCGCCGAACGAGTTCCGCGCGAACCAGGTGGTGAAGAACGTCGGCGCGTTCGTCGAGACGTTCGGCGTGAAGCCCGGCGACAAGGAGTGGCTGGACCCGCAGGACCGCGTCAAGGTCTGGTGACGGTGCTCCCGCCGGGCTCGTCGGGCCCGGCGGGGTGGAACCGCCACGTCCAGTCCGCGGCGCGGCGGCGGACGGAGGGGATGCGGGTGACCGGCCACAGCAGGTAGCCGAGGAGTACGGCCCGCAGGTGCCCGAGCGTCGAGTACATGCCGAAGAAGGGCAACGTGAGCCGCACCAGGACGGGCAGGGCCAGCATCGCGGCGAGCCGCCACCGCCACGACGGGATCCGGTAGACGAGCAGTGCGAGCACGCACAGGCTGCCGTAGCTGACGCCGACGTCGATCATGCCGCGCAGGTCGAGATCGTCGGTGATGATCCCGTGCGCCAGTAGGCGATTCGCCGAGAGAACCGAGATCAGCGACGCGGTCGCGCTGCCCGCGAAGTAGATCAGGGGCATCCCGATGTGCCCCAGCCATCGCTCGGCGGGCCCGAGGACGAGCACCGTCATCAGCGTCGCGAAGACGATGTCGACGGGCTCGATCCACAGGGCCGAGGTGATGAGCGCCTGCAGCGGGTGCGTAGCGAACCGGTCGAGGTTGGTGCTGTGCACCTGCAGGACCTCGTCGGCCAGGCGGTCCGGCAGGCCCAGCAGCATCACCGCGTTGATCGTCACCACCAGCCACAGCGCCGCGGCCACCGGGCTCGCGACGACCCACGCCCGCGCGTACCGGGCCCAGCGGAGCATCCACCCCGATCCGGGCCCGGCGCGCCGGACGTTCCCGACGGCCGCCCAGAAGAGCGCGACGGCGATCAGGCCGATCAGCAGGTCCATGCGCTCAGTACAGCACCGCCGCGCGGGGCAGGGACTACAGGCCCATGTCCTTGGCGATGATGGTCTTCATCACCTCGGACGTGCCGCCGTAGATGCGGTTGACGCGGTTGTCGGCGTAGAGCCGGGCGATCGGGTACTCGTTGATGTAGCCGTAGCCGCCGTGCAGCTGCAGGCAGCGGTCGATCACGTCGGAGGCGGCCTCGGTGCAGAACAGCTTGAGCGAGGCCGCGTCGGCCGCGGTGAGCTGGCCCGCGTCGTGCAGCTCCAGGCCGCGGTCGACGCTCGACTCCATCGCGTCGACCTTCGCCTTGCACGCCGCGAGCTCGAACTTGCTGTTCTGGAAGGATGCGACGGTCTTGCCGAAGATGGTGCGGTCCTGCGTGTACGCCTGCGCGAAGCGCACCGCGGCGGCGGCCTGCGAGTACGCCCCGACGGCGATCGACAGGCGCTCCTGCGGGAGGTTCTGGCCGAGGTAGGAGAAGCCCTTGTTCTCCTCGCCGAGCAGGTCCTCGGCGGGCACCTTGACGTCGGTGAAGGAGAGCTCGGCGGTGTCGGAGGTGCGCAGGCCGATCTTGTCGAGCTTGCGGCCCACGGTGTAGCCCTCGAGCGTGGTGTCGACGACGAACAGCGAGATGCCGTGGCGGCGGTCCTCGGGGGTCGACGGGGCGGTGCGCGCGCACACGATCACGCGGTCGGCGTTCACGCCGCCGGTGATGAAGGTCTTCGCGCCGTTGAGCACGTAGTGGGTGCCGTCCTCGGAGAGCTTGGCGGTGGTCTTCATGCCCGCGAGGTCGGAGCCGGTGCCGGGCTCGGTCATCGCGATGGCGAACATCAGCTCGCCCGCCGCCATGCCGGGCAGCCAGCGCTGCTTCTGTTCGTCGGTGGCGAGGCCGGTCAGGTAGGGCAGGCACAGCGCGATGTGCACACTCGAACCGCCGAAGGAGACGCCGGCGCGGCCGAGCTCCTCGCTGATCACCGCCTGGTACTTGAAGGACTCGATGCCCGCGCCGCCGTACTCCTCGGGCACCTCGATGCCGAAGACACCCAGCTCGCCGAGCTTGGGGTAGAAGTCCTTCGGCACGATGCCGTTGGCGTACCACTCGTCGTAATGCGGCACGACCTCCGCCTCGATGAAGGCGCGGAGGGTCTCGCGGAAGGCCTCGTGATCGGCGGTGTAGACGGTGCGACGCATGGTGTTCTCCTCGGTTCTCTACTTCGGGGTTTCGGACGTGGACGCCCCGACGGTGCGCAGGGCGAGGTCGGCGTAGAAGTCGCCGATGCGATCGGGGGTGATCTCGCCGCCGTCGTGGTACCAGCGGCCGATGTCGATGCCGCTGGACAGCACGGCGATCGTCGCCATCCGCGGGTCGGGTGTGTCGAAGGAGCCGTCCGCGACGCCGGCGTCGACGATCGCGCGCAGCCGACGGGTGATCTCGCGGCGGAGGCCGCCGATCTCGGCGCGGTGCTCCTCGGTGAGCGCGTCCAGCTCGTAGTTGACCACGCGGACGCTGGTGTGCGACGACGCGTGATGCGTCGCGAACGCACGCATCGCGGCGGCGAGGCGCCGGGCGGGGGCCTCGGCGTGGTCGTCGACGGCGTCGATCGCGTCGATGATCCGCTGGTGCCCGACGCGCGAGAGTTGGTGCAGCAGTTGTTCCTTGGACTTGTAGTGCACGTACACGGCCGCGGGACTCATGCCGGCGGCCGAGGCGATGTCGCGCGTGGTGGTGCCGTGGAAGCCGCGCTCGGCGAAGGCCGCCGCGGCGGCGGACAGCAGCCGCGCGCGGGTGGCGTCCGCGCGGGACGGTGCTTCGGGCTCGGTCATCGTTTCCCCTCCGGCCGCCACCGCGATGCGGCGCATCGACGCGGTGTCTCTAGTGTGAACGGGACCACGGGGAGCGGTCCGTTGACGACCGGCTCTCAGTGGTGCAGAGTAGATGGTACACCGCTAAGCGAGCGCTTAGTTAGTAGTGGTTCAACTCGGAGGTCATCCCATGCCCGAAGCCGTCATCGTCTCCACCGCCCGGTCGCCCATCGGGCGCGCAGCGAAGGGCTCGCTCAAGGACGTCCGTCCGGACGACCTCTCGGTCCAGATGGTGCGCGCCGCCCTGGACAAGGTGCCCGGCCTCGACCCCCGCGAGATCGACGACCTGATGTTCGGCTGCGGTCAGCCCGCGGGCGAGTCGGGGTTCAACATCGCCCGCGTCGTCGCCGTCGAGGCCGGCCTCGACCACCTGCCCGGCGTCACCGTCAACCGCTACTGCAGCTCGAGTCTGCAGACCACGCGCATGGCCTTCCATGCGATCAAGGCGGGGGAGGGCGACGTCTTCATCTCCGGCGGCGTCGAGACCGTGAGCCGCTACATCAAGGGCAACGCCGACGGCCTGCCCGACACCAAGAACGCCCTCTTCGCCGACGCCGAGGCGCGCACCGCGACCTTCGCCGGCGGCGGCCAGACCTGGGTCGACCCGCGTGAGGCGGGCGTCCTGCCGGACGTCTACATCGCGATGGGGCAGACCGCCGAGAACGTCGCGCAGTTCAAGAACGTCAGCCGCCGGGACCAGGACGAGTGGGGTGTGCGCAGCCAGAACCGCGCCGAGGCCGCCATCGCCTCGGGCTTCTGGGCCAAGGACATCACCCCGGTCACGCTCGCCGACGGCACCGTCGTCTCCACGGACGACGGTCCGCGCGCCGGCGTCACCTACGAGGGCATCGCCGGGCTCAAGCCGGTCTTCCGCCCTGACGGCACCGTCACGGCCGGCAACTGCTGTCCGCTCAACGACGGCGCGGCCGCCGTGGTGATCATGTCCGACGAGAAGGCCAAGGCGCTCGGCCTGACGCCGCTCGCGCGCATCGTCTCCACCGGTGTCACCGGCCTCTCGCCCGAGATCATGGGCCTCGGCCCCGTCGAGGCGTCGAAGCAGGCGCTGCAGCGCGCCGGCCTGTCGATCGGCGACATCGACCTCATGGAGGTCAACGAGGCCTTCGCGGCGCAGGTGATCCCGTCGGTGCGCGACCTGGGCATCGACGCCGACAAGGTCAACGTCAACGGCGGCGCGATCGCCGTGGGCCACCCCTTCGGCATGACGGGCGCGCGCATCACCAGCACGCTCATCAACTCGCTGCAGTGGCACGACAAGCAGTTCGGCCTCGAGACCATGTGCGTCGGCGGCGGCCAGGGTATGGCGATGATCATCGAGCGGCTCAGCTGATCCACGACTGACCCGCCCACGGCGCGGCCCGCACGTCCTCGACGCGCGGGCCGCTCGTCGTTTTCGGGGTGTGGGGACGCAACCATCCGTACTGTGAGGAGCGTCACAGGGATTCGAGCGCCCAACGGGTCGTCACACGGCGCGGTGTGTCGTAGGCTACAAACTAAGCGAGCGCTTAGTCAGTTTGAATGGAAGGTGTGTGGAGCATGACCCGATTCGCCGGGAAGACCGCGATCGTCACGGGAGCGAGCCGCGGCATCGGCCTGGCCATCGCGCAGCGGCTGGTGGCCGACGGCGCGAAGGTCGTCATCACGGCCCGCAAGCAGGAGGCGCTCGACGCCGCGGTCGCCGAGCTGGGCGGCCCCGACGTGGCCGTCGCCGTGGCCGGCTCGGGCGACGACGAGGCGCACCAGGACCAGGTGATCGCCACCGCGATCGAGACCTTCGGCAGCGCCGACTTCTTCGTCAACAACACCGGCATCAATCCGGTCTACGGCCCGCTCATGGAGATCGATACGGCAGCCGCGCGCAAGATCTTCGAGGTCAACGTGCTCTCCACGCTGTCCTGGACGAAGAAGGTCTACGCCGCCTGGCAGAAGGAGCACGGCGGCGCCATCGTCAACGTCGGCTCCGTCGCCGGCCTGCGCCCCGCTCCCGGCATCGCCTTCTACGGCGTCTCCAAGGCCGCGGTCATCCATCTCACCGAGGAGCTCGCCGTCGAGCTCGGCCCGGACATCCGGGTGAACGCCGTCGCACCCGCCGTCGTCAAGACCCGCTTCGCCACCGCCCTGTACGAGGGCCGCGAGGAGCAGGTCTCCGCCGCCTATCCGCTCAAGCGGCTCGGCGTGCCCGACGACATCGGCTCGGTCGTCGCCTTCCTGCTCTCCGACGACGCCGCCTGGATGACCGGGCAGACGCTCACCGTCGACGGTGGCGTCCTGCTCACGGGCGGGGTGTAGGCGATGGCCGCCTTCGACCCGAAGGACAAGGGCATCGTCGTCACCGGTGCCGGCAACGGCATCGGCGCGGCGCTCGCCCGCGAGCTCGCCGCGCGCGGGGCTCGCGTCGTCGTCGCGGACCTCGACGCCGACGGTGCCGCACGGACCGTCGCCGAGATCGCCGCCGGCGGCGGCACCGCGTACGCCGCGCCCGGCGACGCCGCCTCCGAGGAGGGCGTCACCGCCCTCGTCGAGACGGCGCGCCGCGAGCTCGGCGCCATCGACGCCTGGTACGCCAACGCCGGCATCGACCGCGGGCGCGGCCTCGAGACCCCGGAGTCCGACTGGGCGCTGTCGCTGGACGTCAACGTGATGGCCCACGTGCGCGCCGCCCGGCTGCTCGTGCCCGAGTGGGCCGCGCGTGGCGGCGGCCGGTTCGTGGTCACCGCCTCCGCGGCGGGGCTGCTCACCATGCTCGGCGCCCCCGCCTACTCGGTGACCAAGCACGCCGCCGTCGCCTTCGCCGAGTGGCTCTCCACGACGTACCGCCACCGCGGCGTCGTCGTCCAGGCGATCTGCCCGCAGGGTGTGAAGACGGGCATGCTCGAGCGCTCCGGCGAACTGGAGGAGTTGCTCAGCCGCGACTCCGCCCTCACGCCCGAGCAGGTCGCGACGCTCGCCGTCGACGCCCTCGCCGGCGATGAGTTCCTGATCCTCCCGCACCCCGAGGTGGCGGGTTACTACGCCGTCCGTGCGACGGCGACCGACAAGTGGCTGCACGGCATGAACAAACTGCAGCAGCGACTCGAGACGAAGGAGAGCGGCCGATGAGGGCCTGGCAGGTACAGGAACTGGGGGAGCCGCTCGCGGTGCTCCGCGAGGTCGACGCCCCGACGCCCGATCCGGGTCCCGGGCAGCTCACCGTCCGCACGCTCGCGACGGCGGCGAACTTCCCCGACGTGCTCATGTGCCGCGGCCTCTACCAGGTCAAGCCCGACCTGCCCTTCACGCCCGGCGTGGAGCTGTGCGGCGAGGTCGTCGCCGTCGGCGAGGGCGTCGACGGCTTCACCGTGGGACAGCGCGTCCTCGGCGGCTCGGCCCTCCCGTCCGGAGGGTTCGCCGAGTACGCGGTGCTGAACGCGGCGCAGGCCTTCCCGGCGCCGGAATCGCTCGACGACGCCCAGGCCTCGTCGCTGTACATCGGCTACCAGACCGGCTGGTTCGGGCTGCACCGCCGCGCGCACCTGCAGGCCGGCGAGACGCTCCTCGTGCACGCCGCGGCGGGCGGGGTCGGCAGCGCCGCGATCCAGCTGGGCAAGGCGGCGGGCGCCAAGGTGATCGGCGTCGTCGGCGGGCCCGAGAAGGCCGAGGTCGCCCGCGCCCTGGGCGCCGACGTGGTCGTCGACCGGCGCACCGAGGACTTCGTCGAGGTCGTCAAGGCCGAGACCGGCGGCCGCGGCGCCGACGTGATCTACGACCCGGTCGGCGGCGACACCTACAAGCACTCCACCAAGTGCATCGCCTTCGAGGGCCGCATCCTCGTCGTGGGCTTCGCCGGCGGCACCATCCAGGAGGTCGCACTCAACCACGCGCTGATCAAGAACTACTCGATCGTCGGGCTGCACTGGGGCCTGTACAACGCCTACGACCCCGCCGCCGTGCAGCAGTGCCACGCGGAGCTCACCGCCCTCGCCGATCAGGGCCTGGTGAACCCGCTGGTCAGTGAGCGTCTCGACTTCGACGCCGTCCCCGACGGCCTGCAGCGCCTCGGCGACGGCACGACGGTGGGCCGCGTGGTCTACCAGGCGGCGCAGTGACCGCCGCGGTCGACACCGCGGCGAGCCGTGCGGTGGACGCCGTCCTGTTCGACTTCGGCGGCGTCCTCACCGCGCCGATGCGGCACAGCATCGAGGCGTGGATCGCCGACGAGGGGATCGAGCCGGCCAGCTTCACGGCGACCCTCAAGGCCTGGCTGGGTCGGGATGCCGACGTCGGCAGCCCGATCCACCGGCTCGAGACCGGCGAGCTGCCCGAGCCCGAGTTCGACGCCGCCTTCGCCGCGGCGCTGCGCACCGTCTCGGGCGATCCCGTGAACCCCGACGGCGTCCTGCGCCGCATGTTCGCTCGGATCCAGGAGGATCCGGCCATGTGGGCGCTCGCCGAGGACCTGCGCGCCGCGGGCGTGCCGGTGGCGATCGTCTCCAACAGCTGGGGCGGCGGGAACCTCTATCCCCGGGAGCGTCTCGCGGCGCTCTTCGCGCCGGTGATCATCTCGGAGGAGGTGGGGCTGCGCAAGCCCGATCCCGCGATCTTCCGGCTGGCCCTCGAGCGCCTCGGCGTGCCGCCCGAGCGCGCCGCCTTCATCGACGACGCGACTCCCAACGTCGCGGGCGCGGCCGCCCTGGGCATCCACGCGATCCACCACACCGACGCCGGTACCACCCGGACGGCGCTGCGGGAACTCGTTCCCGCACTGGCCGGCACATCCATCCACCCCTGAAGGAGAACCCCATGACCCAGCGCATCGCCATCGTGACCGGAGCCGCCCGCGGCATCGGCGCCGAGGTGGCCCGCCGCCTCGCCTCCGACGGGCACGCCGTCGCCGTCCTCGACCTCGACGAGGCCGCCTGCCGGGCGGTTGCCGATCAGATCACGGCCGCCGGCGGCCGCGCCATCGGCGTCGGCGTCGACGTCTCCGACGAGGAGAAGGTCACGGCCGCGGTCACCCGCGTCGCCGACGAGCTCGGCGCCCCCACGATCCTGATCAACAACGCGGGCATCCTGCGCGACAACCTGCTGTTCAAGATGTCCGTCTCGGACTGGGACCAGGTCATGGCCGTCCACCTGCGCGGCGCCTTCCTGATGTCCCGCGAGGTGCAGAAGTACCAGACCAAGGAGGGCTGGGGCCGCATCGTCAACCTGTCCTCGACCTCGGCGCTGGGCAACCGCGGCCAGGCGAACTACTCCGCGGCGAAGGCCGGCATGCAGGGCTTCACCAAGACCCTCGCCATCGAGCTCGGCAAGTTCGGCGTGACCGCGAACGCGATCGCCCCCGGCTTCATCGCGACCGACATGACCGCCGCCACCGCCGAGCGCATCGGCGTGCCCTTCGAGGACTTCAAGGCCTTCTCCGCCAAGGAGATCCCGGTGCAGCGCGTCGGCGAGCCCGCGGACATCGCGCACGCCGCGAGCTTCTTCGCCAGCGAGGGCGCGGGCTTCGTCTCGGGCCAGGTGCTGTACGTGGCCGGCGGGCCCAAGGACTAGGTCCGGACAGGACGAGGAGGCGAGAAGACATGCGGGTACTCAACGGACTCGAGGAACTGCAGGCGGCCGTGGGGGAGCACCTCGGCTACAGCGACTGGGTCGAGATCGACCAGAAGCGGATCGACCTGTTCGCCGAGGCGACCGGGGACCACCAGTGGATCCACGTGGACCCGGAGAAGGCGAAGGTCGGCCCGTTCGGCTCGACCATCGCCCACGGTTACCTGACCCTCTCCCTCATCCCCATGCTGGTGTGGCAGATCTACACCGTCGAGGGCACGAAAATGGGGGTCAACTACGGCAGCAACAAGGTCCGCTTCCCCGCGCCGGTGCCGGTCGGCTCGCGCGTGCGGGCGGGGGTCGAGCTGGTCTCGGTCACCCCGGGCGGCGGCGGCCAGCAGGTCGTCGCGCGCGTGACCATCGAGCGCGAGGGCGGCGACCGCCCGGCGTGCGTCGCCGAGACCGTCTCCGTGGTGGTCTTCTGATGGCGGAGCAGCATCCGGGCCTCGATCTCGACGTCCTCGGTGCGTGGCTCCCGCAGCACGTGCAGGGCGCGGGCTCGCAGCTCGAGGCCGTCCTCATCGCGGGCGGCAAGTCCAACCTCACGTACCGCATCTCCGACGGTGCCGCGTCCTGGATCCTGCGCCGCCCGCCGGTCGGCAAGCTCCTGCCGTCGGCGCACGACATGGGCCGCGAGTACCGGATGATGTCGGCGCTCGGCGGCACCGCCGTGCCGGTCCCGGTGATGTACGCCTACTGCGACGACCCCGAGGTGCTCGGGGCGCCGTTCTACGTGATGAGCGAGATCGACGGCGTGCCGTACCGCCGGGCGACGGAGCTGGAGGCGCTCGGCGCCGACCGCACCCGCGCCATCTCCGAGCGGCTGGTCGACACCCTCGTCGAGCTGCACCACGTCGATCCCGCGAGCGTCGGGCTCGGCGACTACGGCCGCCCCGAGGGCTTCCTGGGCCGGCAGGTGCAGCGCTGGCGCAAGCAGTTCGCCGCGGCGCACACCCGCGACCTGCCCAAGGTCGACGAGCTGTTCACCGCGCTCGAGGGACGGGTGCCCGCCGATGCGGTGCCCGGCATCGTGCACGGCGACTACCGCCTCGACAACGTGCTGGTCTCGCCGCAGGACGAGCCCGCCGCGGTCGTCGATTGGGAGCTCGCGACCATCGGCGACTCGCTCACCGACCTCGCGCTCATGGTGGTCTACGGGCGGCTGGCGAAGATCTCCGCCGGCACCGTCAGCGACGTGAGCGAGGCGCCCGGGTTCCTCGACGAGCAGCAGATCATCGACCGCTACGCCGCCGGATCCTCCCGGGAACTCGGGGATTTCGGCTTCTACATCGCCCTCTCCTGCTTCAAGCTCGCAGGCATCGTCGAGGGCATCCACTACCGCTACGTCAACGGCCAGACCGTGGGCAAGGGCTTCGCGGAGGCCGGGGAGGCAGTGAACCCGCTGCTCGACGCCGGCCTCGACGCACTGAAGGAGAACTGACATGGATTTCGCGTACGACGCCAAGACCACGGAGTTGATCGGGCAGGTCAACGACTTCATGGACAGCCACGTCTACCCGGCGGAGGAGACCTTCCACCAGCAGCTCGGCTCGCTGGAGAACCGCTGGGCCTGGGACAGCGCCCCGGTCCTGCACGAGCTGCGCGCCGAGGCCCGCAGCCGCGGCTTCTGGAACTTCTTCCTCCCCGGCGAGAACGGCGCGGGCCTGACCAACCTGCAGTACGCGCCTCTCGCCGAGATCTCCGGCCGCAGCCTGCACCTCGCGCCCGCAGTGTTCAACTGTGCCGCCCCGGACACGGGGAACATGGAGGTGCTCAACGAGTTCGGCACCGCAGAGCAGAAGGAGAAGTGGCTCACCCCGCTCCTGAACGGCGAGATCCGGTCCGCCTTCGCGATGACGGAGCCCGACGTCGCCAGCTCCGACGCCACCAACATCGGCCTGTCGATCGTCCGCGACGGCGACGACTACGTGATCAACGGCCGCAAGTGGTGGATCACGGGCGCCATGAACCCGAACTGCAAGATCTTCATCGTCATGGGCAAGACGGCGCCCGACGCCGAACGCCACCGCCAGCAGTCGCAGATCCTCGTGCCGCGGGACACCCCGGGTCTGGAGGTGCTGCGAGGCATGGAGGTCTTCGGGTACGACGACCACAGCCACGGCGGCCACGCCGAGATGCGGTTCACCGACGTCCGTGTCCCCGCCGCCAACCTGATCGGCGAGGAGGGCGATGGTTTCGCCATCGCGCAGGCCCGCCTCGGGCCCGGCCGCATCCACCACTGCATGCGCTCGATCGGCGTGGCGGAGCGGGCCGTGGAGCTCATGTGTGACCGTGTGTCGGGCCGCACCGCGTTCGGCAAGCCGTTGTCGGAGCAGGGCGTGATCCGCGACTGGATCGCCGAGTCGCGCGTGCGGATCGAGCAGCTGCGCCTGCTGGTGCTCAAGACCGCCTGGCTGATGGACACCGTGGGCAACCGCGGCGCCCACACCGAGATCCAGGCGATCAAGATCGCCACCCCCCAGACGGTGCAGTGGATCCTCGACAAGGCCATCCAGGCGCACGGCGCCGGCGGACTGTCGCAGGACTTCCCGCTCGCCGAGTACTACGCCGGCATCCGCACCCTGCGGTTCGCCGACGGCCCCGACGAGGTGCACAAGAACTCGCTGGCCCGGGCGGAGCTCAAGCGCGTCGCCGCCAAGAAGGCGCAGTGACGGCGCCGGGCCCGGAGGAACTCGCCCGGAAGGTCGACGACTTCCTCGCCGCACACCCGCCGGCCACCACGGATCCGCTCGAGTTCCTCCGCGCCCGGTACGACGCGGGTCTGGCGTGGGTCGCCTACCCCGAGGGGCGCGGCGGTCTGGGCCTCTCGCGATCCCTGCAGCAGGCCGTGGACGCCCGCTTCGCGGCGGCCGGCGCGCCCGATAATCGCAGTCACGTCAACGGGATCGGCCTCGGGATGGCCGCGCCGACCATCCTGGCCTTCGGGACGCAGGAGCAGATCGACCGCTTCCTGCGGCCGCTGTGGACGGGCGAGGAGATCTGGTGCCAGCTGTTCAGCGAGCCCGGCGCGGGCTCCGACCTCGCGGGCCTCGCGACTCGTGCGGTCCGCGACGGCGACGACTGGATCGTCACCGGGCAGAAGGTGTGGACCTCCGGCGCGCACAACGCGCAGTGGGCGATCCTCGTCGCCCGCACCGACCCGGACCTGCCGAAGCACAAGGGGCTCACCTACTTCCTGTGCGACATGTCCGACCCGGGCATCGACGTGCGGCCCCTGCGGCAGATCACCGGCGAGGCGGAGTTCAACGAGGTCTTCCTCGAGGGCGTCCGCATCCCGGACGCGCACCGCCTGGGCGCGGTGGGGCAGGGCTGGCAGGTCGCGAACGCCACGCTCAACAACGAGCGGGTCGCCATCGGCGGCCGGGCGTCGCGGCGCGAGGACGGCATGATCGGCGTGGTCGCCGACACCTGGCGCGAGCGGCCCGAGCTGCGCACGCCGGACCTGCACGACGACCTGCTCCGCCTGTGGGTGGACAGCGAGGTCGCCCGCGTGACCGCGCTGCGCCTGGGCCAGAAGCTCGCCTCGGGGCAGCCCGGCCCGGAGGGCGCGGCGATGAAGCTCTCCTTCGCCCGGCTCAACCAGAAGCTCTCCGGCCTCGAGCTGGAGCTGCTCGGCGAGGACGGCCTGCGGTACGGCGACTGGACGATGGTGCGCCCCGACCGGGTGGACTTCTACGGCCGCGACGCCGGGTACCGCTACCTGCGTGCCAAGGGCAACTCCATCGAGGGCGGTACGTCGGAGATCCTCAAGAACATCGTGGCGGAGCGGGTGCTCGGCCTGCCGCCGGAGCACCGGGTCGACAAGGACCTGTCCTGGAAGGACGTCCCCAAGTGAGCTTCACACCGCAGCTGCTCAGCAGCGACATCGAGGACGACCTCCGCGCCGCCGTCCGCGATCTGCTCGACCGGCGAGTGACACCGGCGGATCTGATCGCCGCCTACGACGGTGCCGCGGCTCCCGGCCTGCAGGCGGAGCTCGCGGAGATGGGCGTCACCGGCCTCCTCGTCCCGGAGGAGCTGGGCGGCGCCGGGGCGGGCGCCGCCGTCGCGGGCGTGGTCGCCGAGGAGCTCGGCTCCGCCTGCGCGGCGGGGGAATTCCTCACGTCGGCGATCGCGGCGTCGGTCGCGGTCGCGGCGGGCGCACCGGTCCTGGCCGGGCAGCTCGCCGAGGGTGCGAGCGTCGCCGCGCTGGTCGTGCCGTTCTCGGTGGACCCGCACGGGGTCGCCCCGTTCGTCTCCGTCGCCGGCGGGGCCCTCTCCGGCACCGTCCGGTCGGTGGCCGGTGCGCTCGGCGCGGAGATCCTGCTCGTGCTCGACTCCGACGGTGCCCTGCAGGCCGTTCCGGCGGCCGACGCGCGGATCGAGCCCGTGTCGTCGCTCGACATGACGCGGCAGGTGGCGGACGTGACCTTCGACGGAACCCGGGGCGCGGTCCTCACGGCCGACGGTGCCGCCGCCGTGCGCGCTGGTCTGATCACCGGCGCGGCGCTGCTCGCCGCCGAACAGGCAGGCGTGGCGCGCTGGTGCGTCGCCACCACTGTCGAGTACCTGAAGCAGCGCAAGCAGTTCGGGCGCGTGGTCGGTGGCTTCCAGGCCGTGAAGCACCGACTGGCGGAGCTCTACGCGGACGCGGAATCCGCCGCCGCGGCAGCGCGGTCGGCGACCGTGACGCTGGCCGAGCTCGGGACCGAGGACCCGGACACGGCGATCGCCGTGGCCGTCGCGGCCGCCTACTGCTCGGACCTGGCCGTGCGCGCGGCGGAGGAAGCGGTGCAGCTGCACGGCGGCATCGGCATGACCTGGGAGGCGCCGGTGCACCTGTACCTCAAGCGCGCCAAGGCGGACCAGATCGGTCTCGGCACTCCGGGGCGGCACCGCGCCGCGCTCGCGGGCCTGATCGACCTCCCCGCCTGAGAAGAAGACACCGTCGGAAAGTAGGAACCATGGGAGCCGTCCACACCGTCACCGGAGACGTCGACGCCGCCGATCTCGGCGTCACGCTCATGCACGAGCACGTCTTCGTGCTCACTCCGGACATCCAGCAGAACTATCCGGAGGACTTCGGCGACGAGGACGCCCGGGTGGACGACGCCGTCGCGCAGTTGCAGAAGGCGTACGACGCCGGGGTGCGCACGATCGTCGACCCGACGGTGGTCGGTCTCGGACGGTACATCCCACGGATCCAGCGGATCGCCGAGCGCACGCCCGTGCGGATCGTCGCGGCGACGGGTGTCTACACCTATCGCGACGTGCCGCGCTACTTCATGTATCGCGGTCCCGCCCTGACCGCCATGACGGGGATCGACTTCCCGGATCCGATGGCGGACATGTTCGTCCGCGACATCACCGAGGGCATCGGCGAGACCGGGGTCCAGGCCGGCATGCTCAAGTGCGCGATCGATCACCACGGACTGACCGAGGGCGTCGAGCGGGTGATGCGGGCGGTCGCGAAGGCGCACAACGCCACCGGCGTGCCGATCACCGTGCACACCCACCCGGGGACCGAGACCGGGCTCCTGGTGAAACGCGTGATGTGCGACGAGGAGGGCGTCGACCCGAGCCGGATCGTGCTGGGGCACAGCGGCGACTCCACCGACGTCGAGCACCTGTCGGCGCTCGCCGACGCCGGCTTCACGCTGGGCTTCGACCGGTTCGGCATCAACCTCGAGACCACCTTCGAGGCCCGCAACGACACCCTCATCGAGATGGTGCGCCGCGGCTACACCGAGAAGATCGTGTTGTCCCAGGACGCCTCCTGCTACATCGACTGGATCGACCCGAACGTCAAGGCGGGCATGCTCCAGTGGCACTACACCCACGTCTTCGACGACGTCTTCCCGTACGTGCTCGAGCGCGGCGTGACCCAGAACCAGATCGACACCATGCTCGTGGACGTACCGCGCCGCGTGCTGACCGGAGAGGCGTAGATGTCCTTCAACCTGGCGACGATGCTGCGCGAGTCGGCGTCGACGGCGCCCGACGCGCCCGTGCTGTTCTTCGGCGACCGCACGATCACCTATTCCGAGGTCGACGAGCAGTCGGGACGCCTCGCGGCCTCGCTTTTGGCACGCGGGCTCGGCCCCGGCGACAAGGTGGCCGTCCAACTGCCGAACCTGCCGGAGTTCGTGCTCGCCTACTTCGGGATCCTCAAGGCGGGCCTGACGATGGTGCCGCTCAACCCGCTGTTCACCGCGCCGGAGATCGCCTACCACCTGGGCGACAGCGATGCGAAGCTGCTCGTGGCATCCGACTTCTCCGCCGAGGCCGCACTCGCGGGCGCGGCGGAGGCGGGCGTCGGCGAGGTGGTCGTGGTCTCGCTCGGCGCGCCGGCCCCGTCGGGTGCGACACCGTTCGCGGACCTGTTGGCAGAGCACGACTCCGGGGAGATCCACCCCACGAGCTCCGACGACACCGCCGTGCTGCTCTACACCTCCGGCACCACCGGCCGGCCGAAGGGCGCCGAGCTCACGCATTTCGAGCTCTACATGAACTGCACGATCGCGCCGCAGCTGTTCGGGATGCGGGACGACGATGTGGCGCTCGGCGCCCTGCCGCTGTTCCACGTCTTCGGCCTGTCCAGCGTGCTCAACGCGGCGGTCCGCTTCGGCGGTTCGGTGGCGCTGGTGCCGCGGTTCGAGGCGGAGGCGGTAGTGGACGTCATCGAGCGTCGCCGGGTCACGGTGCTCTCCGGCGTACCCACGATGTACGTGGCCCTGCTCGGCGTCGACACGACCGGCCGCGACGTCTCCAGCCTGCGCGCCGCCGTCTCCGGCGGTGCGTCGATCCCCGGCGGCGTGATCAGCGCCTTCGAGGAGAAGTTCCCGGGCTTGGCGATCCTGGAGGGGTACGGCCTCTCGGAGACCGCCTCGACGGCGACCTTCAACATCAGCGCGGAACAGCGCAAGGTCCTCTCGATCGGCAAGCCCATCTGGGGCGTGCAGATGCGGGTGGTCGACCTCGACGGTGCCGAGCTCCCACCCGGGGAGGACAACGTGGGCGAGGTACTGGTCCGGGGGCACAACGTCATGAAGGGGTACTACAAGCGTCCCGAGGCGACGGCGGAGGCGCTGCGCAACGGCTGGTTGCACACGGGCGACCTCGGCTACCGCGACGAGGACGGCTACTTCTTCATCGTCGACCGGCTCAAGGACCTGGTGATCCGCGGCGGCTACAACGTGTATCCCCGCGAGGTCGAGGAGGTGCTCTACGCCCACCCCGAGGTCGTCGAGGCCGCCGTCGTGGGCCGCCCCGACGACAGGCTGGGGGAGGAGGTCGTCGCCTTCGTCGTCCTGCGCCCGGGCGCGAGTGCCGACGCCGCGGCGCTCACCGAGTTCAGCCGGGAACGCCTGGCGGCGTACAAGTACCCGCGCGAGATCCACCTGCTCGCCGAGCTGCCGAAGGGCGGCACCGGCAAGATCCTCAAGCGGGAGCTGCGCGCGCGGTAGTACCCGGACGGGGCGCCCCGGCGATCGCCGGGGTGCCGCCTCCGTTCCCCGTCAGGCGATCACGCGCTCGACGAAGGCGAGGAGCTCGGCGGTCACGTCGTCGCGGGTCTCGGGCTCGTTGTGCACCTCGTGCCGGACGCCGGGGTAGACGCGCGTCCGCACGTCTGCGTGGCCGGAGGCGACGAGGGCGTTGGCCACGTGGTAGGCGCCCTCGCCGTAATTGGTGACGGGATCCTGGTCGCCGGCGAGGATCAGCACGGGTGTCTCCGGACGGAGTGCGGCGTAGAAGGCGTCGCCGTTCGCGGCGTCGTACAGCTCGATGAAGCCGCGCAGGAACCGGGTAGAGAGCGGCGCGCCGAAGTTGTTGAACGGGTCGACCGCGTGGTCCCGCACGACGTCCGCGTCCCGCGCGACCCAGTCGGTGGGGCCCGCGCCCGCGCCGAACCGGGAGACGAAGCCGTCGAACAGCTCTCCGACGTAGTGGGCCGGCGCGGGGCCGGCCTGGTCGGGCTCGGCCGCGAGCGCCGCGCGGTCGACCACACCGTCGATACCGGCGATCTGCGCGGCGATCCCGCACAGCACCAGGCCGTCAATCCCGTCCGGCTGCGCGGTCGCGAGCCCGCGGGCGATCATCGAGCCCATCGAGTGCCCGAAGGCGACGTACGGCAGGCCCGGGTGCAGTTCCTGGGCCTTGGCGCGGAGCGCGGCGGCGTCGGCGACGAGGACGTGCGCCGCCTCCTCGCCCGCGTCGCCCCACACGCCCGAGCCCATCGCCGTCGCGCCGTGCCCCGCGTGGTCCTCGGCGGCCACCACGAAGCCGGCGTCGAGCAGCGCCGTGACGAGGCGCAGGTACCGGCGCGAGTGCTCGCCGAGGCCGTGGATCACCTGCACGATCGCGCGGGGCTCACGGACCGGCGTGTAGATCCAGGCGTGGACGGTGTCGCGGCCGTTGGCGGACGGGAAATCGGGTTCGAGGAGTGCCATGTGCTCTTTGTACGTGATCGGGGCGGGAGCCGGTGCATAACCGGTCTGAAGCACTGGAAACGGTCTCCCAGCTGCGTAAGCAAACGCTTAGCAATTTCCCGGAATCGGTTGACACGAACGTCAACGTCAAGCATTCTCTGTGTCGGGGATCACAACTTTCACGAAGGGCCATCCATGACACAGACCAGCGAGCCCGGTGCCGTCGCGCCGGTGAAGAAGAAGTCGCACGGCAAGCTGCTCACCGCCGGACTGGTGAGCAGCTCGATCGAGTGGTACGACTTCTTCGTCTACGGCACTGCCGCCGCCCTGGTGTTCGACAAAGTCTTCTTCCCGGACCTGTCGCCGCTGATGGGCACGCTGATGGCCTTCGCCACGTTCTCGGTGGGCTTCATCGCCCGGCCGCTGGGCGGAATCCTGGCCGGGCACTTCGGCGACAAGATCGGCCGCAAGCCGATGCTCATCTGGTGCCTGACCGCGATGGGGGCGGCCACTTTCCTCATCGGCTGCCTACCCACCGCGAGCGCGATCGGCTCGCTCGCCCCGATCCTGCTCGTGTCCCTGCGCTTCGTCCAGGGCCTCGCGTGCGGCGGCCAATGGGGCGGTGTGGTGCTCCTGCTGACCGAGTCCGCAGGACCCAAGAAGCGGGGCTTCGCCGGGACGTTCGGGCAGATGGGCGTTCCGCTCGGCCTGCTGCTGGGCAACCTGATGATGATCCTGATGAACGGCATCCTCGACGACGCCGCGTTCCTCAGCTGGGGCTGGCGCGTGCCGTTCTGGGCCAGCGCGATCCTGGTGCCCGTCGTGATGTACATCCACAAGAAGATCGAGGACTCGCCGGAGTTCCTCGCCCTCCAGCGCGAGGTCGCGGCCAAGAACGCGGGCAAGGAGGCGGTCGCCGCGGCACCGCTGTCCGAGGCGATCCGGGGGCACTGGGGCAAGATCCTGCTCGGCGCCGGGCTGCTGGCCGGCACCAACTCCGCGTTCTACGTCTCCATCGCCGGTTTCGTGAGCTACGGCAGCAAGAAGCCCTCCGCGGGCGGCCTGGGCATGAGCAGCAACTCGATCCTGGCGTGCGTGCTCGCCACCTCGGTGGTGATGCCGCTCGTCATCATGGCCGCGGGCGCGGTGTCCGATCGCGTCGGGCGGCGGCCCCTGATCCTCGTCGGCGGCGCCGTGCTCATCGCCTGGGCGTTCCCGTTCTTCTGGCTCGCGGAGACGACGAACATCGGTCTGCTGCTGGTCGCGATGTTCGTCTCCAGCTTCGGGCAGGCGCTCACCTACGGGCCGCTGGCCGCGTTCATGGCCGAGCTGTTCGAGCCGCGGATCCGCTACTCGGGCGCCTCGCTGGCCTACCAGCTGGCGGCGGTCGCCGTCTCCGGCGTAGCGCCGCTGATCATGACCGCGATCATCGCCGAGACGCAGTCCAGCACGTTCGTCTCGGTCTACCTCGCCGCCATGGGTCTGGTGACCTTCGCCAGCGCCTACTTCCTCAAGGAGACGAACGGCAGGGCGGTGCGCATGGATCCGAACGCGGTGCCCGGGATCCCCGCGTCGGCGTGAGCCGGCACCGGCGTCCTTGAAGGTCCGAGCGGAGCCGAGCAGACTCGTGAGCGTGACGATCAGCGAATCACAGGAGCGGGCCCGCGCGAACCGCAAGGACGCCGGCGCCGCCCGCCGGGAGGAACTCCTCCGGGCGGCGGCCGACTGCTTCGACGACCTCGGCTACGCCGCCACCACGGTGGAGCTCATCGCCGCCCGCGCGCAGACCTCCCGGCCCACCTTCTACGCCTACTTCCGGTCGAAGGACGAGATCCTCCTCGCCCTCGTGGACCGGATCGGCGCGGAACTCGAGGCGACGCAGATGCTGGACGGCATCGAGACCGACGTGCCTCGCGAGGTCATCGCGGCCACGATGCGCGCCTACGCCGACGCGGTCTTCGCGAACGGAGGCCTCGTCGCCCTGTTCGACGCGATGGCCCCGGTCCGGGAGGACGTCGCCGCGGTCTGGGACCGCACCACCCGGCGCACGCACCGCCGCTACACCGCGTACCTCGAATCCCTCGATCCCGCCACCGTCGACCTGTGCCTGCCGCCCGCGACGCTGGTCACCATCCTCAACGACACCATCCACCACGGCGCGAAGCGCGTGGCGCGCGACAGTCCCGCCGCGCGCGAGCGCTTCATCGCGGACCAGATCCGCGTCGCCGAACGACTGATCGGCTTCTGACGGAGCCGACGCACCGAAGGAGCCCCATGACCGACCGGACCACCGACGTCGCCGCCGCGCTCGACGTCGCCGCCGACGAGATCCGCGCACTGCGCCTGCGGAACTGGCCGGCGCAGGTGCCGCGCACCGTCGAGTACCCCGCGGAGACGCCCGCGATGGTGGAGCACCTGCGGCACTGGGCGCGGCACCGGCCCGACACCGTCGCGATCGCCTTCTACGGCCGCGAGGTGACGTACGCCGAGTACGACGAGCTCTCGGACCGGTTCGCGGGCCTGCTCCGTGAGGAGGGGGTCCGCGCGGGCGACGCGGTCGGCGTCTACCTGGGCAACTGCCCGCAGTTCGCGATCGCCATGCTCGGCATCCTCAAGGTGGGCGCCGTTCACGTGCCGGTCAACCCGCTGCTCAAGGGGCGCGAGCTGCAGCACGAGCTGGACGACGCCGGCGTCGGCGTGCTGGTGGCGCAGACCGACCTGCTGGACCTGGTGGAGACGGTGCGCGCGCAGACGCCGGTGCGCACCGTGCTCGCCACGGCGCTGAGCGATCTCCTCGTGGACACCGCGCCGCTCCCGGACGCCCCGGCGCCCTTCGGCACCGCGCCGGACCCGCGCAGCGACTGGCACCGTGTGGTCGTCGCAGCGCCCGCGCCGGTCCGGGACTCCGACCCGGATGCGCTCGCCGCGCTCAACTACACCGGCGGCACCACCGGGCTGCCCAAGGGGTGCGAGCACACGCAGCGGCACATGGCCTACACGGCGGCCACCGCGACCGTGGCGGGCGGTACCGCGGTGGGGGAGAGCGCCCCGGTCGGGCTCAACTTCCTGCCCGTGTTCTGGATCGCCGGTGAGGATTTCGGCATCCTCAAGCCGTTGCTCAACGGCCAGACGATCGTGCTCATGACCCGGTGGGATCCGGCCGTCGCCACGGCGCTCATCGCCCGGTACGGCGTGACCGACACCGTCGCCACGGTCGACAACTACGTCGAGCTCATGGACCTGCCCGGGTTCGACGGTGCCGCCTTCCGCACCGTCGTGAACCCGCTCGCCGTCTCCTTCGTGCTCAAGCTGACCCCGGAGCTGCGCGCCCGCTGGCGGGCACTGACCGGCGGCGTCCTCCGCGAGGCCTCCTACGGCATGACCGAGACGCACACCGCCGACACGTTCACGCTCGGCTTCCAGGACGGCGACCGGGACCTCACCGCCGACCCCGTCTTCTGCGGGCTTCCCGTGCCCGGCACGGACATCCTCGTCGTCGACCCCGACGGTGCGCCCGTCCCGCTCGGCGAGACCGGCGAGATCGTGGTGCGCAGCGAGTCGATCCTCACCGCCTACCACCGCCGGCCCGAGGCGACCGCCGAGGCGATCCGCGACGGCTGGCTGCATACCGGCGACGTGGGGAAGATCGACGACTGGGGCGCGGTGCACTACCTCGCCCGGACGAAGGAGATGATCAAGGTCAACGGCATGTCGGTCTTCCCGTCGGAGGTGGAGGCGCTGCTCAAGGATCACCCGGCGATCGGCTCGGTCTCGGTCGTCCCGCGACCCGACGCGCGCAAGGGCCAGGTGCCCCTCGCCTTCGTCGTCTCCGCCGGTCCCGTGGACGTCGCCGAGCTCACGGCGTGGGCGCGGGAGAACATGGCGGGCTACAAGGTGCCCGACTTCGTGGTCGTCGACGCGCTGCCGATGACGGCGACGGGCAAGGTGCGCAAGGGATTGTTGTTCGAGCAGGCGGCGCAGATCGCCGGCGCGGCATCAGCGGGAAGTCCCGCGGTGGCCGCGGAGAACGGGGCGGCCGCGTTCAACCAGGGGGAGTCGAAGTGAAGCTGCTCATCGCCAATCGCGGGGAGATCGCGTTGCGGATCATCCGCACCGCACGGGAACTCGGCATCCCGACCGTGGCGGTCTACGCCGCGGACGACGCCGACACCCCGCACGTCGCCGCCGCCGACGACGCGGTCGCGCTCGCGGGCTCCGGCCCCGCGGCCTACCTGGACCGCGATGCGGTCGTCGCGGCCGCCGCGAGCACGGGCGCCGACGCGGTGCACCCCGGCTACGGCTTCCTCGCGGAGAACGCCGATTTCGCCGCGGCCTGTGCCGCTGCCGGCCTGACCTTCGTCGGCCCAGACCCCGACGTGCTCCGTACCTTCGGCGACAAGGCCGCTGCGCGCTCGGCCGCCGTCGCCGCGGGGGTCCCGGTGCCCGCCGCCACCGACGGCGGGGCCGACCTCGCGGCGGTGCGCGCCTTCGCCGCCGGCCGCCCGGCCGGCGTCATGATCAAGGCCGTCGCGGGCGGCGGAGGCCGCGGCATGCGCGCCGTGCCACCCGGTCCCCGGTACGACGAGGACCTCGAATCCGCCTACCGGGCCTGCGTCTCCGAGGCCGAGCTCGGATTCGGCGACGGCCGCGTCTTCGCCGAGGAACTGCAGGCCGGCGCCAGGCACATCGAGGTCCAGGTCATCGGCGACGGGACCACCGCCGTCGCGCTCGGCGACCGCGACTGCAGCGTGCAGCGCCGCAACCAGAAGCTCGTCGAGGTCGCGCCCGCGCCGGCGCTGGACGATCAGCTGCGCGCAGCGCTGCACGGCCACGCCGCCCGGCTCTGCGCCGCGGCCGGCTACCGCGGCCTCGCGACCGTCGAGTTCCTGGTCCGCGACGGCGGGGCGGTCTTCCTCGAGGTCAATCCCCGGATCCAGGTGGAGCACACCGTGACCGAGGAGGTGACCGGCGTCGACCTGGTGGCCGCGCAGCTCGCCCTCGCCGAGGGCGCCCCGCTCGGGGAACTGGGCCTGCCGCCCGCGATCGGGTGCCGCGACGGCGCCGTCAGCGGAACGCCCGCCGCCGCCCACGGCACCGCCGTGCAGGCGCGCGTGAACCTGGAGGTGCCGCAGCGCGACGGCACCGTGCTCCCTGCGGCGGGCGTCCTCGCCGGCTACACGCCGCCGACAGGTCCCGGCGTGCGCGTCGACGGCTACGGTCGGCCGGGCCTGGCCACCTCCGCCCGGTACGACTCGCTGCTCGCCAAGGTGATCGTCCGGGCCGCCACCCCGGCGCGCGCCTGCGCCAAGGCCGACGCGGCGCTGGGGGAGTTCGTGATCGACGGCCCCGGCACCAACATCGACCTGCTGCGCGCCGTCCTCGCCGATCCCGAGTTCCGCTCGGGCCCCGTGGACACCGGCTATCTCGCGCGCCGGATCGGCGACCTCGTGCCCGAGGCCGCAGCCCCCGCACCGGCGCCCACCGTCGAACTCGACGGCGACGTGCTCACCGCGACGCTGACCGGCACCGTCGTCGCCGTCGCGGAGTCCGGTGCCTCCGCCGAGCCCGGCACCGCGCTCGTCGTGCTCGAGGCCATGAAGATGGAGCACGAGCAGGCGCTGCCCGTGTCGGTCACTGTCGGCGAGGTGCTGGTGCGGCCGGGGGAGACCGTGACCGCGGGTACCCCGCTCCTCACCTACGCGGGGGTCGACGATGCCGCTGCCGCGGACGACACCGCCGACGCACTCGATCTCGACCGGCCCCGCGCCGACCTCGACGAGGTGCGCGAACGGCACCGCGTCACGCTCGACGAGGGTCGCCCCGACGCCGTGGCCAAGCGGCGCCGGATCGGCCGGCGCACCGCTCGCGAGAACATCGAGGACCTCGTGGACGCGGGCAGCTTCACCGAGTACGGCGCGCTGCTCCTGCCGGCGCAGCGTGCCCGCCGCTCCGAGGAGGAGCTCATCGCTACGGGCGCCGCGGACGGCCTGATCGGCGGCCTCGCGACGATCGGCGGTGCCGAGGCGATGGTGATCTCGTACGACTACACCGTGCTCGCGGGCACGCAGGGCTGGCGCAACCACGCCAAGACCGACCGGCTGATCGACGTCGCGGAGCGCCGGAACGTGCCCATCGTGCTGTTCGCGGAGGGCGGCGGCGGACGCCCCGGCGACACCGATCTCGACATCGTGGCGGGCCTCGACGTCCCCACCTTCCGGTCGCTCGGTGCGCTGCGTGGGCGGGTCCCGTTGATCGCCGTCGTCTCCGGCCGCTGCTTCGCCGGGAACGCGGCGCTCGCCGGCATCTGCGACGTTCTGATCGCCACGCCCGACGCCAACCTCGGCATGGGCGGGCCGGCGATGATCTCGGGCGGCGGCCTCGGCGAGTTCCCGCCGGAGGCCATCGGCCCCATCGACGTGCAGCGCCGCAACGGCGTCGTGCACGTCGTCGCCGACGACGAGGCCGACGCGGTCGATCGCGCGCGCCGATACCTGGGCTACTTCGCCGGGCCCATCGACGCCTGGACCGCGCCCGACCCGCGCGCCGCGAGGCACGTGGTCCCGGAGAATCGGTTGCGCGCCTACGACGTCCGCGCCGCGATCGCCGCGATCGTCGACGTGGACTCGACGCTCGAGCTGCGCCGCGACTACGGCGTCGGCGTCATCACCGCGCTGGTCCGGGTGGAGGGGAAGCCGTACGCGCTCATCGCGAACAGCACCCGCCACCTGGGCGGCGCGATCGACGGCGAGGCGGCGGACAAGCTCGCGGACTTCCTGGAACTGGCACAGGCGCACGGGCTCCCGGTGATCTCGCTGTGCGACACCCCCGGGTTCATGGTCGGGCCCGAGGCCGAGGAGCAGGCCACCGTCCGGCGGTTCTCCCGGCTGTTCGTGCACGGCGCGCGGCTCACCGTGCCGCTCGGCGTGATCGTGCTGCGCAAGGGCTACGGCCTCGGCGCGATGGCCATGACCGGCGGCAGCTTCCACGCCCCGCAGTTCACCGTCGCCTGGCCCACGGGCGAGATCGGCGGGATGGGCCTTGAGGGCGCGGTGCGGCTGGGCTTCAGCAGGGAACTCGCCGCCGCGCCCGACGAGGCCGCCCGCGCCGAGCTCTTCGACCAGCTGCTGGCACTCGCGTACCAACGCGGCCGGGCGCTGCACGCCGCCACCACCTTCGAGCTGGACGACGTGATCGTCCCCGCCGCCACCCGGAACTGGATCCGTACCCTCACCCGGTGAGGGAGTGAGGGTACGGATCCTCCGCGGTGATCAGCGCACGCGGCGGAACAGCGCCTCCAGGGCGATGACCAGCACCACGGCGATCACCACGTGCATCAGCGAGAGCATCACCGTGGACGGCCCGTCGAAGTCGGCGGCCAGGGTGCCCGCGATGGTGCCGAGCGACGCCGCGGCGCCGACCACGGCGGCGACCCGCAGGATCGGGGCCCACAGCTTCGAGAGCAGCACGGCCACGGTCATGCCGACGGCCAGCGGGACCACCGTCATGAGGACGACGCCGCCGGGTGCGACCGAGGCGCGGACCCCGGCCTCGTCGGTCACGGTGAAGTCGCCGCCCGCGACGAGGCCGATCAGCCACAGGGCGAGGTTCGTGAGTAGGGACAGGCCGACGGCGCCCAGCACGGCGGTCGTGCGGGTCAGGCGGAAGGCGGACGGGGCTGCGGTGTCGATGGCGGTCATGGTGTCTCCTCGGGTCGTTTTCCGGAACGAGTCCATCAAATAACCCGAAGCAATGTTGAGGTCAAGCCCTAGTTCAAACCGGATTGTGCGGCGACCACCGCGGCCTGCACCCGCGACTGCACGCCGAGCTTCATCAGCACCCGCGAGACGTGCGTCTTCACGGTGGCCTCGCCGATGTCGAGGCGCCGCGCGATCTGCTGGTTCGACAGGCCCTCACCGAGCCCGGCGAGGACGTCGCGCTCGCGGTCGGTGAGCGCGCTGAGGTCGACGGCCGCGGGCTCCGCTCCGGGCCGGGGGATCGCCGCGATCACCGCCCGGGTCACCTTCGGGTCGAGCACCGCGTCGCCGGCCGCGACGGCCAGGACGGCGCGGATCAGCTCGTCGCCGCCCGCCGACTTGAGCAGGAAGCCGCTCGCCCCGGCGCGCAGCGCGCCCAGGACGTACTCGTCGAGGTCGAAGGTCGTCAGCACGAGCACGGCGCTGTCGGTCTCGGCCACGACGGAGGCCGTCGCCGCGAGCCCGTCGACGCGCGGCATGCGGACGTCCATCACCACCACGTCGGGCCCCAGCGCCCGCGCCTGCCGCAGGGCGGCGGCACCGTCGGCGGCCTCGCCGATCACCCGCACCTCCCCGGTGGACTCGAGGAGCAGGCGCAGGCCCGCCCGGATCGCCGCGTGATCGTCCGCCAGGACGACGGTGGCCGTCACCGCGCCACCTCCATCGGGATCGTCGCCCGGACCACCCAGGCCCCGTCGTGCGGCCCCGCGGTCGCCGAGCCTCCGATGGACTCCGCGCGGAAGGCGATGTTGCGCAATCCGTCCCCGGATCCCTCCGACCAGCCCGCGCCAGGCAGGGGATTGGTCGCGGTCATGGTGAGGGCCTCCTGGTCGGTGTCGACGGCGACGTCGAGCTCGGCGCCGGGCGCGTGCTTGGTCGCGTTGGTGATGACCTCGCCGAGGATCCGCGTGAGGGTGGCCTCGACGGCAGTGGGCAGCGGACCGTCGGGCAGGCCGAGCCGGACGGTCACGCCCGCGGCCCCCGCGGTCTCGACGAGCGGCTCGAGCGATGCGAAGGTTGTGCGCACGGCCGCATCGTCGGGGGAGGTGAGCAGGTTGATCGTGGCCCGCATCTCCTCGAGCGCGGCGAGGCTTCCGGACCGGATCGACTGCAGCACCGCCGGATTCTCGGGCGTGCGCTGCGCGGCGTCGGCGAGGATCGCGACCGCGGAGAGATGCCCGGCGACGGTGTCGTGCAATTCCCGTGCGAGGCGGCGTCGCTCGTCCGCGAGCGCCGTGGCACGCCGGGACTCACCCTCCTCGCGTTCGAGTTCGGCGAGCCTGCGGTAGGCGAGGACCGCCCGGCCGTAGCCGATCGGGGACCAGAGCACCGCGATCAGCACGAGGATCGTGTAGATGCCGCCCTTCACCCCCGCGAGGGTGGCGGCGCCGATGCCGAGGGCCACGGTCAGGACCAGAACCGTCCACGACACCACATCGCGCAGCCGATCGGAGCCGGTGGCCACCGCCAGGTAGATGACGTCCGAGAAGGCGATCCACAACACCACCGACGGGCCGAACGGGAAGTCCCAGGCCGTGAGCGCCAGCATCAGTGCGAACGCGAGCGCGGGTCGGCGGCGCGCGAGGAGTTGGACGGCGAGCGCGCCGCAGAGCAGCCCGAACTTCACCTGCCAGGGGTAGAAGTCCTCGGCCTCGCCGCGCACCGACCAGCCGCCCGCCGCCCACAGCAGCGCCCCCACGAGGGTGATGCCGATCGCGGGGACCGCGGCGTACTCCGACGTCCACGACCGACCGAGCGACTTCATGCGCCCATTGCAGCACATCGCCGGGTCCGGCGGGTCCACCGAAAGGGGGAGCCCCGGGAGGCCGCCGGGGGGACGACGACGGGGTGCGGTCGCGGCAGAGTGGTCGGCATGGGAGAGCTGAACAGTCCGGTGCTGTGGACGATCGCGGCGTGCGAGGTGGGCTTCTGGGTCCTCGTGGTCGGTGGCCTCGTGTTGCGGTACATCCTGCGATGGCGACGCGCGGGAATGGTCGCGCTCGCCCTGGTTCCGTTGCTCGACGTGGTGTTGATCGCGGCCGTCGCGATCGACCTGTACCGCGGCGGCGAGGTGGGCTTCGCCCACCGGCTCGCCGGCATCTATCTCGGGTGCACCGTCATGTTCGGGCACCGCATGATCGCCTGGGCGGACGAACGCTTCGCGCACCGTTTCGCCGGCGGGCCGGCGCCGCGGAAGGTGCCCTCGCTCGGGCCCGAGCGGACGCGCAAGGAGTGGTCGGACTTCTACCGGTGGCTCGGTGCCGTCGCCATCGCGGGCGCCGTCTCGCTGGGGCTCGGGTACACCGTCGCGGATGACGCACAGCGCGAGGCGCTCATGGGCGTCTTCGGCACGCTCGGCGTGATCACCGTCATCTGGCTGGTCACCGGGCCGCTGTGGGTGACGGGGCGCGGCGAGACGGCGGAGCGCTGACCGCACCGGCGCGAACCCGCGCAGGCGCCTTTCAGGATGCGAAGCGGACGAATGCGGCGAATACTCCCAGGTGATTCGGATCACCCTCTTGATCGGAGATGCCATGACCGTGCCCGCCTTCACCATCGACGTCCCCGGCGGGGAGATCGCCCAGCTGCAGGAACGGTTGCGCGCGACCCGGTTCCCCGACGTCGCCCCCAACACCGACTTCGCCCGCGGTACCTCCGGCGAGTACCTCCGCGATCTCGTCGCGTACTGGGCCGACGGGTTCGACTGGCGCGGCGCCGAAGCGGGGCTCAACGCGATACCGCAGTTCCGGGCCGAGGTGGACGGTCGCCCGGTCCACTTCCTGCACCGGGTCGCCGACGACTCCCGCGGCGCGATCCTGCTCCTGCACGGGTGGCCGGACACGCCGTTCCGGTACCGGCGCGTGCTCGACGACCTCACCGCTCGCGGCTTCGACTGCGTCGTGCCCTCGCTGCCGGGCTTCGCGTTCACCGGTGGGTACGCGCTGCCGAGCGCCGCGACCGCGGACCTGTTCCAGCGCCTCATGACCGAGGTGCTGGGCTACGAGAAGTTCGTCGTGGCGGGCGGCGACGTCGGCACCGTCGTCGGCTCGCAGCTCGCGCGCCGGCACCCCGACCGGGTCGTCGGCCTGCACCTGACGAACGCGGAGTACCCGACGGGCGCGGAGACCGACCTCAACGACGAGGAGCGCGCCTACGCCGAGTTCATCCAGTACTGGTGGGCGACCCAGGGCGGCTACGCGGCGGTCCAGTCCACGAAGCCCCAGATCGTCGGCCCCGCCCTCAACGACAGCCCCGCCGGCCTCGCGGCCTGGATGATCGGACTGATCGACACGGGATCGCAGGACCACGACGTCGAGGGGGCCTTCGGCGGGCGCGACGAACTGCTCACCAACCTCAGCATCTACTGGTTCACGCAGACCGCGGCGACGGCCGCCGACAGCTACGCCGCGGACGGGTGGGGCGGCGAGGCCACGCGGATCACCGTGCCGACCGCGATGGCGATCTACCCGCGCGAGGCCCAGTCGCCCCGCAGCTGGTGCGAGCGGGCCGCGAACGTGGTCCAGTACACGACGATGCCGCGCGGCGGCCACTTCGCGGCCCTGGAGGTGCCGCAGGACTACGCCGGCGACCTCCTCGCGTTCGTCGAGGAGCTCGGCTAGGAACGACGAACGGCCCGGCGGGGAACCGCCGGGCCGTTCGGTCTCGTCGCCTAGTCCAGGTAGTCGCGCAGGACCTGCGAGCGCGACGGATGCCGCAGCTTGCTCATCGTCTTCGACTCGATCTGGCGGATGCGCTCGCGCGTCACGCCGTAGACCTGGCCGATCTCGTCCAGGGTGCGCGGCTGGCCGTCGGTGAGGCCGAACCGCAGGCGGACCACGCCGGCCTCGCGCTCGGACAGCGTGTCGAGGACCGACTGGAGCTGGTCCTGGAGCAGCGTGAAGGACACCGCGTCGACCGCGACGACGGCCTCCGAGTCCTCGATGAAGTCGCCGAGCTGGCTGTCGCCCTCGTCGCCGATGGTCTGGTCCAGCGAGATCGGCTCACGCGCGTACTGCTGGATCTCCAGCACCTTCTCCGGCGTGATGTCCATCTCCTTCGCCAGCTCCTCCGGGGTGGGCTCGCGGCCCAGATCCTGGAGCAGCTCGCGCTGGATGCGGCCGAGCTTGTTGATGACCTCCACCATGTGCACCGGGATGCGGATGGTGCGGGCCTGATCGGCCATGGCGCGGGTGATGGCCTGGCGGATCCACCAGGTGGCGTACGTGGAGAACTTGTAGCCCTTGGTGTAGTCGAACTTCTCCACCGCGCGGATCAGGCCGAGGTTGCCCTCCTGGATCAGGTCCAGGAACGCCATGCCGCGGCCGGTGTAGCGCTTGGCCAGCGAGACCACGAGGCGCAGGTTGGCCTCGAGGAGGTGGTTCTTGGCGCGGTTGCCGTCGCGGGCGATCCAGTTCATGTCGCGCCGGATGCCGATCGCGGGCTTCTCGCCGCGCTCGAGCCAGCGGTTGATCTGCTGCTCGGCGAACAGGCCGGCCTCGATCCGCTTGGCGAGCTCGACCTCCTCCTCGGCGTTGAGCAGCGCGACCTTGCCGATCTGCTTGAGGTAGGCGCGCACGGAGTCCGCCGAGGCGGTGAGCTCGGCGTCCTTGCGGGCCTGCCGCAGCGCCTCGGACTCCTCCTCGTCCCACACGAAGTCGCCGGAGGCCTTGTCCTGCTCGGACGGCTCCTCGTCCTCCGCGTCCGCCGGGGCGGGCTTGGTGACGGCGCTCTTGCCCTTCGTCTCCGGGGTGTCGTCCGCGGTGTCGTCCGCGTCGAGCGTGACGTCCTCGTCCGCGAGCTCCGTGGGATCGGGATCGCCGTCGAGCTCGGGATCGACCTCGTCCTCGGCGCCGCTCTCGGCACCGGCGGCAGAGGCGTCCTTCTTACCGGCGGCCTTCTTCGCCGTGCGCTTCGCCGGTCCGGCGGCCGCCTTCTTGGCCGGTGCCTTCTTGGCGGGGGCCTTCTTCGCCGCCGCCTTCTTGGCCGGCGCCTTCTTGGCGGGGGCCTTCTTCGCGGGTGCCTTCTTGGCGGTGGTCTTCTTGGCGGGGGTCTCCGCCGAGGTGGCCGAACCGTCCACGCCGTCTGCCGACGGTGCGCTGGAGCTGGTCTGCGTCGCTGCCACGTACGCCCTTTCCTACTGTGCCTGCGTGCGCCGGAACCGCTTCCCGGGCGCGACAACAGCACCGGTTCCGAGCCGTGCGCGGCGTCGGTGGTGGCTGAGGCGTCCGGAGGCGAGGGAGTCCGGCGTCTGTTCCGGCGTTTCGACGCCGGCACCCCATTGTAACGATTCGGTCGCTCCGCCCGCATTCACCTGCGGTCAAAGCGCCCGAACCGGACGGCTCAGTCGCGTTGCGATGCCATCGCCGCGCCCACGATGCCCGCGGTGTTCAGCAGCTTCGCGGGAATCACCGGTGTCTTCACCTCGAGCAGCGGCACCCACTTGTCGGCCTTGCGGCTCACGCCGCCGCCCACGATGATCAGGTCCGGCCACAGCAGCTTCTCGTACTCGCGGAAGACGCGGCTGACCTGACCGGCCCACTTCTCGTAACTCCACCCGCGGCGGTCCTTCACCGAGCTGGCCGCGCGGTGTTCGGCCTCCTTGCCCTCCACCTCGATGTGCCCGAACTCGGTGTTGGGCACCAGGGTCCCGCGATAGATGAGCGCCGAACCGATGCCCGTGCCCAGCGTCAGGAGCAGGATCACCCCGTCGAAGTCGCGGCCCGCTCCGTACCGGTCCTCGGCGAGGCCGGCCGCGTCCGCGTCGTTGAGCACCGTCACGGGGCGGTTCAGCGTGGAGGTGAAGAGCTCGCTCGCGTCGGTCCCGATCCAGCCCGCATCGATGTTCGCCGCACTGCGGACCGTGCCCTTCGTCACCACCGCCGGGACGGTGATCCCGACGGGGCCCTCCCAGTCGAAGTGCCCGATCACTTCGCGGACCGCCCCCGCGCACGCACCCGGCGTGGACGGTTGCGGCGTGGGCACCTTGTACCGCTCGCCGATCAGTTCGCCCGTGTCCATGTCGACGACGCCGCCCTTGATCCCGCTGCCGCCGATGTCGACACCGAACCCCAGATTCTCCGCCATTCCCGCTCCGCATTCCTCGACGTGCCGGACAGTGATCCTCCGCCCGGGTGCCCTCGGCGCTGTCAAAGTACCGCGGATTGTGGTTCTGTGGAGGACGTGCAACTTAACCGATGGGAGTTGTCCGAGATCGCCGTCACCGTCGTCGCGGAGGCCGCGCAGCGCGTCGCGGCGCGCCGGGCGGAGGTCTTCGGCGCCAATGCATTCGACGGTGCCGACGGGACGCGTCCGGAGGGTGTGACCACGAAGTCGACGCCGACCGACCCGGTCACCGTGGTCGACACCGAGACCGAGCGCTTCGTCCGGGAGCGGCTCGCCGAGCTCCGGCCGGACGACACCGTCCTCGGCGAGGAGTTCGGCGGTGACCAGGGGGAGCGCGGCGCGGTCCGGTGGGTGGTCGACCCCATCGACGGCACCGTCAACTTCCTCTACGGCGTGCCCGCCTACGCGGTCTCCCTCGGCGCCCAGGTCGACGGCGTGTCCGTGGCCGGGGCCGTCGCCGACGTGGTGCACGGCACCGTCTACGCCGCCGCCCTCGGTGAGGGGGCGCGCGAGATCGCGCCCGACGGCACCGTCCGCGAGCTCCGCGCGAACCCCATCACCGATCCCGCCCTGGCCCTGGTCGCGACCGGCTTCGGGTACGCCCGCGAGCGCCGCGAGAAGCAGGGCCGCGTCCTCGCGCAGCTGCTACCGGCCGTCCGCGACGTCCGGCGCATCGGCTCCGCCGCCCTCGACCTGTGCATGGTGGCGGCCGGCCGCGCCGACGCGCACTTCGAACACGGCCTGAGCCCGTGGGACTGGGCCGCCGGCGCCCTGATCGCGCAGGAGGCCGGAGCGGTCGTCATCGTGCCCGCCCCGGACTCCACGAGCGACGACGGTGCACTGACCCTCGCTGCGGCGCCGGGGATCGCCGACGACCTGATCGCGCTACTGCGGGCGGCGGGAGGGCTCGAGGCGCTCTAGGCCGGCGTCGCCCGTTCCGGGCTGCTCAGCGGTTGCAGGACTGACTGTGGACCGCCGAGACCAGGGCGGGGTTCGCCCCGCCGTCCGCCGCGCCGGACGGGGCCGCGCGCAGGATGCGCAGGATCTCCTGCGCATCGGTGCTGGGCTCGAGATCGGTGAAGAAGGTCCCCAGGACGAGATCGACCGAGTTGTCGCGACGCCCGTCGTTGACCAGTTCGGCGCACGGAGCGATGATCCAGGCCGCCGCGGCCGCCGCCGTCCCCGAGTCGCCGAACCGGAGCTGCGCCTGGCAGGCCATCTCCGGGTACACCGGATCGTTGCCGTACGCGCCCGTGGTGGGCGCGCCGAAGCCGTAGTCGGCGAGCTTGTTCAACGTCGTTTCCGCGCGGCCCGCTTGGCCCGAGGCGTTCAGCACGCGCACGGTCGACGCGGCGAGCGGTGCGGGCCGGACGGAGACCAGGTCGTCGGGGGAGACGACCTCGAACTTCCCCGGCGCGGGCGCCGGCGCGGTGGCACCCGCGCGCGCCGCGGCACCGGTCGTCGCGGTCGCCGACGCCGACGGCGCGGGCGGCGGCGGGCAGGACACGGGCGCGGCGGTCTCCTCCTGCGAGGACATGGCGCGGGCCCAGGTCGCGATGGCGACCACGGCGAGGACGGCGATCACGATGAGGATCGGGAGCGTGTTGCGCCGCCGGAACGGTTCACCGTTCCGGTCGAATCGCCGGCCCGTGCCGGTGAGCTGGGAAACCACGGCCCCGACTGTACGGGAGCGCGCAGCCACGGCAGGGGAGGCGGCGCGGGAGTCGTCGCGGGAAACTCGTCGGGAGCCGCGGGAATCATCTGGCCCCATCGCGCGTTGGAGGGGCAACGAGCGGTGGTATCGGCAACCGTCCCGGAAAGTCCGTGACAACCGATTTCGAGTGCGCTACACTCTGGCCGCTCGCGCGGGACACAACGCGCCCGGCGGTCTCGGAAACCCCGAGGCCGGGGGCACGAGCAAGGATGGGGATGACACGGCATGGCAACTGATTACGACGCTCCACGGCGCTCCGAGGCGGACGAGATCTCGGAGGATTCGCTGGAGGAGCTGAAGGCCCGTCGCAACGAGGGCCAGTCCGGCACGGTGGACGTGGACGAGGGCGAGACCGCCGAGTCCTTCGAGCTCCCCGGTGCCGACCTGTCGGGCGAGGAGCTCAGCGTCCGGGTGGTGCCGAAGCAGGCTGACGAGTTCACCTGTACCAGCTGCTTCCTGGTGTACCACCGCAGCCGGCTCGCCGATCCCGACGGCAGCGAGCTGATCTGCATCGACTGCGCCTGACGGCGATCTCTCCGCGGCGGCCCGCTCGTTATCCGAGCGTGGTCGCGGCGGGGATCAGCGCGAGCATCTTCTCCGGGCGCCGGGTGGAGACCATCCAGTACGGCGTCGGGTCATCGGGATCGTCGAGGACCACAACGATCATCGTCTTGATCCATCCCTTGTGGTACACGAACGCCGCGGGATCGAGCTGGCGGCCCAGCGCCGCGCTCTTCGCCTCCGCCGGCACGGCCGCGGCGCGGGAGATCAGCTCCAGCGGCAGGTGGGCGTTGCCCGCCCAAAGCTCACCGTCGCGCACGCCCACGCTGCCGCGGCCCATGGACCAGAGCAGGACCGCGATCACGGCGACGATCAGCACGAACGCGCCGATCATCCAGTCGCCCCAGCTGGCGGCGAGAGTCACCTCGAAGCAGAGCAGACCCGCCACGACCGCTCCCGCGAGCCACCAGTACCACGGCACCGTCAGCCTCTCGGTGTAGCCGTTCTCCGGCTTCGAGGTCTTCACTGTTCGATCGTCCGACACGGCTTCAGCGTAGTCTGCATCCCATGGTGAGCCAGATACCCCTACTGCGGCTCGACGAGGGCCTCCCACTCCCCAAGCGCGCACACCCCGGCGACGCGGGCGTGGACCTGTACTCGACGACCGACGTGCGGATCGAACCGGGCGCCCGCACGCTCGTCGCCACGGGCGTGGCGATCGCGCTGCCCCACGGCACCGTCGGACTGATCCACCCCCGGTCCGGCCTCGCCGCGAAACATGGTCTCACCGTGGTCAATACGCCCGGCACCATCGACGCCGGCTACCGCGGCGAGATCAAGGTGTGCCTGCTCAACACCGACCGCGAGACGGCCGTCGACATCAAGCGCGGCGACCGCATCGCCCAGTTGCTCGTGCAGCGCGTCGAACTGCCCGACTTCAAGGAGGTCTCGTTCCTCGACGAGACGGTCCGCGGCGCCGGCGGCTACGGCTCGTCGGGCGGGCACGCCAGCCTCGAGTCCTCCCACTGACCTCCCCCCCGAACCCTCGAAGAACCAAGGAGCACCGTTCATGGCCCTCGGCCGCCGCAAGTCCAAGCAGCGCAGCACCGCGAGCGTCGACCCGTACGCCACGATCGGGCAGCCCGAGCACCACACGGTGCCGGTCCCCGCGGACGACGACGAGGTGCAGGAGCTCGGCACCGGCGCCGGCCCCTACGACCTCAACTCCCTGGAGAGCACCGAGGGCCTCGACGACGGCCGCCTCGACCTCGGCTCGATCATCCTGGCCATGCCGGCGGAGTCGCAGCTGCAGGTCGAGATGAGCCCGGAGGGCGTCCCCGTCGGCGTGCACCTCGATACCCCGGTCGGCCGCATCACCCCGGGCGTCTTCGCGGCGCCCAAGTCGGGCGGGCAGTGGCGCGAGGTCGTCACCGAGCTGGCGGATTCGCTCCGCGAGAACGGCGCCCAGGTCACGATCGAGGACGGCCACTGGGGCCGCGAGGTCGTCGGCACCCAGCCCGACGGCGTGCTCCGCTTCATCGGCGTCGACGGCCCGCGGTGGATGGTGCGGATCGTCGTCGCCGCGCCGCTCGAGAACGCCGATCAGGCCGCGCAGCTCGCGCGCGCCATGCTCGCCGAGACGGTGGTGCGCCGCGGTACCGATCCGCGCCCCGCCCGCGACCACCTGGAGATCGAGCTCCCCGCCGAGCTTGTGCAGCAGCTGCAGGAGGCCATGGCCGCGCAGCAGGCGCAGCAGGAGCAGGCCGCCGCGGCCATCGCGGCGCAGGTGGCGCAGCGCGCCGCCGCCGAGGGCCCCGCCGCCCTGCGGCAGAGCAATCAGGACCGGCTCACCCAGGGGTCCGCGCTGACCCGGCTCAACAACCAGCAGTAAGGCCGTCGAGCCCCGCCCGGCCCAGGACGGCAGGGTCGGGGCCGAGGTCCGCGAGATCGACCACGACGCCGGTGGCGTCCGGGATCGCCGACGCCCAGGCGCGCGCCGTGGCGACGGGGTGGATCAGGTCGCCCTCGGCGCCGACCACGACGGTGCGCGCGCCCAGCCCGCCGAGCGCGGACTCCGTCGGAGCGGCGAACCCCGCCGCCTCCCGCAGGGCGGGTGCGAGGAAATCGCCGTGCGCGGCCCACGAGCGGCTCAGCTCCCGCGCCAGCCACGGCGGGCTGCCCGCCCGCATCCGGGCGATCGCCTCGGCCGAGCCCACCTCGTCGACGGTGTCCGCCGTGACCCGCGCCGACATCGCCGCGGGGACCTCCGGCCCGGCCGCGCCGCACCACGGCGGCAGGGTGAGCACCAGCGTTACCTCCGCGTCCGGGTGTTCCAGCGCCCAGTCCGCGGCGACCGCCGACCCCAGCGAGACGCCGCAGACCAGCACCGGACCATCGGCGGCGGCCGCGTCCAGCGCCGCGCGGTAGCCGGCCACCACCGACGGCGGCGTCGCGTCGACCGCCACGGTGTGCGCGCACAGCGCGGTGAGCGGCGCGAACGCACGGAGGACGAAATCGGCGTCCGAGCCCGAGCCCGGCAACAGGACGGCGGTGGTGTGCGCGGGGAACTGCATGCGCCGAGCATGCCAGGGGCCGTCCCGGCCGCGATGGCGGCATCGGACGCCGGATCGCGGCCCGGCCCGGCCACGTACTGTGTTCCTGTGACGGATGGTGCTGAGCAGGAGCCGGCGACGGCGGAGCAGGAGGCCCCCGAGCCCTCGATCAAGGATCAGGTGCTCGAGCAGATGGGCGGCTGGCAGGGGATGGTGTACTCCACCCTGCCCGTCGTCGTCTTCGTCCCGGTGAACGCCGTGTGGGGCCTGTGGCCCGCGGCCGGCGCCGCCCTCGGCGCCGCCCTGCTGATCCTGGTGGTCCGATTGGCCACCCGGACGAGTGTGCAGCCCGCGATCTCCGGATTCATCGGAGTCGCTGCCTGCGTCGCCATCGCGCTGATACTGGGCGGACGCTGGTACTTCCTGTACGGCATCGTCAGCCAGGCCGCGTTCGCGCTGGCGTTCGCCGTCTCGATCGTGATCGGGCGACCGCTGGTCGGTGTGCTGTGGCACTTCTTCCGTGGAGGCGAGGGGCCGACGTCCGACTGGCGGAACATTCCCGTCGAGAAGCGCATGTTCACTTGGCTGACCGTCCTGTGGATGCTCCTGTTCCTGGCGCGCTTCATCGTGAAGGGGGCGCTCTTCCTCAAGGACGACGTGAACTGGTTGGGTGTCGCGACGATCGTGATGGGCTGGCCGATGTTCGCCGCAGTGCTGCTGCTCACCTTCCTCGGCGTCCGGCGCGTCGAGGCGACCACGAACGCCGCCGCGCCCGCGACCACCGCGGACGGCGGCACTCGGGCGGACGAGGCATGAGCGCGCTCAGCATCGGGGACGAGCTGGAACTGACGTGCGGGGCACCGGGGCACGGCGGGTTCGTCATCGCCCGGCACGAGGGCTGCGCCGTGTTCGTGCGCGGAGCGCTCCCGGGGGAGACCGTGCGCGCCCGGGTCACCGAGGTCAAGAAGTCCTACGCCCGCGCGAGCACCGTCGAGGTCCTCGTGGCCTCGCCGTACCGCGTGCCCGAGGCGTGCGCCGCGGCCGCCGCCGGCGCCGGGTGCTGCGACCTGACGTTCGCCGACCCCTCCTACCAGCGTGAGCTCAAGGCCGGCGTCCTGCACGACCTCCTCGTGCGGTTCGGAGGATTCGATCCCGACGCCTTCGAGCCCGCCGTCGAGCCGATGCCCGGCGCCCCGGTCGCCGGCTGGCGGCACCGCGCCCGCCTCGTTGCCGACGGCGCCGGTGCGCTCGGACAGCACGCGCATCGCAGCGACGCCGTGGTCGTCGCGCCGTGCGCGCAGCTGCCCGACGTGCTGACCGACCTCGCGGCGGGACTGCGCGCCGAGCCCGGCACCGAGGTCGCGCTCGTGCTCGACGACGCCGGTGCCGCGCACGCGGCGGTGCCCGCTCGCCGCGGCCGGGCGGCGCAGATCCTCGCCGGCGATGCGCTCGCCGAGTACCGCGTGGGCGGACGGTCCTGGAGGATCCCCGTCGGCGGCTTCTGGCAGGCGCATCGCGACGCGGCGCCCCGATACGCGCAGCGGGTCGCGGCGTACACCGGAAGGTACGGGGGAGAGCCCGGCCGGGCCTGGGACCTGTACGGCGGCGCGGGTGTCCTCGCCGGTGCGCTGGTCGACGAGGGCTTCGCGGTCGATGTGGTCGAGACCTCCGGCGGAGCGATCGCGGCGGGCAAGCAGTCCTTCGCGGACGAGCCCGTCGCCTTCCACCGCGGGGACGTGGCCTCCCGCCTCAAGGGGCTCCCGGCGCCGTCGGTCGTGGTGCTCGATCCGCCGCGCGCGGGCGCCGGCGCGGCCGTCATGGCGGCGATCGCGGCGGCCGGGCCGCGCGCGATCGTGCACGTCGGTTGCGATCCGGCGGCGTTCGCACGCGACCTCGGCGTCGCCTGCGAGAACGGTTACCGCGTCGCTGAGCTGGACGCATGCGACGCCTTCCCCGGGACGCACCACCTCGAGGCGTTCGCGGTGCTGGTGCCCGGACGCGAAGACCGTCGCGGCCGGTAAAGTGGCAAAGGCACCTCTCACGGGAGTAGACACGAGGGATATGAACCTGCTGCGCACCATCGAGTCCCCACGCGACCTGCGTCGGCTGGATCAGGATCAGCTCACCGAGCTGGCCGCGGAGATCCGTGACTTCCTCGTGGAGAAGGTCTCGGCGACAGGTGGGCACCTCGGCCCGAACCTGGGCGTCGTCGAGCTGACGATGGCGATCCACCGCGTCTTCGACTCACCGACCGACCCGGTGCTCTTCGACACGGGCCATCAGGCCTACGTGCACAAGATCCTCACCGGCCGACGCGACGGCTTCGACACCCTGCGCCAGGCCGGCGGCCTGTCCGGGTACCCGTGCCGTGCCGAGTCCGAGCACGACTGGGTCGAGTCCTCGCACGCGTCGGCGGCGTTGAGCTACGCCGACGGCCTGGCGAAGGCCTTCGCCCTCAAGGGTGAGCAGCGCACCGTCGTCGCCGTCGTCGGCGACGGCGCCCTCACCGGCGGCATGTGCTGGGAGGCGCTCAACAACATCGCGGCGTCGGACCGCCCCGTCGTCATCGTGGTCAACGACAACGGCCGCTCCTACGCGCCCACGATCGGTGGCCTCGCGACGCACCTGTCGGGCCTGCGCACGCAGCCGGAGTACGAGCGACTGCTCGGCGAGGCGCGGGCGCGACTGCGGAAGATGCCGGTGGTCGGCGAGCCCGCGTACTCCTTCCTGCACGGCATGAAGGCCGGCATCAAGGACATGGTGAGCCCGCAGGCGCTGTTCGCGGACCTCGGCCTCAAGTACGTCGGCCCCATCGACGGGCACGACGAGCTGGCGCTCGAGGCGGCCCTGCGCCGCGCCAAGGACTTCGGCGGCCCCGTCGTGGTGCACGCGCTCACCCGCAAGGGCAACGGCTACGAGCACGCCGAGAATCACGAGGCCGACCAGATGCACGGCATCGGCGTGATCGACCCCGCCACGGGCCTTCCGGTCGGGGGTGCCGGCGGCGCCCGCGACTGGACCTCGGTGTTCGCGGAGGAGCTGGTCGCGCACGGCGAGCGGCGCGACGACCTGGTCGCCATCACGGGCGCGATGGCCGAGCCGACGGGCGTGGCCGACTTCGGGCGCAAGTTCCCCGACCGCATGTACGACGTGGGCATCGCCGAGCAGCACGCCCTGACCTCCGCCGCCGGCCTCGCGCTGGGCGGCATGCACCCCGTCGTGGCCCTGTACGCCACCTTCCTCAACCGCGCCTTCGACCAGTTGCTCATGGACGTCGCGCTTCTCGGCCAGGGCGTCACCGTCGTCCTGGACCGCTCCGGCGTCACCGGTCCGGACGGCGCGAGCCACCACGGCATGTGGGACCTTTCGCTCGCCGCGATCGTCCCGGGCCTGCGCGCTGCGGTGCCGCGCGACGCGGCCCGCCTCCGCGAGGAGTTCGCCGAGGCCCTCGCCGTCGACGACGCGCCGACCCTGATCCGCTACGGCAAGGGCGCGGTGCCCGCGGACCTGGAGGCGGTGCGCCGCCTGCCCGACGGTGTCGACGTGCTCGTCGAGGACGGGCCCGGCGCCGCGGACGTGCTGATCGTGGCGGTCGGGGCGTTCGCGCACGTCGCGGTCGACGTGGCCGCGCGGCTGCGCGGCCAGGGCATCTCGGCGACCGTCGTGGATCCGCGCTGGGTACTGCCGGTGCCGGCGTCGATCGTCGACCTGGCGCGCACCCACCAGCTGGTCGTCACGCTCGAGGACAACGGCGTGGCGGGTGGCATCGGTGCCTCCGTGACCGCCGCACTGCAGCGCGCCGAGGTCGACGTGCCGACGCGCGTCCTCGGGATCGAGCAGGCCTTCCTCGATCACGCCTCCCGCGGCGAGATCCTCACCGACCTGGGGCTCACCCCGTCGGAGATCGCGTTCCGGATCACCGGCTGGGCCACCGCGTGCGCCCACGTCGCCGTCCCCGTGGAGAAGTCGCCGGCCACGCCCGAACAGGTCCGCTGAGCGGGACCCGGATCGGTCTCAGGCGGAGGCGAGCGCGGCGGCGACGGCGGTGACCGTCAGACGTCGCTGCCAGTCCCGGGCGCCCGAGGCGGCGAGGGCGTCGTCGACGGCGTCGGCGCCGCGGGCCGTGCCGTCCCAGCACAACTGACGGACGGCGTCGGTCGGGAGCAGGTTCTCCACCGGCACCGCCACCTCGTCCGAGATCTCGGCCAGCGCCGCGCGCACCGCGGCGAGGCGCTCGGCGGCCTCGGGGTTCGACTTGGCCCAGCGATTGTTCGCGGGCACCCCGTTGCGCGGGCCGTGCAGCGGGGGGAGCGCGGCGTCGGAGAGGGCGTTGGCCCGGTGGATCGCCCCGAGCCAGCGCTTCGCCGACCGTCGCATCCGGGGGCCGCCGAACACGGGCAGCGCGGTGAGCTCGGCCTCGGTGGTGGGGTTCTTCGCGGCGGCGTTGACGATCGCGGCGTCCGGGAGGGTGCGCCCCGGCGCGACGTTGCGCTGCTCGGCCATCTCGTCGCGGGCCATCCAGAGTTCCCGCGCGCGGGCCAGCTGGCGCCGGTTGCGCAGGGTGCTCAGGCCGGAGAGACGGCGCCACGGATCGGGTTTGGGCGCTGGGTCCGGGCGGGTGCGCTCGTACTCGAACTCCTCGAGCGCCCACTCCAGCTTCCCGGCGTCCTCCAGCCGCTCGTAGGCCTCGTCACGCAGGTCGACGAGCACCTCGACGTCCAGTGCCGCGTAGTTGAGCCAGTCGTGCGGCAGGGGCCGGGTGCTCCAGTCGGCGGCGCCGTGCCCCTTCGCCAGCGCGTAGCCGGTGTACTCGGAGGTCATCGCCGCGAGGTTCACCCGCGGCGCGCCCAGCAGGCGGCCGGCGAGCTCCGTGTCGAACAACTCGTCGCACTCGAAGCCGTCGTCCCGCAGGCACGGCAGGTCCTGGTCGGCGGCGTGCAGCACCCACTCGACGCCGCGCATCGCCTCGATCACCGGCGCCAGGCCCTCCGGCTCGTGGATCGGGTCCAGCAGGAACAGCCCGGATCCCGTCCGCTTGATCTGGATCAGGTACGCGCGGGAGGAGTACGTGAAGCCCGACGCCCGCTCGGTGTCGACGGCGATGGGGCCGGTGCCGCGGCGCAGCGCCGCCGCGCACGCCGCGAACTCCTCGACGGTGGTGAGTGGCTCCGGAACGCCCTCGGCGGGTTCGGTGAGCGGAATGCCGGGGACCGGTTCCGATGAGGCCTTGCCCACGGCGGTGCCTACGCCGAGCCGAGCCGGGTGATACCGGCCGGGGGGAGTCCGGCGGCTGTCTCGAGCACCGCGCAGAACGCCTCGACGTGCCCGGACAGGTCGTCGCCCAGCGGCGTCCACGACGCTCGCAACTCGAGCTGGTGGGCACGAGGGGGGCCGGCGATGTCGCCGTAGCGCACCGACGCGGTCGCTGTGACGGTGCCGCCCAGCGCGGTCACCTCCTGGCCCCGCTCGGCGAGCGCGTCGGTCAGCCAGCTCCAGGCCACCTCGGGGAGGAGCGGATCGGACGCCAGGGACTCGTCGACCTCGGACTGGACGTAGGCGACCAGCCTCATCAGGCCGTTCCACGCCTCGTGTCCGTGCGGATCGTGGAGCAGGATCAGGCGCCCGAAGGTCTCGCCGTCGGAGTGCTCGGGCACCACGTCAGATTCGGGGTCGCGCACCTCGGCGCCGAGCGCGTAGCTGTACGGAGCGAGTCGTTGCGGCGGCCGGATGCTGCCGATCTCGATCTCGGGGCGGACCGTCGCCGTGTGCAGGGACTCGACGGCGACGCGGAAGGACTCCGGCTCGGCGCCGCGCGTTCCCGCACCGCCTGCCGCTTCGTCACCCGTTCCTGGTTGGCTCACAAACCGTGACCGTAGCCGCTCGGAGGGCCCCGCAGGCGGAGGCGCGCCGCAGGCCTCGGCCTACGGGCGCGGAGGTCATGACATGATCGTTGACGATGAGTAACGAGGATCGATCGACGACGGCCGCGGCGACGGCGTACCCGCTGCTCGACGCGGCGGCGGGGCGCGCTCCGGAGCACCGCCCGGTGTGGTTCATGCGGCAGGCCGGGCGCTCGCTGCCCGAGTACCGGAAGGTGCGCGAGGGGATCGGCATGCTCCAGTCGTGCTTCCGCCCCGACCTGGTGTGCGAGATCACCCTGCAGCCGGTGCGCAGGCATCGCACCGACGCCGCGATCCTGTTCTCCGACATCGTGGTCCCGCTCAAGGCGGCCGGGATCGATCTCGACATCGTGAGCGGGATCGGGCCCGTCATCGAGCAGCCGGTCCGGGACGCCGCCGCCGTCGCGGCCATGTCGAAGCTCGACGCGGCCCAGGTGGAGCCGATCGCCGAGGCGGTGCGGTTGCTGCGCGGCGAGCTGCCCGCGGGCGTCGCGCTCATCGGCTTCTCGGGCGCTCCGTTCACGCTGGCCTCGTACCTCGTGGAGGGCGGTCCCAGCCGGAACCACGAGCGCACCAAGGCGCTGATGTACACGCAGCCCGACACCTGGCACGCGCTGCTCGATGCGCTGGCCGACATCGCGATCACCTTCCTGCGGGTGCAGGCCGACGCGGGCGCGCAGGCGTTCCAGCTCTTCGACTCCTGGGCCGGCGCGCTCTCCCTCGCCGACTACCGGCAGTACGTCCAGCCGCACTCCGCCCGGGTCTTCGCGGCGCTCCGCGAGAGCGCTCCGGACCTGCCCGCCTTCCACTTCGGCGTGGGCACGGGCGAACTGCTCGGCGCCATGGGCGAGGCCGGCGCCGACGTCGTGGGCGTCGACTGGCGCGTCCCGCTCGACGTGGCCGCGGGTCGCGTCGGCAGGAAGGCGCTGCAGGGGAACCTGGACCCGGCCACCCTGATGGCCGACCGCGACACCGTCGACGCGCACGTCCGGCGGGTCGTCGCGGATGCCGACGCCGCACTCGCCGCGGGCGCCACGGGGCATGTCTTCAACCTCGGTCACGGGGTGCTGCCGTCGACCGATCCGGACGCGCTCACCCGCGTCGTCGACCTGGTGCACGCGCTATGAGCAACGTCGCCGTCGTCGGGGCGGGTATCTCAGGACTGGTCGCCGCGCTGCGGCTGCAGCAGGCGGGCGCGCGCGTCACCGTGTTCGAATCGGGCAACCGCGTGGGCGGCAAGCTCCGGTCGGAGACCATCGGCGGCGAGCGCCTCGACGTGGGCGCCGAGGCCTTCGTGCGCCGCCGCCCCGAGGTGATCGACCTCGCGACCGAGCTCGGTCTCGCCGACCAGCTCGTCGAGCCCGCCGGTCGCCGCCCCGCCCTGTTCGCCGACGGTGCGCTCCGCGGCGGCTTCGGCCGCACGGTGATGGGCATCCCGGGCGACGCCGACGAGGTGCGGATCCCGTTGCGCTGGAATCCCGGCGCCGACGCGTCGATCGGCGCACTGGTCCGCTCCCGGCTCGGCGACGAGGTTGTGGAGCGCAGCGTCGACCCGATGGTGGCGGGCGTCTTCGCCGCGCACGCCGACGACGTCTCCGTGCGGGCCGCGCTGCCCGCGCTCGCCGCCCGCCTGGATGCGGGGGCGGCGTCGCTCGGCGAGGCCGTGCGCGACGTGCTGGGCGAACCCGACGACAGCCCCGTCTTCGGCGCCTTCCGCGGCGGGTACCAGCAGCTGCTCGATGCGCTCGCCGAGCGGCTCGGCGACCGGATCATGCTCGGCGCACCCGTGCCCGAGGTGCGGCCCGGGTGGAGCCTGCGCGGCTCGATGTTCGACGCCGTCGTGCTCGCGGTGCCCGCGCCGCAGGTGGGTCGCCTCGTCGGGCTGAGCCTGCCCGAGCTCGGCACCGCCGTCGGCACGATCCCGGCGGCCAGCTCCGCCCTGGTGACGATGCGTTTGCCGGAGGACGTCGAGCTGCCCGACCTTTCGGGCGTGCTCGTCGCGAGCCGCGAGCAGGTCAGCGCCAAGGCGCTGACGCTCTCCGGCCGCAAGTGGGAGCACCTGCCCGGCGGCACGGTGCGCCTGTCGTTCGGGCGCCTCGGCGTCAGCAGGATCGTCGACGACGTCGACGCGGGCCTGGTGGCCGCCGCGCGGGACGACCTCGCGAACGTGCTGGGGATCACGACCGAGCCGACCGTCACGCACGTGCAGCGCTGGTACGAGGGCATCCCCGTCTACCTGCCGGGCCACCGCGACACCCTCGCGGCGATCGAGGCGGCCACGCCGAAGGGCCTGGCCCTCGCGGGGCCCTACTTCGACGGTGTCGGGGTGCCCGCGTGCATCGCCCGCGCGGAGGCGGCGGCGCAGCGGGTGCTGGCCGACCTGTCCTGAGCCGGTCCCGCGCGCGGGACTACGATCGAGGCCATGGCCAAACTGGATTACGCGGAGCTCAATTCGACCGTCCGATACCTCATGTTCTCGGTGTTCTCGATCTCGCCGGGGGAGCTGGGCGACGACGAGCAGCGGGCCGCGGCGGCCACGGAGGCCGAGGCCTTCCTGGCGAAGATCCAGGAGGGCGACCTGGTGGTGCGCGGCGTCTACAACGTCGCCGGTATGCGCGCCGACGCCGACTTCATGATCTGGTGGCACGCCGAGAAGCTCGAGGACCTACAGGCCGCGTACAACGACTTCCGGCGCAGCACCGCGCTGGGCCGCGCGAGCGACCCGGTGTGGTCGAGCACCGCGCTGCATCGTCCCGCGGAGTTCAACAAGAGCCACATCCCCGCGTTCCTCGCGGGGGAGGACCCCGGCGCGTACATCTGCGTGTACCCGTTCGTGCGCAGCCTCGAGTGGTACCTGCTGCCCGACGACGAGCGCCGCAAGATGCTCGCCGACCACGGCCGCGCCGCGCGCGGCTACCCGGACGTGCGCGCGAACACCGTGCCCGCGTTCGCCCTCGGCGACTACGAGTGGCTGCTCGCCTTCGAGGCCCCCGAGATGCACCGCATCGTCGACCTCATGCGCGACCTGCGCGCCACCGATGCGCGCCGGCACACCCGCGAGGAGACGCCGTTCTTCTCCGGTCCGCGCACGGACGTCCGCGCGCTCGTCACCGTCCTACCGTGACGGCGGGCCGGGCGGGGTTCAGGCCTCGTCCGGCTCCAGGCGCATGGAGATGCTGTTGATGCAGTAGCGGAGGTCGGTGGGGGTGTCGTAGCCCTCGCCCTCGAAGACGTGGCCGAGGTGGCTGCCGCAATTGGCGCACAGCACCTCGACGCGACGCATGCCGAGCGAGGTATCCACCCGCTCGATGATCTTGTCGCCCGCCAGCGGCGAGAAGAACGACGGCCAGCCGCAGTGCGACTCGAACTTCGCGTCCGACCGGAACAGCTCCTCGCCGCAGGCGCGGCAGCGGTAGACGCCCGACGTCTTCGTGTCGGTGTACTCGCCGGTGAACGGCGCCTCGGTGCCCGCCTGCCGCAGGACGCGGAACTCGGGCGCCGTGAGGCGCTGCCGCCACTCCGAATCGCTCAGCTGCAGTTTGGGCTTGGGGGCACTGGCCTCACTCATACCTCCACGCTAACCGCGCGCGGCGGATGGTGCCAGCTCGTGCTTGCCGGGCTCCTCCTCGGGCGGGATCGGCCGGTCGATGCCCTCCTCGAGCCGGTTCTCGGCTTTCGCGTCGAGATACCGGAACAACAGCACGCAGAACGGCACGACGATGAGCAGCGACCAGCCGAGGGTGCACTTGAGGTACGCCAGCGATCGCCCGAACGCCGGCCACTTGCCGGACAGCCAGTTGTCGTAACTGAGGAAGCCGTACACCGCGACCCAGGACACCCAGTTTCCCATCACCGAGCTGCGGTAGACCACCGTCATCAGCATCGGGAACAGCAGCATCGAGTAGTAGCCCTGACCCAGCGAGCCGACGAGCCACGACATCGTCAGCAGAGTGCCGGTGGAGGTCGCCAGCCACAGCAGCTCGTTGCTCGTGCGGTAGTACTTCCAGAGCAGCCACAGCGTGACCGCGGCCATCACGACCACGGCCGCGCGGAGGAAGTAGTCCAGCCACGGGGGCAGCCCGAAGTACTGCGCGTTCCCGGCGATCGAGCTGTTGTAATAGTCGCGCGCACCGCTGAGGTACGGCAGCGTCTTGTGGAAGAACTCCGTGCGGTCCGCGGAGAGCGCCATGCCCGCGCCCATCAGGACGATGGGGATGCCGATCGCCGTGATCAGTGTCTTCCACTGTCGGTTGACGACGATCAGGACGAGCATGACCGCGAGCAGCGGCTTCACCGCGAAGGACAGCCCGAGCGGGACGCCCGCCCAGAGGTCCTTCCGCTTGAGCAGCAGCGCCATCGCGGCCACCTCGGCGAGCAGGACGAAGCAGTTGAAGTTCGTGTAGACCAGCGTGCTGGTCACGGCCTCGGTCGTCACCGCGAAGAACAGCACCACCGGCGCGACCACGGAGTTCAGGCCGTAGCCGAACATCCGCAGCAGGATGTACAGCGCGAGCAGCAGCGCGACGGCGCTCAGCCCGACGAAGATGTAGCGCGCGGTCTCCGGATCGAAGTACCCGAACGGCGCCATGAGCAGCGTGCCCGACGGCGGGTACAGGTAGTGCGGATCCACCGTGTCGTAGTTCTCGGTGTACACCGCCTCGTGGCGCAGGAAGCGCACCGCGGCCGCGTAGACGGTGGTGAAGTCGTCGGTCTTGTTCCCGTTCGGGACCAGGACGATCAGCCGCTGCAGCAGCGTGAGCAGGGCGAGCGGCCACAGGATGGCCTTGACCACGAGACCGGGATCGGACTTCATCCGCGCGAGGGCTACTGACGACACGGCTAAACCGTACCCAACGGGCCCGCGGGCGCAGGGAGGCCCGCCCGCCACGCGCGGGCCGGGCCGGGACCGGTCACGCGGGGCAGGCTCGCGTCGACGGGGCGTCGAGCTTGTCCAGGTACCCGATCAGCGACTTCTGCACGCACGACGACCGGATCGCGGCACCGTCGCCGATCCCGGCCCACGTGACGGCGGAGGGCTGCGCCCCGACGACGGTGAGCTGCCCCGTCAGGGTGTCGAGCGCGGTGCGGGCGGTGAGCGGGTCGGCGGCGGAGGTGGCGACGACCGACTTCACCCCGAGGTCGGTGAGCTTCGGGGGTGCGGCCATCGTCGGCCACGCGGCGCAGGTACCGAGGTCGAGGGCGGTGGCCGCGCCGAGCCGGAACTCCGGGCCCCACTTCCGGGCGGACGCGAGGATCTGGTCGGGGGAGGCCTTGGTGACGGCGTCCGAGCACCGCCCGACGAACTGGCCGTCGGTGCCGAGGGCCTCGTCGGCCGTGCGGAGCAGGGCCCGTAGCGGCGCGGCGTCGCCGGACCGGGCGCCCTGCAGGGCGGTCGCGAGCCGGGTGATGCGCGCGTCCCGGTCGCCGGGGCCGATGCCGAGGGTGACCACCACGGCCCGTCGGATGTCGGAGTCCGTGAACGAGCCCAACCGCCCCGTGGCCGCGTCGTCGATGATCCCGCGCACGGCGCCGGCGGGGTCGGTGCCGAGGGCGCACGAGGGGCCGCACTGCGCGGCGAAGGCGTCGACGGTGGCGGACGTGCCGCGCGCGGCGTCCTCGGCGCGCTGGAGCTCGGTGCCGCCGTAGCGGACGGGGGAGTCGAGGACGAGGCGCGCGACCTGCTTCGGGTGCTCGGCCGCGTACGCGAGGGCGGTGGTGGAGCCGTCGCCGACGGCGAGCAGGCCCAGGGCGGGAACGTTCCAGGTGGTGCGGAGCTTCTCGAGATCGTCGGCCGCGGCGGGCGCGGTGAAGTCGGAGATCGCGTCGGCGTACGCGTCGCCGCACGTCGTGGCGGCCTTCTGCGCGGACTCGCCGACCTTCGCCACCCGCGTCTCGAGGCTCTGCCCCGCCGCGCCGCCGCTGCGGAGAACGGCCTGATCGGCGGCGGTGCGGCAGGTGAGCGCGCCCGACGTGCCGATTCCCCTGCGCTCGACGGTGACCACGGGCCGGGCCGCCAGCACGGGGCTGTCGGCGGAGGCGAGGGTCGCCAGGGCGCGCTGGCCGGTGAACTCCGTCCCGCCCACCAGCACGAGCGGTGCGGCGGTGTCGGGGGTGCCCGGCACTGTCGCCCGCGTGACGGAGAGCTTCAGGGGCGCCTCCGCCTGGCCGACGCCGACGGTGAGTGTCGCGCACTCCAGGGTGGCGTTCGCCGCGGGCGGGGTGCCGTACCGCGCGGCGATCCGGCTCGTGCAGTCCTGCCAGGCGAGCGGATCCTTCGCGGATGCCTTCCACTCCGGGCCCTGAGGCGTGGTGTTCGCGGAGGCCGACGGGGCGCCGCCGCCCTTCCCGAAGTCCGTGACGTAGTCGGGGGTCGGCGCCGGGACCGGTGCGCACGCGGAGACGGCGACGATGGCGCCGACGGCGATCCCGGCGGCGGCGAGGGCTCGGGTGCGCGCGGAGGGCATGCCGTTCACAGTAACCAGATCGCTGAGCCCGGGGCGTCAGCGCGCCCAGCGCGTGTAGAGGTAGCCCTCGTCGTCGCCGAGGACCGGGCCGCGTCGCCAGTGGTCGAGCGGAAGGTCGGGTCCCCGGACGATCCGCGCGCCGTCGCCGCCCGCGAGCACGGGCGCGACGGTCAAGCACAGCTCGTCCACGAGGCCCGCGGCGAGCAGCGCGCCGAGGACCCCCGGGCCGCCCTCCGCGAGCACCCGGCGGTGGCCGCGCGCGTACAGATCGTCGAGCACGGCACGCAGGTCGACGGATTCGCCGTGGCCCGAGTAGACGATCGGTTCCGCGCCGCCCGCCGGATACAGGCGATCGGTGCGCGGCATGCTCCCGCGCGTCACGATCGCCAGCGCGGGGTGCGCGGGCGTGCCGTAGTCCTCGTCGCGCACCGTCGCCGCGCCCACGAGGACGACGTCGGCGGCGGCGCGGAGTGCCCCGAACACCCGACGGTCGCCGTCGCCGCCCAGCCCGCCCGACCTGCCCGCCGCGGTGGACGATCCGTCGAGCGAGCTGATCATGTTGGCGCGCACGTACGGTCGGCCCTCCGCGAGCGGGTGCGCGTAGGCCAGGGCGAGGGCGGCGTCGTCCGCGGGTAGTGAGTCGATCACGTCACGACCGTAGCGCGGGATTTTTCGACCGCGCCGACCAGCGGATATGATCACGACTCATGACGCTGCATCTCGTGGATCGCAACCCGACGGTGACGCCGGAGCAGATGGTGGAGCAGCTCGTTCCGCCGGAGATGTTCAGCGAGGTCAGCTTCGACAGTTACATCCCGGACCCGAACGAGCCCACCCAGGCCGCCGCGGTCCAGACGGGTCGCGCCTTCGTCGCGGACGTCGTCAAGCTCACCAAGCAGCGGAACAAGAAGGGCCTGTTCGGCCGGAAGAGCACGCCGCCGCACGGCGTGGGCCTCTACCTCGACGGCGGCTTCGGCGTCGGCAAGACACACCTCCTGGCGTCGATCTTCCACAGCGTCCCGTCGCCGAAGTCCTTCGGCACGTTCGTCGAGTACACCCACCTCGTGGGGGCGCTCGGCTTCAACCAGTGCGTCGAGTACCTGGCGAACCACAGCGTGATCTGCATCGACGAGTTCGAGCTCGACGATCCGGGCGACACGATGGTGATGTCGCGGCTGCTCACCGAGCTGGCCGCGCGCGGGGTGTCGATCGTCGCCACGTCGAACACCCTGCCCGGTCAGCTGGGCGAGGGCCGATTCGCCGCGCAGGACTTCCTCCGCGAGATCAACAAGCTCAGCTCGGTGTTCCAGTCCGTGCGCGTCGACGGTCCCGACTACCGCCACCGCGATCTGCCGCCCGCGCCGGACCCGCTCACCGACGAGGAGCTCGTCGCGGTCGCCGAGTCCGACCCCACGGCCACCCTCGACGACTTCGACGCGCTGTCCGAGCACCTGTCCAAGCTGCACCCGTCGCGGTACAAGCAGCTGGTCGAGGGGATCTCCAAGGTCTGCATCCGCGGGGTGCATCCGGCCGACAACCAGACCGTCGCGCTGCGCATCGTCGTGCTCGCGGACCGGCTCTACGACGCCGGGATCCCGGTGCTCGTCTCGGGCGCGAAACTCGACGAGATCTTCACCCCGGAGATGCTCGCCGGCGGCTACCGCAAGAAGTACCTGCGCGCCACGTCGCGCCTGCTGGCGCTGTCGCGGTTCGCCTCCGCCGACGCGCGGTAGCCCGAAGCCGACGCGCGGTCGCTCGAACACACCAACACCCGCCCGGTGATGTGTGGGACCGGGCGGGTGCATGGGTGAGGGTGCCGGAGTGTGAGACGCGTCTCACTTCGCTGACACGTGCCACTGTACGGGAACGCTCTGCGCCGGGGAAGTCGGTTCGCACATTCCGACGGGCGGAAATGTGACTCCGCAACTGCGCGAGTGGTTCAGCGGGTGAACCGGGCGATCGCGTCCGTCGCCTCCTTGAGCTTGGCCGCGGTCTCCGCCTCGTCGCCCGAGCGGGCCGCGTCGACGACGCAGTGGCTCATGTGATCCTCGAGGAGGCCGAGCCCCACGGCCTGGAGCGCCTTGGTCATGGCGGAGACCTGCGTGAGGATGTCGATGCAGTACTTCTCCTCCTCGACCATCCGCTGCAGGCCCCGGGCCTGCCCCTCGATGCGGCGGAGCCGCTTGAGGTACTCGTCCTTGTCGGACATGTAGCCGTGGTGCGCGTGGCCGGCGTCGGTGGTCATGGGGATCAGTATCCCTTCTGGGGTCGGAAACTCCGCAGCCGCAGGCTGTTGCTGACCACGAAGACGGAGGACAGCGCCATCGCGGCGCCGGCGAGCATGGGATTGAGCAGCCCGGCCGCGGCCAGCGGGAGCGCCGCCACGTTGTAGGCGAAGGCCCAGAACAGGTTGGCCTTGATCGTGCTCAGCGTGCGGCGCGAGAGCTTGATCGCGTCGACGACGGTGCTCAGGTCGCCGCTGACCAGGGTGAGGTCGGCCGCCTCGATCGCGGCGTCGGTGCCCGTGCCCATGGCGATGCCCAGGTCGGCGGTCGCGAGGGCCGCAGCGTCGTTGACGCCGTCGCCGACCATCGCCACCGCACGGCCGTCGGCCTGGAGGTGGCGGACCGCGTCGACCTTCTGCGCCGGCAGCACGTCGGCGATCACCTCGTCGATGCCGACCTGTGCCGCGACGAACCGCGCCGCGTGCTCGTTGTCGCCCGTGAGCATGATCGGGCGCAGCCCCAGGTCGCGGAGCCGCGCGATCGCCTCACAGGACGTGGGCTTGACCTCGTCGGAGACCACGAGTACGCCGCGGGCGGCCCCGTCCCAACCGACCGCGATCGGGGTCTGCCCCCGGTGTTGGGCCTCGGCGAGCGCCGCCCGCAGCTCGTCGGGCAGGGGCATCGCCGCCTCGTCGAGCAGGCTCGGGCGCCCGACGGTGACGGCGCGCCCGCCGACGACCCCGCGCACGCCGAGCCCGGGCACGGCGGCGAAGTCGTCCACGGCGCCGACGGGCGCGGGGGCGGCCCGGACGACGGCGCGGGCGATCGGGTGTTCGGAGGCCGCCTCGAGCGCGGCGGCGACGGCGAGCACCTCGTCGTCGGTCTCGCCGGGGGGGACGTGCACGGCCTGCAGGGTCATGACGCCGGTGGTGACGGTCCCGGTCTTGTCGAGCACGACGGTGTCGACTGCGCGGGTGTGCTCCAGCGCCTCGGGGCCCTTGATGAGGATGCCGAGCTGGGCGCCGCGGCCCGTGCCGACGAGCAGGGCCGTCGGCGTGGCCAGGCCGAGGGCGCAGGGGCACGCGATGATGAGCACGGAGACGGCGGCCGTGAGCGCCATCGACGCGGGCTGCCCGGTCCCGAGCCAGAACCCCAGCGAGCCGACCGCGATCGCGATGACGATCGGCACGAAGACGCCGGAGATCCGGTCGGCGAGTCGCTGGGCCTTGGCCTTCCCCGCCTGCGCGTCCTCGACGAGACGACCGATCCGCGCGAGCCGGGTGTCCGCGCCGACGCGGGTGGCGCGTACCACGAGTCGGCCGCCGGCGTTGACCGTCGCGCCGGTCACCGGATCGCCGGCGCGCACCTCGACGGGCGTCGCCTCGCCGGTGAGCATCGAGGCGTCGACGGCGGACCGGCCGGCGACGACGATCCCGTCGGTCGCGACCTTCTCGCCCGGCCGCACGACGAACTCGTCGCCCACCGTGAGCGCATCGATGGGGACCAGCGTCTCGACGCCGTCCCGGAGCACCGTCGCGTCCTTGGCGCCGAGCTCCAGCAGGGCGCGCAGCGCCGCCCCGGCCTGCCGCTTGCTCCTCGCCTCGAAGTAGCGCCCGGCCAGGATGAACGTGGTGACGCCGGCTGCCGCCTCCAGGTAGATGTTCGCGGTGCCGTCCATCCGCTCGATGGTGAACGTGAAGGGGTGCGTCATGCCGGTGACCCCGGCGGCGCCCCAGAACAGCGCGTAGATAGACCAGCCGAACGCGGCCAGGACGCCGATCGACACGAGCGTGTCCATGGTGGCGGTGCCGTGCTTGAGGTTGGCCCATGCGGCCCGGTGGAACGGGAGCGCGCCCCACACGACCACCGGCGAGGCCAGCGTCAGCGAGAGCCACTGCCAGTAGTCGAACTGCAGCGCGGGGACCATCGCCATGGCGATCACGGGGACGGTGAGCGCGACGCTGATTAGCAGGCGCCGGCGCAGCGCGTCGGTGGGCTCATGGGTGCGCCCGGCGGGTTCGTCCTCGGTGTCGCCGCCCGGGGGAGCCGGCAGGTGCGCGGCGTACCCCGCCTGCTCGACGGTGTCGATGAGGACGGCGGCATCGGTGCCGGCGGGCGCGAGCACGTGCGCCTTCTCCGTGGCGAAGTTGACCGTGGCGGTGACCCCGTCGAGCTTGTTCAGTTTGCGTTCGATGCGGTTCGCGCAGGACGCGCAGGTCATGCCCTCGATCGCGAGGTCGACCGCGGTCTCGGACGGTCGGGCCTCAGTGGCCACCGTGGCCTCCCTCCGCCGTCGACGGTGCGCCGGCGTGCGGCCCGGGCCCCTCGGCCGGCGGCCCGACGGCGGCTCCCACGGCGAACGCGGCGGCGAAGACGACGGCCAGGCCGGCCGCGAACGCGCCTATCGTCACCAGGGGATTCATCGTCTCGCCCGCCTTTCGCATCGGTACACCCTACTATACCCCCCTAGGGTACGAGCGACATGGTCGCGCGGGCGCCGGCGATGTAATGGTTGAAACGTCGAATGAGCCGGTCGCACGCTGAACGGCATGAACGAGAACGAGACGCAGATCCACGCCTGGGAGACCGAATCCCACCACCCGACCAGCGAGGGGGTCGTGATGTACCAGCGCTGCGCCTGCGGCGCGTGGCGGATCAAACTGGTCGGCCGGACCGCCGAGGTGCCCGTGTCGCGGCCCGAGATCACCGCCCGAGCGGGATGATCGACGCGTGCAGTTCGACCACGACAACATGACCGGAGTACGGCTCTCCGTCGACCTGGTGAATCTTCGGGCCGACGGCGAGTGGACCCAGGACGCTGTCGCCGCCGTGCTGCGCGACCACGAGATCCGCCGGATCGAGCTGGACGACGGCGCGGTGCGCGGCCTCCACGACTGGGCCGAGCTGCTGCGCCCGCCCTTCCTCACGACGACCGTCGACGAGCGGTGCGCCGCGGTGAACCGGCTCCTCGCGGACGGGACCGCGGGCATTTACCTCACCGCCCACGACGACTGGCGGCCGCACCTGCACTTCACCCCGGAGACCGAGTCCCTGCTGAGCCGCGTCAAGGCCGTCACCGCCGGCGGCCTCGCCGTCTTCACCACCGAGGCGGAGGGGGCGCGACTGGGCGCGTGCGCGCGCGAGGGCTGCCCGAAGGTGTTCGCCGACACCAGCCGTGGCGGTCGGCAGTCCTACTGCTCGCCGCGCTGCGCCAACACCGACGCGGTGCGCCGGCACCGTCGGGCCTAGCCGATCGCTAGATGGGCGAGATCGACCGCCGCTTCTGCGGCACCCGCGGCGGCCGGCGGCGCACCCGCCCCAGCGCCTCCGCGAGCATCGGCCGCGTGGCCGACGGGAGCACCACGTCGTCGATGCCGAAGCCGTCGGCCGCGAGCAGCGGGTCGACGTTCGCCTGGAACAGGGTGATGAGGTCGCCGCGCGCCTTCGCCGGGTCGGGCGCGGCCTCGTACTGCGAGCGGAAGGCGAGGTCGACGGCGCTCTCGATGGGGATCGCGCAGATCTCCGCGGTCGGCCAGGCGAGCGAGAGATCGGCCTCGATGCTGCGGCCGCCGCCCATCGCGATGTACGCGGCGCCGTAGGCCTTGCGGGTCACGATCACGAAGCGCGGCACCGTCGCCGCGGCCAGCTCGTAGCCGAGCCGCGCGCTGCGCCGCACCAGGTTCGTCTCCTCGGCGCCCGCGCCGACGAGGAAGCCCGGCAGGTCGATGAGGATCAGCAGCGGCAGCCCGAAGGTGTCGCACACCGCGATGAAGTGCGCCGCCTTCTCGCAGGCGTTGGCGTCGAGCGCGCCCGCGTGGAAGCGCGGCTGGTTCGCGACCACGCCCACCGCGCGGCCGTCGATCCGCGCGAGGGCGGTCACGATGTTCGGCGCGTGCAGCCGCTTGAGCTCGAAGACGGTGTCGATGTCGGCGATCGCCTCGATCACCTCCACCACGTCGTAGGCCTGGCGCATCGACGACGGGACCAGCGTGTCCAGTCCGTCGGCCGTGTCGCCGGGCTCGTGCGGGCCGGGCGCGACCAGTGGCTCGTCGGCCGCGGAGGCGGGGAGGTAGCTGAGGAAGGCGCGGATCGCGTCGACCGACTCCTGCTCGGTATCGGTGACCACGTCGACCACGCCGCGCTCCGCCTGGAGGTCGGCGCCGCCGATCTCGTCGTTGGTGAGGTTCTCGCCCGTCGCCGCCTGCACGAGCGGCGCCGAGGAGATGCCGATGGTGCCCATGCCCCGGACGATCGTGACGAAATCGCAGCACGCCGAGATGTTCGCGGGCGCACCGAATCCGGGGCCCATCATCGCGGCGACCAGCGGCACGTGGCCGGAGAGGTCGGCCAGGCGCAGCAGAAGCCGCGACCCCGGGGCGGCGAGGCGGGAGTCCAGGGCCTCCTGCATCCGGTGGCCACCGCCGTCCATGAGCATGATCAGCGGGATCCCGTCGAGCAGCGCGCGCTCGGCGCACCGGTCCAGCTTCGCCATGCCGGTGGCGCCGTTGCTGCCGCCGAGCACGGTGAAGTCGAACGCCGCGATCGCCGCCGGCCGGCCGTCGATGTACCCGACGCCGGTCACGACGCCGTCGCCCGGCGCGACGAGGGGAGCGGCGCCCTGCTGCGCGGGGCCCGGGCCGGCGAGCGCGCCGAACTCGTGGAATCCGCCGTTCGCGAGGAGTGCGACCCGCTCGCGGGCGGTCATCTTGCCGCGGGCGTGCTGCTTGGCCACCTTCTCGGCGCGCGCCTCGTCCGAGACCGCCCGGTAGGCGGCGCGCACGCGGTCGTTCAGGGCCTGTTCCGGCGTGGGTTCACTCACAGTCGGAAGCTAGCAGGTGTCCGCGCGACGGTGGACAGCCGGCCGTGTTCCGTCCATTCCCGCCGGTCCGGGAGTCGCGATCGTCAACCCGGCAGGGAGTCCCCGGGGAAGCTCATGCACGGGTACACCTCGCTGAGCATCATTCCCGCCTGCACGCACGGGTCCTCGGCGATGATCTCCTCGGCCCGGTCGGTGGGCACCGTCATGACCGCCATGCCGGCCATGGCGTCGTCGAGGATCGGGCAGAGGATCGCGATCACGCCGTCGGCCCGCAGCGACACCATGCGCCGCTGGTGTTCGAGCTCGATCGCGCCGGCGCCGGCCTGGTCGCGCCGCGGACCCCAGCGGAGGATCAGCAGGCTGAACGGCTGCGCGGTCCTCACGAGGTCCTGAATCTGTTCGTCCGTCACCGTCGTGCCCACGGTCGCTCCTGTGCTGGTCGGATGCCCCCGCCCTCACGCTACTGCGCGCGCCGCGCGCGACTCGTCCCTTTCCAACACGCGATGCGTCAGATGCTGTTGGCCGTAGGTCCACAGGTTGTTGGCCACCCAGTACAGCAGGATCGCGACCGGTAGCACCGGCCCGGCGACGATGCTGCCCACCGGCATCACCCACAGCAGGAGCTTGCGCATGACGTCGGCCTGCAGCGCGTTCCCCGGATCGGTGACCTGGTGGCTCAGTGAGAAGCGGGCGTTGACGTGCGTGGCGAGGCACGCGATGAGCATCAGCGGGATGGCGACGGCGGCGATCGAGGCGACGCTCGGCACGCCGCCGAACTGCGCGAACGAGGCGAGCACGGTGTCGGAGCTCGACATGGACACCGAGATGGGCGCCCCGAACAGGCGGGCACTGAGGAACGACTGGACGTCGTGCGCGGAGAAGAGGTAATTCGCGGTGGTCGCGTTCTGCTCCGGCGTGAGACCGAGCTGGCCGAGCCCGGTTCCGGTGCGGTTGAACGAGCGGAGCACGTGGTACAGGCCGAAGAAGACGGGGATCTGCACCAGCGCGGGGAGGCAGCCGACTAGCGGGCGTACCCCGTGCTCGCGCTGGAGCTTCTGCGTCTCCAGGGCCAGCTTCCGGTTGTCCTTCCCGTGGTTGCGGCGCAGCGCATCGAGCTGCGGGCGCAGCTTCTGCAGGCGGCGCCCGGTCCGCGCGGAGACGATGCCGGGCCACAGCAGCAGCGCGCGGACGGTGAAGACCAGGAAGATCACGGACAGTGCCCAGGCGAGGCCGCTGTCCGCGCCGAGGACCGCGCCGAAGACGCGGTGCCAGGCCCAGAGGACGGCGGAGATCGGGTAATAGACGACATCGAGCATGAGAAGAAGCACCTCACAGGCAGGTACGCGCGCGAGTGACCGCGACGCGCAGAGGAAGGGGATCTGCGTGTGCGGCGTGTGCCGGGAGGGAAGGGCTACGCCGCGGAGGCGGCGAAGCCGGGTGCTCGTGGTCGACGGGGCCGCCCGGCCCCGTTGGGCATGGAGCTGCGGCGATAGGCGCCGCGGAGTCGTTGGTCCGGTTCGCGTCCGGTTCTCGGGCCCGACGGGGCGCGCTCGTCCCGGCCCGCGGCCGCACGACAGAGCGCGGCGACAGCGATCGCGAGGGCGATGCCGACGAGGGCGGCGGCACCGTCGGACAGGGCGACGCCGGCGACGAACAGCGCGACCACCGCGATCCACGGCGCGGAGAGGTCGCCCCAGCGGGGGAGTCTCCTCAGCAGGTCGGCGGTCATGCCAGCCACAGTACGGGAGAAATGGCTGAAGCCCCGGCCGCGTACGCGGCCGGGGCTCCTTGAGCGGATGACGGGATTCGAACCCGCGACCCTCACCTTGGCAAGGTGATGCGCTACCAACTGCGCTACATCCGCGTGCCCATCGGGCGAGCAACAAGTTACACGAAGGTTGCGCCCGGGCGCGAATCGGCTGGTGGCGTCAGGCTTCCCGCGGCAGGAGCAGGACCTTGCCGACGGAGTCCTTCGATTCGAGGAGGGCCTGTCCCTGCTCGGCATCGGCGAGGGGCAGGCGCGCGGAGATCACCGGCGCGATGAGGCCGCGCTCGACGAACGGCCACTCGTCCGCCGCCACTGCGGCGACGATCTCCGCCTTGGATCCGGGCCCGGTCAGCGGCCGGTTCCGCACGTTGAGCCCGATGATGCGGGCCCGCTTGCCGATGAGCGCGCCGACGTTCACCTCGCCGGTGAAGCCGCCCTGCATCCCGATGATCACGAGGCGCCCGCCGACGCCCAGCGCGTCGATGTTCCGCGGGAGGTAGCTGCCGCCCATGATGTCGAGGATCACATCGACCTGGCCGGCGAGCTCGGCCGCGAAGTCGTGCTCGCGGTAGTTGATCACGATGTCGGCGCCGAGTTCCCGGCAGCGTTGCGCCTTGCCCTCCGAGCCGACCGTGACGGCCACCCGTGCACCGAGCGCCTTCGCCACCTGGATCGCGTGGGTGCCGATGCCGCTGCCGCCGCCGTGCACGAGCAGGAGATCGCCCGCCTGGAGGCCGGCGTCCATGACGATCGTGGACCACACGGTGCTCGCGACCTCCGGCAGTGCGGCCGCGTCGATGAGCGAGATGCCGGCGGGGACGGGCAGCAACTGCGCGGCCGGCACGACGGCGTACTCGGCGTAGCCGCCGCCGGCCATCAGTGCGCACACCTCGTCGCCCACGGCGGGGCCGTCGACCTCGGGGCCCAGCGCGACGACGGTGCCCGAGACCTCCATGCCCATGACGTCGGTGATGCCGGGCGGCGGCGGGTAGAGGCCCTGGCGCTGCATCAGGTCAGCGCGGTTGATCCCGGCGGCCTCGATGCGGACGAGGACCTCGCCGGCGGCCGGGACCGGGGTGGGGATCTCGTCGACGACGAGGTTCTTCTCGTCGTCGACGACGATCGCGCGCATGGTCGTGGGGGTGGAGGTCATGTCGGGAGCCTTTCGGTCGGGTGCGACGGTCAGCGGACGGAGATCGGGACGGGCATGTGCAGGGCCGCCTGTGCTCCAGTGTTCACGTCGAGCTGGACGGCGCGGATGGGGTTGAGCGAACGCAGGTCGTCGGACATCCGGCCCTCGCCGAGCGTGAGATCGAATCCGCGCGGAAACAGCGAGGTCCCGCTCGCGAGCACGTTCGTCTGGTTCAGCGTCGAGAACCAGGCTCCCTCGCGCCGCGTGTACGACGTGAGGGTCGAGACCTTCGCGCCGCTCGGGTGCCCCTTCTGTCGCGGGGTGCGGGCCGCGAAGGCGACGTCGACGCCACCGTCGGCGTTGGCGACCCGGGCCGAGGCGTTCTCGGCCGTGATGTCGACGTCGAGCTCGGTGACCCACTTGGGGAAGCCGTAGCCGTCGTGCCCGCGAACCTGCGCGATCTCGGTGTTGACGGGGAGCGAGAGGACGTAGGAGTGCAGGTGGTCGCCGCCGAGGGCGGACGCGAGATCCGCGATCCCCGGGCCGCCGTGGCGGGCAGGTCGGACCGCGACCCCGACGGCGGCCTCGGTGTAGAAGTCGATGTCGCACACGTCGTAGCGGAAGAAGACGACCGATGCGAGGCCCAGGCCGGGCGCGACCTCCAGCGGGGCCAGCTCCTCGGGGAGCCGGCGGCGGATGGCGCGGGTCGGGGCGAGCATGGTGAGGCGCGCGGAGGACATCGCGTAGTAGAAGTTCGGCGTGCGGGTGGCGCCGATGGGGGAGTCGACCCGCGTTTTGGGGAGCGTGCGGAAGAAGTCGACGCCCGGGACGCGCGGGTCGGCGGCGACCTCGTCGAGTGGGGTGTCCATCCGGTACCGGTCGTAGAGACCGTCTTTGGGGACGGTGACGGTGCGCCCGCCCAGGTCGACCTGGACGCCGTCGGTTGCTGCTGCGGTCATGTGAGCGATCCTCGCCTCGTTGATGTGTGCGGTGCTTACATACGAGGGTATGGCGCGATGTAAGCAGTGTCAACAAGGCGGGTGTGCCCGGCTACTTCCTGGGGTGTCCGAGATTGCGTCGGGCGTCGGCGAGGGCGCTCGAATGGAGGAATCGCTGGACCACGTCGGCGGACAGCAGGACTCGGTACGGCACCCCGAGTCGAGTGGCGAGGAGCCGGATCGGGTCGGATCCGCCGACCGACTGGCGGGCCGCCCAGATCAGCGCCGCCTGGATGCTCGGGAAGCCGGCGGGGCGGGCCCACGTGTCCCACTTGGGTGCCGCCACGGCGCCCGTGCGCGCGCGACGGGGATTGCGGGGACGTCGGGGCGTTTCGTCGCTTTGGTCCGGTGTTCGCATTTGCATTCTCCCTCAACCTCTTTCACGACCCGACGGGTCGCCGCTGCTGAATATCCACTCGCGCGAGGGGCGGCAGGCCGTTTTCCCGGGGTTGCGCGGGGTTGCATCCCGCCGTAGAGCTGCGCGTCGTGCGGTGGTCACGTGCGGTTGTAGCGCAAGGTGTTTCGTGGCGATGATCGTGTGATCGCAAAGGTATGCTGCGCCCGGTCCGCTGGGCGGAACGATCGATAGTGCTGCGGCGCAGGCTGGTTCGCGCTCAGGGTGTGCAAGCTCGGGTGTCATGGTGGGGCTAACCGGCTAGGATGGCGGTGCGCATCATGTCCGGCCGGAGATGGTGTCGATCAGATCGAACGTCGTTCCAGGGGCTGCAGCAGCTCGGCCCGTCGTGCACTGAGTGACCGGTGGGAGTGCCCGTGTCGACTCGAATCCCCTCGCGTACACCTGATCGAGCCCTGCGCTGGAACGGGGCGTGCATTGCGCTGATCGTCGCGGCGATCGCCACCGGGTTCATCGACGCGATCCCGGTCGAGGTGACGATAGGGCTGTGCGCCCTCGGCGTGGTGGCGGGCCTGGTCGGGGTCCTGCTGTACAGCGCTCACATCCTCGCGGGTTGGCGCACCTCGAGCTCGTCGAAGGGGGTGGATTCGACCGTCGCCCCGGATGCCGGGCGGGCGGATGCAGATGCGAGCGCCCCAGAGCCTGCCGCGGAGCCTGTCGCGGTGCAGGCTCGTCCCGAGCCCGAGCCCGAGCCCGAGGGCGTGGAGGGTGCTGCAGGATCCAAAGAATCTGCTGACTCGACAGCGGCGCCGACTGCCCGGTGCTCGTGCCACGGGCTGCCCGTCACGGGCTGACTCGGTGTCAGGCGGTGGTAAGAGGTCCGGACAACGCAAGAAACCCCCTGCGAACAGGGGGTTTCTTGGTGGTGCGCGATACTGGGATTGAACCAGTGACCTCTTCCGTGTCAGGGAAGCGCTCTCCCACTGAGCTAATCGCGCTTGCATGAAGTGGTGCTCAGCCGCTCCGTTGCGGAGTGGCTGAGCGTGTTGGAGGCGGCGACGGGAATCGAACCCGTGTGCACGGCTTTGCAGGCCGTTGCCTCACCACTCGGCCACACCGCCACGGTAAGCCCACTTCGAGCGGATGACGGGATTCGAACCCGCGACCCTCACCTTGGCAAGGTGATGCGCTACCAACTGCGCTACATCCGCATTCGTCCGGACCGGCGCTCTTGAAGCGCCTTTCCGGTGCGAGAGAGAACACTACGTGAACATCGAGCGCTCTGCCAAATCGCCTGGTCACCCAGTGTTTCGTGCGCAGTCGGCGTGGTGGGGCGCACCCCGGAACAGCGTCGACTTACGCGTTCGGACAGTAGTCGCAGGTGGGATACCCGATTACCCTTTCGCTCACCCGTCGTGTTAGTGTTCTCTCTCGTTCGCCTCCCTGGTAACACGGAGACGCACACGAGTTCGGTCCTATGGCTCAGTGGGAGAGCGTCCCCTTCACACGGGGAAGGTCGCTGGTTCGATCCCAGCTAGGACCACCGAGAAACCGCCTGGTGACAGGCGGTTTTTCTCGTTTCGGGTGAGAGTGACCCGCTTGTGACCACCGACGAGCGCCGGCCTGCGCACTTCCTTCGCGAAGTCGGGGTGGACCTCCTCGCCGGCACCTGGCGATGGCGCCGGGGCGCTGCCGGCGATCGAGCCGGGCCGTGCGTGCACATCTGCGAACACGGGGCCCCGACGTCGCGCTGCAGGACGCGCTGGTGGACGCGGACGGCGACGAACTCCGGGAAGCTGTGGGGTCGGGTCAGGCGGGGCTCGCCTCGGCCCAGAGCCCGGACTTCTCGAGCATCGCGATCACGTGGTCGGCGCTGTCCACGAGGTGCGCCTCCATGACTTTGCGTGCACTCTTCGCGTCCCTCGCCTCCACAGCGTCGAGAATGTCACGGTGTTGCGTACGAGCAGCCGCGACGTGCGCCTCGATGGAGGCGTAGAACTGGCTCGGCAGGTGATTGACCACCCCGGCGAGGACTCGCGCGAGCCGGTCGGAGTCCGCCGCCACGTTGATCTCCCGGTGGAAGGAATGGCTCAGATCGGCCACTCTCTCAGTGTCGCCGGCGGCCGCGGCCTCCATCGTTGCGGCATCGATCTCCCTGAGCCTGTCCACGAGCTCAGGGGTCGCCTTCTTCGCGGTGCGGGCAGCGAGTTCTCCTGCCATACGGCTCTGTGCCCAGAACAGGTCGCGCACGTCCTGCCGGGTGAACTTCGCCACCTGGAAACCGCGGCGCGGAACGAGAGTGACGAAACCTTCGCTGCGCAGCGTCAGCAACCCCTCGCGCACCGGCGTGATGGAGACCCCAACCGCCTCGGCGATCGGTTCCATCCGGAGGAAGTCGCCGGGCCGCATGATCCCGGACATGATCTGCTCGCGTACGTAGCTGGCCACCTCGTCGGGCAGCTGGCGCCGCTTCGGACGCCCGCGCGTGGGGATGTCGTTCATCGGGGCCACACCAGCCTCCTACTGTCGCTACTGTCGCCATCGACCGTGAAACTTAAAAGATAATATCGCGACGCAGGCCACGGTGGCCGGAGCGGACGGGCGTAGGGGCGATATTGGTGCCGCACCGCTCCCGGGCCGGGACGGATCATTGCCGGGAGCAACTTGTCGCACCGTCGTGAGACGGTGACCGCATGACATTCGACCGGCAGGGCGTTCTCTGGGACGCGATCAACGGAAAGACCCCGCCGTCACCGGCGGCGGCGCTCATGGGGTGGACGTTCCGGGCGGTCGATCCGGACGAGGGGACATTGGAGATCGGGTTCGCGCTCGACGAGCGCTTCACCAACCCCGTGGGGTCGATCCAGGGAGGCTTCGTCGCCGCGATGCTCGACGACACCCTGGGGCCGGCCCTGGTCGCGACGCTGGCGCCGGATCAGTTCGCGCCGACGGTGTCCCTGACGGTGCAGTACCTGGCGCCGGCACTGCCCGGCACGTTCGTCGGCCACGGGCGGGTCGTGAAGAGGGGACGGGAGATCGCCTTCCTCGAAGGACATCTCGTCGATGCCCAGGGAACGACAGTGGCGACGGCCACCGCGACGAGCGTCATCCGCACCCTGCGGTGATTGGTCGCCCTACGAGGTGAACCGCATCCGCTCAGCGGGGACGACGACGATCGAGCGCCCGGGGTAGTCGAGACGGGCGAAGGTCTCGTTGTAGTGCGCGATCACATCCGGAGCCGCTACCGGATCCGTTCCACGGTCGATCGTCGTCGTGTGGCAGTCCGATACGAGGACGACGTCGAGGCCCCGGGACAGCGCGCTCCTCGCAGTCGAGTCGACGCACGCTCTGTCGCGAACCCGGCGACGAGCGCAGTTCGCGACCCGCTGAGTCGGTGCTCGACATCCATCCTGGTGAGCTTGCCATGTCACCTGCGGTGGGCGCCGACGATCGATAGCCTCGGAAACATGGCCATCAAACTCGAGAACGTCGCGATCGCGGTGCGCGACTTGGAAGCGACGATCGCGTTCTTCACCGATCTCGGACTCACGGTGATCGGTCGCCAGACGGTCAGCGGAGAGTGGACGGACACCGCCGTCGGCCTCGACGGGAACCACGCCAAGATCGCCATGCTGCAGACCCCGGACGGCCAGGGGCGGATCGAGCTGTTCGAGTACATCCACCCGGACGCGATCGAGACGGAGCCGACGCTGCCCAACGAGATCGGCATGCACCGTGTCGCGTTCTCGGTCGACGATCTGGACGAGGCCCTGGCGATCGCGGCCAAGCACGGCTGCCACCCGCTGCGTGGCGTCGGCGTCTACGAGGACATCTACAAGCTCACGTACGTCCGCGGTCCGAGCGGCATCATCGTCATGCTCGCCGAGGAGATCCAGAAGACGTAGTGGTGCGCCGATCCGTGGGTCAGGACCGGTTCAGCGCCCCTGCGCGAGTGATCAGATCGCGGAAGGCGTTCTCGTCGAGCACGTCGGACTCCGTGATGTCGACGGCTCGGCGGGTGCCGGCCGTGAGGCTCGCGTTGAACAGCCCCGCGGGATCGTCGATCGAGGCCCCCTTGGCGAAGGTCACCTTGACCTTGTCCTTGTAGGTCTCGACGGTGCACAGCAGGCCGCCGAGCGAGAACGTCGGCACGCCGTCGGGGTTGGACGGCTTGCGCCACTTCACTTCTTCGACGGTGTCCGGCTCGGCCTCCAGGATCAGGCTGCGGATCTGCTCGACGGTGCGCTCTCGCCAGTCGGTGGTCATGATCGAAAGGTACGCCGACGGCGGCCGGGGCGTGAACGCCCCGGCCGCCGCGCGGTCGTCATGCCGGTATCAGTGCACGTCCACCGAGGGGGTGTCGGTGACGCTGACGCCGCTGGAGCTCGCCGTGGCCGAGCCGGTGTCGGCCTCGACGCCGTGGTTGCCCGCGGCCGTGCTCGTCTCGACACCGCCCGACGGGCCGGTCACCGACGCCGAGCCTGTGCTCGGGCTCACCGTCGCGCTGCCGGTCTCCACGTGGCCGCTCGCGCTGCCGGCGGGCGTGGTGACGTTGCCCGTGGCCTTGGGGCCGGTCACGGTGGTATCGCCGTTCGTTGCGACGGTGGCCGAACCCGTCGAAACGGCGGCTCCGCCGCTGACCCCGACAGGGGTGGTGACCGAGCCGCTCGCGGCGGGGCCGGTCACCGAGACGCCGTTCGAGCCCGCCGAGGCGCTGCCCGTGCTGGCCGCGACGGTGCCGCTGCCGACCGGCGTCGAGACGCTGCCGGTTCCCGACGGCCCGGTGACCGAGACGCCGGCCGGGGTGATGCTGCCGCCGCCACCGTTGACGGCGACGTTGGCAGTCACGGTGTTCAGCACATTGGCGGTGGCGGTGAGATCCGGTGCGTCGACGGTGAGCCCGCCGGTTCCGACGGTGATCGTGCCCGGCGTCACGCCGACGGTGCCGCCGCCGAGCGGAGTGGTGATCGCGCCGGAGATGCTCGGGGTGACGAGAACGAGCTGGCCGTTCTGGAACCCGATGCTGCCGAGGTTCAGAACGAGGTTGCCGCCGCCCAGGGGAGTGGTGAGACCCAGGTTGATGGCGGGGAGACCCACGATGAAGGTGTTGGAACCGTAGGTCACCTTGACCGGCACGATGGTCGCGGACGCGCTGCCGAGGCCCAGCGGCGCGGTGGCGTTGAGGCCGAGGGACGGCGTCCACGTGGTGAGACCGCCCGCGGTGATGGCGCTGAGCGAGGTGTTCAGGCCCAGCGAGCTGCCCAGCGGGCCGTTGATGTTGGTGATATTGCCGCCGACGCTGCCGACTCCGAGCCCGGGGCCGAGGCCGACGAGTCCGTACGTGGTGCTGGTGAGGCCGCCGAGGCCCAGCGGCGCACCGACGGTGAAGGTGTCCTGCTGGCCGAGGCCGAGCCAACCCGCCGGGGCGCCCGGCACCTGAGCGGTCGAGACGATGGGGCCCGACGTGTTGCTCACCGGAATCAGGCCGCTGAGAACGGGGATCTGGTTCCAGGCGGCGACGCCCTGGTTGATCTGCGGCGCGATGATCGGGATCGTCGCCAGCGGAATGCCGCCGGGGAGGAGCGGGGCGGCAGCGAGGATCGCGTCGACCTGCGGATTACCGGTGGGTGCGGCGTTCGCGGTCGCCGGGGTGGCGACGGTCAGCGTTGCGGCGGCCGCGACGGCCGTGGCAGCAACGGCGCTGCGGCGCACCGTCTTCCGGGCATGCTTGGGAGAGGTAGGGGACATGGGAGGACCTCCGGTTCATGAAGGTTCGGCACGCTCGATCGAGCGCGCCGGTCGGTAGGGATGTGGACCCAGCAGAAAATAGAGGCGTCTGCGCTCGGTGTGAGTGCCTGAAGCGGCGCCTGTGCATCTCCTGGGAGTTCTGAAGTTATCAGTATTTCCACGGTTTCCCAATAGCTTTCGAAGCTATTCGTTCAAGGCGATTTCAGCTACTACGCAGTAGCGAAATGCCAAGAGTTCTAACAGAACCCGTTCCACTCTTTTGCGATCGAACGCCGCTGGGCAATCGGTGTATTCGTAACCGCCGGAAGGTGCCATGAATGGCGATCGCAAGCGCAATCAATGTACGTATAGCGGCACTAAAGACCGCATTCGCACAAGCGGATGTGCGAGTCTCCGCCGCTGTTTCGCGTGACCGTGATCAGCCCGCTATCGTGAACGTCATGTTCACCGCGATGCAACGACAGGATGTCGGAAATCGACTCATCGCCGCAGGTCAGGCGACCGAGGGGGTCACCGCGGGGGCCGTCGTGGGCTCCGCCGCGACGGGCGCGCTCGACGCGTGGACCGGCATAGACCTGATGTTCGCCGCCGCACCGGATCTCGCGACCGATGACCTCCGTGATCGGTGGAGCGAGCAGATGTACCGCGATTTCGGTGCGATCCATCACACCGCGGACGCGGCCGGCCTCGTCTACCTGCTCCCGGACCTGCTCACCGCGCGGATCGCGATCGTGCCCGCGGCTCGGTTCGGGCCGCGGCCGGGTGTGCCGTTCCATCAGGTCTTCGGCCCTGTCGGGACTCCTGCCGCCGATGCCCTCGGAGCGCCGGATCTGGTGGGGCCCGCGTGGCTCGCCGCCCTGCACACCCGCACCGCGCTGCTCCGCGGCGACGGGCCGTCCGCGGCGCTCGCCCTCGACGGGCTGCGGGATGCCCTCATCGCCCTCGCGGGCGCCCGCACCGGCGCCCCGCCCGGATACCTCGAGCCCGCGGACCGCGATCGGATCCGAGCCACCGAGACCGGATCTCGCGATGTCGGCGCCGTCGCGAAGGCTTTCGGCGTGGCGGTGCAGATCCTCGACGCCGAGCTGCAGGCCGTCGCGCCGGTGGTCGCGGACGCGGTCGCACTCCCGCTGCTCGAGGAGGTCGCCGGCTGACGCCGGTACCGTGGAACCATGCATGACCAGCAGGAGGAGTCGCGGCGGACCGGTCCGCGCGCGTGGCGCGCGAAGATCAAGGCGTCGCGGCACGGCGCACTCGCGTGGCGGGTGTGCGTCGGCGTCATCGGCGGCCTCGTGCTCATCGCCGGCATCATCGCGATCCCGTACCCGGGACCGGGCTGGCTGATCGTCTTCGCCGGGCTCGGCATTCTCGCCACGGAATTCGAGTGGGCGCACCGGCTTCTGCGGTTCGCCCGCGAACGCTACGACCGCTTCGCCGCGTGGCTCTCCCGGCAGAACATCGTCGTCAAGGGGGCCTTCGGGATCGGCACCTGCCTCATCGTGCTGGCCACCGTGTGGCTGCTGGGTGCGGCCGCCATGATCGGCGGCTGGTTCGGCATCCACTGGCCCTGGCTCGCCAGCCCGATCTTCGGGTGATCGCGGAACTCCGGCGTTCGGTCGCCGCCCCCGACGACCGCGTCGCCGGAGTCCTGTACTGGTACGCCCTGTCGGGAGCGCTCGCCCGCGTGGCCGTCGCCGGCCGGGACGCCGGGTCGGCGGTCGTCCGTTCCGGGCCCGGAGGCTGGCCCGAGGTGGGGGAGACGGCACCGTCGGACGACCCCGGCGGCGGTCTCGCGCGCGCCTGCCGCCGCCTGATCCCCGAGATCGCCCGCGAGTCGGGCGCCTCGCAGCGGTCCCTCTGGGCCATCGCGACCGACTCGATCGCCTCCGCATCGCTCGATACGGCGGATCCGCGGACCGTCGCCGACGGCCTGCTGCGCGCCTGCGGCCCCGACGCCCCTCCCGCTCGGTTCGAGGAGGTGCCAGCGCGCGGCACCGTCGTCCGGCGGGGCTCGTGCTGCCTGCTCTACCTGTGCCCCGGCATGGCGAAGTGTCTCAGCTGCCCCCGGCAGACACCGGACGAGCGCCGCGCGCGGCTCGCCTGAGCGTCGCCTCGGACGCGTCACGTCGGCGGTGACCGATAGGATCGGACCCACTGACAACCGCGCGCGGCCAGGTATGCCGCCCGCTACATGACTAGGAGCACTGTGAGCACCACCTTCGTCGTCCCGGCAGGAATCGCCGCCGGGGCAGCCATGCGCGATCTGGACCTCCCGAACAAGGGCCCCGAGGCCGTCGTCGTCGTCAAGACCACGGACGGCACCCTCAAGGACCTGAGCTGGATCCCCGAGACCGACACCGAGGTCGAGGCCGTCGCGGCGAACACGGAGGACGGGCGCAGCGTGATCCGCCACTCGGCGGCGCACGTCCTCGCGCAGGCCGTGCAGGACGGTTTCCCCGGCACCAAGCTGGGCATCGGCCCGCCGATCAAGGACGGCTTCTACTACGACTTCGACGTCGCCGAGCCCTTCACTCCCGAGGACCTCAAGAGCCTCGAGAAGAAGATGAAGCAGATCATCAAGGCCGGGCAGAAGTTCAGCCGCCGCGTCTACGCGAGCAAGGACGAGGCCCGCGCCGAGCTGGCGAACGAGCCCTACAAGCTCGAGCTCATCGACGACAAGGGCGCGGCCGACGACAGCGAGGTCATGGAGGTCGGCGGCGCCGAGCTCACCGCCTACGACAACCTCAATCCCCGCACCGGCGAGCGGATCTGGGGCGACCTGTGCCGCGGCCCGCACGTGCCCACCACCAAGTACATCCCCGCGGTCAAGCTCACCCGCAGCTCCGCCGCGTACTGGCGCGGCGACCAGAACAACGCGGACCTTCAGCGCGTCTACGGCACCGCGTGGGAGTCGCCCGAGGCGATGGACGAGTACCTCGAGCTGCTCGCCGAGGCGGAGAAGCGCGACCACCGCAAGCTCGGCGCCGAGCTGGACCTGTTCAGCTTCCCGGACGAGTTGGGCTCCGGCCTGCCGGTCTTCCACCCCAAGGGCGGCATCATCCGCAAGGAGCTGGAGGAGTACTCGCGGCAGCGGCACATCGACGCCGGCTACGACTTCGTCAACACCCCGCACCTCACCAAGAGCACGCTCTACGAGGTCTCGGGCCACCTGGATTGGTACAAGGACGGGATGTTCCCGGCCATGCACCTCGACGCCGAGTACGACGACGAGGGCAACGTCACCAAGCCCGGCCAGGACTACTACGTCAAGCCGATGAACTGCCCGATGCACAACCTGATCTTCGACGCCCGAGGGCGCTCGTACCGCGAGCTTCCGCTGCGGCTCTTCGAGTTCGGCTCCGTGTACCGGTACGAGAAGTCCGGCGTGATCCACGGCCTGACCCGCGTCCGCGGCATGACGCAGGACGACGCCCACATCTACTGCACCAAGGAGCAGATGCACGAGGAGCTGACCACGACCCTCGAGTTCGTGCTCTCGCTCCTCAAGGACTACGGCCTCGACGACTTCTACCTCGAGCTCTCCACCAAGGATCCGGAGAAGTACGTGGGCTCCGACGAGGTGTGGGAGGAGGCGACCAAGACTCTGCAGCAGGTCGCCGAGGCCTCGGGCCTCGACCTGGTCCCCGACCCGGGCGGCGCGGCCTTCTACGGCCCGAAGATCTCCGTCCAGGCGAAGGACGCGCTGGGCCGCACGTGGCAGATGTCCACCATCCAGCTGGACTTCAATCTGCCCGAGCGGTTCGAGCTCGAGTACACCGCGCCCGACGGCACGAAGCAGCGCCCCGTGATGATCCACCGCGCGCTGTTCGGTTCGATCGAGCGCTTCTTCGGTGTGCTCACCGAGCACTACGCTGGCGCCTTCCCCGCGTGGCTGGCGCCCCAGCAGGTGGTCGGCATCCCCGTTGCCGAGCAGTTCGGGGACCACCTCGAGACGGTGATCCGCGAACTCAAGAAGCACGGGATCCGCGCCGAGGTCGACCACAGCGACGACCGGATGCAGAAGAAGATCCGCAACCACACCACGCAGAAGGTGCCGTTCATGCTGCTCGCGGGCGAGACCGACCGCGACGCCGGCGCGGTCAGCTTCCGCTTCCGCGACGGCACCCAGGTCAACCAGGTGCCCGTCGACGATGCGGTGCAGCGGATCGTCCACTGGGTCCACTCGCGCCGCAACGAGTCCCCGACCGCCGAGCTGCTGGGCCCGGCGGAGGCCACCGTCGGCATCGCCTGACCGGGACGCAGGGACGACAGGGGAGAGGAATCGATGACGGACGCCACGGACGGCGACGCGCGCGGCGCGCACACCGACTTCGGGGTCGGCGACGGTGACGAGAGCATCGAGCGGCTCTGGACGCCGTACCGGATGCGCTACCTCGTCGATTCCCCTCCCGTCCCGGAGGGCAGCACCGCCTTCCTCGAGATCCCCAAGCTCGCCGACGAGGACGGGCTCATCGTGGCCCGGGGTGAGCACTGCTACGTGGTGCTCAACCTGTTCCCGTACAACCCGGGCCACTGCATGGTGGTGCCGTACCGGCAGGTGGCCGAGCTGGAGGACCTGACCGACGACGAGGCCTTCGAGCTGATCAAACTCACCCAGAAGACCATCCGTGTGATCAAGCGGATCTCGCGGCCCGCGGCGTTCAACGTGGGCTTCAACCTGGGCCGGTCGGGTGGCGGTTCGATCGCCGAACACCTGCACCAGCACATCGTGCCGCGCTGGCCCGGCGATGCGAACTACATCACGGTGCTCTCGGGCACTAAGGTGATGCCGCAGCTCCTCGGACAGACCCGGGCGCTGATGGCCAAGGCCTGGGAGGAGGTCTAGGAGTGTCGTCGATCTTCAGTCGTGAGGCGGTCTCCAAGGTCACCCACCCGATCGCGAAGGTGCTGATCCGGACCGGGTTGACGCCGGACGCCGTGACGCTCTTCGGCACCGCCTGCTCCGTGACCGCGGCCCTGTGGCTCTTCCCGACGGACCACCTGTTCGTCGGCACGTTGATCATCTGGTTCTTCGTGATGTTCGACATGCTCGACGGTGCCATGGCCAGGGTGCGAGGCGGCGGCACCCGGTTCGGGGCCTGGCTCGACGCCACCTGCGACCGCGTGGCCGACGGTGCGATCTTCGCCGGCCTGGCCTGGTGGGCCGTGTTCACCGAGGACAACCGCTACAACCTGCTGATCGCCACGCTGATCTGCCTGGTCACCTCGCAGGTGATCAGCTACGCCAAGGCCCGGGCCGAGGCGTCGGGCCTCAAGGGCGACGGTGGCTGGATCGAGCGCCCGGAGCGCCTCATCATCGTGCTCGTGGGCGCCGGCTTCACCGGCCTGGGGCTCTGGTGGGCGATCCACGTCGCGATGTGGCTGCTCGCCGTGACCAGCATCGTCACCGTGCTCCAGCGGGCCCTGACGGTGCGCCGCTCGCCCGGCGCCACCGACCTGCTGCCCCTGCCGCAGGCGGCCGCGCAGCACGAGGAGGACCAGGCGTGATCGACCCGCGCGAGGAGGTCGCCGACCTCGCCTACCGCACCGGCTGGGCCGTGACCAAGCGCATGCCCGAGTTCGCCGCCAAGTTCCTCATCGACGACGTGGGCGGGCGGATCGGTGCCCGGGGGGAGAACACGCAGCTGCGCAAGAACCTCGCCCGCGTGCTCGGCACGACCCCGGACGCGGTGCCGCAGAGCCTGATCGAGGAGTCCTCGCGGTCGTACGCGCGGTACTGGCGAGAGTCCTTCCGGCTGCCGTCGATGGACCTGGTCGAGCTCGGCGCGCGACTCGACCAGTACGTGGACGTGCCGAGCCTGCACGAGGCGATGGACGCGGGCACCGGCGCGGTGCTCGCGCTGCCGCACAGCGGGAACTGGGACATGGCCGGGGTGTGGCTGGCGCAGAAGTACGGGCGGTTCGCCACCGTCGCCGAGCGGCTCAAGCCCGAGTCGCTGTTCCGGAGGTTCGTCGAGTACCGCGAATCGCTGGGGTTCGAGATCTTCCCCCTCTCCGGTGGCGAGCAGCCACCGATGCAGGCGCTGGCGCAGCGCCTGCGGGAGGGCCGCCCGATCTGCCTGCTGGGCGAGCGGGACCTCGCGCGGCACGGCGTCCCCGTCACGTTCTTCGGTGAGCGCACCCGGATGCCCGCGGGCCCCGCGAAGCTCGCCATCGACACCGGCGCGCCGCTGCTGCCGGTGCACTGCTGGTTCGAGGGCGACGCCTGGGGGTTCAAGGCCGAGGCCCCCATCGACGTCTCCGGTGGCATCGAGAGCGCCACGCAGAATCTCGCGCACGCCTTCGAGCGCAACATCGCCGAGCACCCCGCCGACTGGCACATGCTCCAGCCCCTGTGGGAGGCCGACTGGTCGCAGGCGCGGCGCGACCGGATCCTCGGCACCGACACGGGGCCCGAGGTGGGCTGATGCGGATCGGGATGATCTGCCCGTACTCCTTCGACGTGGCGGGCGGGGTGCAGGCGCACGTCGTGGACCTGGCCCGCGTGCTCATCGAGCGCGGCCACGAGGTCTCGGTGCTCACCCCGTCGTCGAAGGAGACGGTGCTGCCCGACTTCGCCGTCTCGTCCGGCAAGGCCGTCGCGATCCCGTACAACGGCTCCGTCTCCCGGCTGTCCTTCGGGCCCAAGGCCTTCGGCCGGCTGCGGAAGTGGATCCGCAAGGGCGAGTTCGACGTCCTCCACGTGCACGAGCCGAACGCGCCGAGTCTCGGCATGCTCGCGCTCGCGATCGCCGACGGGCCGATCGTCGCGACCTTCCACACCTCCACCGAGAAGTCGCTGGTGCTCTCGGTCTTCCAGAGCGTCCTGCGCCCGTCGCACGAGAAGATCCGCGGCAAGATCGCGGTCTCCGAACTGGCCCGTCGCTGGCAGATGGAGTCGCTCGGCTCCGACGCCATCGAGATCCCCAACGGCGTCGACGTGCGCGCCTTCGCCGACGGAGGCCCCCTGCCCGGCTACCCCCGGCCGGGCAAGACGGTGCTGTTCCTCGGCCGGTACGACGAGCCGCGCAAGGGGATGGCCGTCTTCCTCGAGGCGCTGCCGGCCATCGTGGCGGCGCAACCCGACGTCGAGGTGCTGGTGATCGGCCGCGGCGACGAGGAGAAGCTTTTGCGGGAGGCCGGCCCGTACGCGAAGCATCTGCGGCTCATGGGCGCGGTCACCGATGAGGAGAAGGCCGCCGCGCTCCGCTCCGCCGACATCTACGTCGCGCCCAACCTCGGCGGCGAGAGCTTCGGCATCGTCCTCGTCGAGGCCATGGCGGCCGGGACCGCCGTGGTCGCGAGCGACCTCAACGCCTTTGAGCGCGTCCTCGACGGGGGCGAGGCCGGCCGCCTGTTCCCGGTGGGCGACGGTGCGGCTCTGGGCCGCGCGATCGTCGAGCTGCTGGACGACGACTTCCGGCGCGCCGAGCTGGTCACCCACGCCTCCGAGGTGGTGTGGAGGTTCGACTGGTCCGTCGTGGCCGAGCAGGTCATCCGCGTGTACGAGACCGTCGCCGTGCCCGGCGTGGTCGTGTCGATCGACGACTGAAGGGGGCCGCAGTGCTGAATCTGACCGCCACCACCGTGCTCGTCATCGGCCTGATCGTGATGGCCGTGCTGATCGTCGCGGCCCTGGCGTACCAGACCGCGCACCGTCTGGACCGGTTGCACGTGCGGGTCGACCTCTCGCTCGCCGCGCTCGACGCCGCCCTCGCCCGACGGTCCGCCGTCGCCCGGGCGGTCGCTGCGACGCTGCCGCCCGAGCAGGGGCAGGCGCTGCGCGCCGCCGCCGACCGCGCCGAGAACGCCGCTCCCGAGGACCGGATGCCGATGGAGAACCGGCTCTCCGCCGCGATCGGCGCCATTGACATCGAGACCCTGCCGCGATCGCTCGTCGCCGAGATCGCGGACGCCGACACCCGTGTGACCATGGCCCGCCGCTTCCACAACGACGCCGTCCGCGACACCCGGGCCCTGCGCGGCCGCCGGTTCGTGCGCTGGCTGTACCTCGGCGGCACGGCACCCATGCCCCAGTACTTCGACATCGTCGACCGCGGCGGGATCCTCCCGGCGGCCCTGCTCGCCGCGAACGACGAGCGTCGCGTCTCCGCGCGGGTCATCGTCGTGGACCCCGACGGTGCCGTGCTCGTCGTTCGCGGTCACGAGCCCGTCCCGGAGGGGACGCGTCCCGCCGGCCACTGGTGGTTCACCGTGGGCGGGGGAGTCGAGCGCGGCGAGGATCTGCGCGCCGCCGCCGCCCGCGAGCTGCGGGAGGAGACGGGCCGCGTGCTCGCGCCCTCGGCGTTCGTCGGCCCGCTCTTCCGCCGCGAGGCGGTCTTCTCCTTCGACGGTGACGTGATCGACTCCGTCGAGTACTTCTTCGCCGTCGAGTGCGAGCGGTTCGATCCGGCACCGTCGGGCTGGACCGACCTCGAGCGCCGGACCCTCGACGAGATGCGCTGGTGCACCCCCGACGAGATCCGCGTGCTCGCGGACCCCGTCTACCCCGCGACGCTCGCCGACCTCATCCCTGACGTGCAGAACGCGTTCGCGTCCGGGGAGGTGCCGGGCGAGCCGGTCGCGATCGAATAAGGAGGCGCGATGCAACCGAAGGAGATCTCCGGATACCGGGTGGTGCGCCGCCTCGGTGCCGGCGGCATGGGGGAGGTCTTCCTCGTCCAGCACCCGCGGCTGCCGCGCCAGGACGCGCTGAAACTGCTCGGACCTCAGCTGGGTGACGACCCGAGCTTCGCCGCGCGGTTCCTCCGCGAGGCCGACATCCTGGCGGGCCTGCGGCACCCGAACATCGTCATGATCCACGACCGCGGCGAGTACGACGGACGGCTGTGGCTCGCCATGGAGTACGTCGAGGGCGAGGACGCGGCGCAGTACCTGCGGACGCGCGGCCCGCTGCCGCCCGCGATGGTCGCCGACGTGATCGAGCAGGTCGGCAGTGCGTTGGACTGGGCGTGGAGCGAGCGCCGCCTGACCCACCGCGACGTCAAACCCGGCAACATCCTGCTCGCGCCCGTGCGGCCGGGGCGGCCCGTCGCCGTGAAACTGGTCGACTTCGGCATCGCCAAGGCGACCGACGACGCGAGCTCCCTCACCGAGACCGGCGTCGCGGTCGGGACGATGGCCTACCTCGCGCCCGAGGTGATCGAGGGCAACCCCCTCGACAACCGGGCCGACGAGTACTCGCTCGCCTGCGCTGCGTTCGAACTGCTCACCGGCACGCCGCCGTACGGCCCCGGCTCGCCGAGCTCCATGCTGATGGCGCACCTGCAGGCGCCGGTGCCCGACCCCGCGACGAGGGCGGCGGGCATCCCGCCCGGGCTCGCCCGCGTCTTCGAACGGGCGCTGGCCAAGCAGCCGCGCGACCGGTTCCCCGACAACGCCGCGTTCGCCCGGGCGTTCCGGGCCGCGCTGACCGCTCCGTCTTCGGCGCCGGCGCCGGCGCCGCACGTGGGGGCCGGGCCCACCGTGATCCGGCCGACCCCGCCGCCCACTCCGCCTCCGGTGTACACGCACGCCGCGCCTCCCGTGCCGGCCCAGGGGCTCGCGGGGACGCCGGTGCCCGCGTCGACGGCCGTCGGTGGCCCGGGCGCAGGGACGGCTCCGGCGCGCAACGGCCGCGTGTGGGCCTTAGCGGCCCTGGTGGCGGTGCTGGTGATCGCGCTCCTGGCCGTCGGCTACCTGGCATTCGGCCGGGATGGGGAGGCCGCGTCGGCCGATCCGACGGGCACGCCTGTCCCGTCGGGCACTACCGCGCCGGCGGAGACGTCTGCGCAACCCACGTCGGCGCCGACGGGGGCATCGGAATCGGCTTCGGCGCCGACGGTCCCGGGCACGGACGCCTACGGTTTCGTCGGGAGCCCGGCGCGGTGTGCGGGCGGCGAGACCCTGCAGCTGGCGCTCCTCACGTCGAAAGCCAACGGCGGCGGCTCCCGGGTCGTGATCTGCGGTTCCGCCGGTGAGTTCACCTACCGCGGCGCGCAGATCTCCGGGGACAACAGCGGCATCACGCTCACCGCGACCCGCAACGGCGCCGGCGGCTTCCGCGCGATCAACCGCGACGCCAAGGGCAAGGACAAGGACGACACCATTTACACCGTGAGTTCCGGCGGCCTGGTGATCACCCGCGGCGACGGCCGCGCCGTCTCCTCGGAGCCCGCCCGCTCCGTCTGGTCGCGCTGACGCGCGCTCCCGCGGGGACTTTCCACCGATCATCGGGTTGCAACCACCGCTCCGGTTAACAACCCTCGCGGGAGACTCGGGCGTCGCCGAACCCGCCCGCGCGGAGCACCCGTCGGGGACGATGGTCGGGTCGGCGTGGGGGCACCGGGGCAGGGGTGCATCCGTGTCCGATGGAGACTCGGTTCTACGCAAGCACAGGCTCGAGATGCTGGCGACGGGGTCGACCGATCGCCAGATCCGCCGGTGGGTTGACGACGGACGAATGACCCGCGTCTGGCGGGGTAGCTATCACCAGGGGACGAAGCTCGAGCCCTGGGTGGAACTCGCGCTGTCCGCGAGGTCCGCGGCGGAACGCTCCGCCGCCGGCCTGGTCCTGAGCCATGCCGCGGCTGCCGCAGTGCACGGCATGGAGGTTCTGACGTTAGATTGGCGCACCGTCGAATTCACCCGCGATGGTCGGCGAGGAGGAGGCAGGGACGGGCGACGTCGCGTGCACATTCGTCGGCTCGACGGGGAGGACACCACGGTCGTCGACGGTCTCGCGGTGACGACGGTGGCCCGGACCGCACTGGATTTGGCGCTGGCAGGCACCTTCGAGCAGGCGGTCTGTGCCCTGGACGCTGCGCTGCGGATGGGCGTGGCCCTCGACGAGCTGCATGCGGCGACGGATCGGCTCGGCCGGCGGCGCGGTATCGCCATGCTTCGGTCGGCGATGCCGGAGGCGGACGGGAGGTCGGAGTCCGTCGGCGAGTCGCGGAGTCGTGCCCTCATGCTCACCTGGCCGGAGATTCCCCGCCCGGACCTCCAGCGGGAGTTCTTCAATCGCGCCGGCGCGCTCGAGGCCCGGGTGGACTTCCTGTTCGGGGAGGTCGTGGTCGGGGAGTTCGACGGGGCGGACAAGCGGAAGAAGGGCTTCGACGCCGACGCCCGACTGAAGCGCGACACCCTTCTCATGGAGCGCTGTCTGTGGCCTACGCACTGGGGGTGGAAGGATTGCACGGAGCCGGACCGCCTCCGGACCAGGCTTCGCGATGCCCTCCGTCCTCACGGGCTGCTACTCGACAGCTCCTCCCGCGGGACGTCTTCACCCGCGCGTGGGTTGTAACCCGGTGACGAGTGAGAACTCCCCGCGGGAAACGCGGATCGGCGTTGGTAGTGCTTAGGGGGGCAATCGCGTAACGCCCCCGTCACTCGGAGCGGACGACCGGGCCGTTCGTGCTCACTTCTATGGACACGATCCGGCCGTCACGGTGTGCAGCGGTGAGTACGCCGCCGGTGTCGCGCACGGCCCAGTTCTCCGCCCAGTACGTGATCCCAGTCTCGACTTCTCGGGGCGGCTTACCCCAGATCGCGTGGTCCGGGACCGTTTGTACCTCGATCTCGTCGTCGTGGAGCATCACCAGCCAGCCGTTCCAGCGGACCTCGGGCGAGTAGTCGCGCATCGGCCGGTGGACCAGGACGGGAATCCCGGCGATGCCGTTCCGAACGTCCCAGATGCCGGGTGGGGTGCGGGGTGATTCCCATACCTGTCGCGCCTGTGCGGCGTCACGGACGACGAACACCGTCAAGCCCTCCTCGCCGTCGACGTCCAGCCATCCGGGATCGCAGGAGATCAGGACGCCGCTGGAGTAATCGAAGAAGGCGCCGCCGATGGTGAGCATCCAGTCGAATGCCAGCTCGATTTCGTCGCGGGTGGGGCGAGTGATCGACAGACAGTCGGTGTCGGCGGTGATGCGGGGCAACATCGAGGCGCTGATGTCTTCGGCGGTGAGGTACGTGCCGGGGGAGTCGGGGACGGCGGTGAGCGACCACCGCGCCACGAACTGCTCGACCGCTCGGCTGTCGAAACCCGGGCCCACCGTGAGGTCGGCCGCGGGAACAAAGGGATGCACGGCAACGGTGATGCCCATGCAGTCAGTGTATGTCGCGGCGCACGTGCGATCGGGACGCCTGCAGGGAGGCACCGTCGGACCCGGCCCGGCGACCCGGGCTGGGAAGCGCGCACCGTCATCGGGAATACTGGAGCCCCACACGTCCCAGCTACGAGGAGACCCATCAGTGACCACTGATCCCCAGACCGCACCCGTCACCGGCACCGCACGCGTCAAGCGCGGCATGGCCGAGATGCTCAAGGGCGGCGTGATCATGGACGTGGTGACCCCCGAGCAGGCGAAGATCGCCGAGGACGCCGGTGCGGTCGCGGTCATGGCGCTCGAGCGCGTGCCCGCCGACATCCGCGCGCAGGGCGGCGTCAGCCGGATGTCGGATCCGGACATGATCGACGGCATCATCGAGGCCGTCAGCATCCCGGTCATGGCGAAGGCCCGCATCGGCCACTTCGTCGAGGCGCAGATCCTGCAGGCGCTCGGCGTGGACTACATCGACGAATCCGAGGTGCTGACCCCGGCCGACTACGCCAACCACATCGACAAGTTCGCCTTCACCGTCCCCTTCGTGTGCGGCGCGACCAACCTCGGTGAGGCCCTGCGCCGCATCACCGAGGGCGCGGCGATGATCCGCAGCAAGGGCGAGGCCGGCACCGGCGACGTCTCGAACGCGACCACGCACATGCGCAAGATCCGCGACGAGATCCGCCGCCTGACCTCGCTGCCCGAGGACGAGCTGTACGTCGCGGCCAAGGAGCTGCAGGCACCGTACGACCTGGTGGTCGAGGTCGCCAAGAACGGCAAGCTGCCGGTCACCCTGTTCACCGCGGGCGGCATCGCCACCCCGGCCGACGCGGCGATGATGATGCAGCTCGGCGCCGAGGGCGTGTTCGTGGGCTCCGGCATCTTCAAGTCGGGCAACCCCGAGCAGCGTGCCAAGGCGATCGTCGCGGCGACGACCTTCTACGACGACCCCGGCAAGCTCGCCGAGGTCTCGCGCGGGCTCGGCGAGGCGATGGTCGGAATCAACGTCGATGACATCCCGCAGCCGCATCGTCTGGCGGAACGCGGCTGGTAACGGCATGTCGCCCGCCGGTGTCCGACGATTCGCGCTAGCGTCGAGGCTACGCGTGTCGGGCAGACGCGGGTTGTGAAGTGGAAGCAGTGAGGCGGAGGATGTCAGACCAAGCAACGGCCAGGGCCACCCAGGAGTACGGGGCCCAGACGTCCCTGGGTGGATCGCAGGTGGAGGCGGCGCTCAACGTGTTGCGCGTACTCGCGTACATCGCGGACCTGTGTCTCGCGTCGACGGTGGTCGCCCTCGCCCTGATCGTCAACGTCGTCGCCGGGCTCGAGCTCGGGTGGGTGTTCCTCGGCATCGGCGCCGCGGTCGCGATCATCGCGTCGATCGTGCTGCACGGCGTGTACGGCGCCAGCCCCGGCAAGCTGCTTGCGGGCCTCAAGGTGGTCGACGCGGACTCGCACCGGCCGATCGGCTTCCCGTCGTCCGCGATCCGCTCGGTCGTCTTCAACGTCCTCGCGCCGCTCGTCTACCTCCCGGCCTGGTCGATCCTCGCCGATGGTGCTCGCCGCGGCGTGCACGAGAAGGCCTCCACGTCCACGGTGGTCGACGACGCCGACGTCGCGGCCCCGTCCCGCGCGCAGGCGCCGGCACCGTCGGGCCCGCTCGGCGGCCTGGTGACGGGCGAGTCCGACAACACCCTGCAGCGCATCCCGACCCCCCTGCCGGAGGAGACCCGCGTCGACGCGGTCGCCGCCGGCGCGGCCACCGAGGTCGTCGAGACCGGGGAGCCGCGCGAGCGGCTGCAGCCCCCGTCGCTCCCGCCGCTGCCCGACGACGTTCCCGGCCTGCGCCCGATCCCGCCGCGGTTCGGCCCGCCGCCCACCGACAGCGACGAGTCGACGACCGGTCTGCCGCCGGCCGCCGCCTTCGCGCCTCCGCCGGCGCAGGCGTCGCAGCAGCCGCAGGCGCCCCAGCAGTTCGCGCCGCGTCCCCCCGGGCCCACCGGCCCCAGCGGCCAGCCCCGCGGTCCGGTGCAGGGTCCCGGCCAGCCGCCGGTCCCGCCCGCGGGTCCGCCCGCCGGCAGGCCGCTCGCGTCGCAGGGCGGTCAGCCGCCCCAGGGGCAGCCGCAGCAGCCGCGTCCGGCCGCCCCGGCCCCGACGGGCGGCGCGCCGATCGTGCTGCGCTTCGACGACGGTCACTCGGTCGACGTCCGCGGCGACGGCATCATCGGCCGCGAGCCGGTCCTGCCCCAGGGCACGGATCCGGCCAAGATCACCAAGCACGTGCTGGTCGACGACACCGCCTCGGTGTCGAAGACACACTTGCTGTTCGGCATCACCCGCGGTGAACTGTGGGTGGAGGACGTGGGCTCGACCAACGGATCCGCGATCGCGTTCGGCGACTCGTGGACCGAGCTCACCAAGGGAGTCAGGTACGCCGTGGAGAAGGGCAGCGTCGTGCACATGGGTCAGCGCAGTTTCAAGGTGTTCGGCGGATGACGGCAGAAGCGGGGGAGGCGCGCTCCGAGATCGTCTACGGAGTGCAGGGCGGCGTGTCCATGAAATGGGTCGCCATCAGCAATCCCGGTCGGGTGCGCCTGACCAACGAGGACGGGGCGCTCACCGGCCCCGGCATGTTCCTCCTCGCCGACGGCATGGGCGGCCACGACGCCGGCGAGGTGGCCTCGGCCGCCGCGCTCGAGGCGCTGGCCGAGGTCTTCGGGCCCGAGCCGGCGGACGCGCAGGTCGTGATGGAGCAGGTCGTCGACCGGCTGCGCGACGCGCACGCCGCGATCGAGGCCATCGACTCGGAGACCGGCAAGCGCGCGGGCACCACGGTGACCGGCGTCCTGCTCACCACCTACGAGGGCGTGCCGCACTGGCTGGTGGTCAACATCGGCGACTCGCGCACCTACCGGCTCGCGGAGGGCTACTTCGAGCAGCTCACCGTCGACCACTCGCAGGTCCAGGAGCTCATCAACGGCGGCTTCCTCAGCCCCGAGCAGGCCCGCGTCGACCCGCGCCGCAACGTCATCACCCGCGCGCTGGGTGCCGGGATGGAGCCCGACGCGGACTTCTGGATCGTGCCGGCGCAGCCCCGCGAGAAGCTGCTGGTGTGCTCCGACGGCCTCAACGGCGAGCTCACCGACGACGAGATCCGTCAGATCCTCGAGAGCGACGTGCCGATCGACGAGTGCGCCGATCAGCTCGTGGCCGCGGCCCTCAACGCCGGCGGCCGCGACAACGTCACGGTGATCGTGGTGGACGCCACCACGGAACCGACCGATCCGGACTGGTGACCTGAGTAGAGTCGTCCCTCGTGGCTGACATCGAAGCGCTGCTGAGTCTCGAGCAGATCGACCGCGACATCTTCCGCGGCATTCACGCACCGTCGGTGCTGGTCCGGACCTTCGGCGGCCAGGTGGCCGGCCAGGCCCTGCGGTCGGCGATCGAGACCGTCCCGGACACCATGCAGGTGCACTCGCTGCACGGGTACTTCCTCCGCCCGGGCAACCCGGACGCCGACACCGTGTTCCTCGTGGACCGCATCCGCGACGGGCGCTCGTTCTGCACCCGCCGCGTCAACGGCGTGCAGAACGGCGAGGCGATCTTCTCCATGTCGGCGTCCTTCCAGCTGCCCGGCCAGGAGGGCATCGAGCACGCCGACGAGATGCCGCCGACGCGGGATCCCGAGACGGTGCTCAGCCCGCGGGAGGACCCCAACGCCACCCGGGAGAGCCTCGGGCTGTTCGAGGAGTGGAGCGACTGGGACATCCGGATCGTGCCGCAGGACGAGACGGTCCCGTACGTGGGCCGGGCGGTGCACCAGCAGGTCTGGTTCCGGCACATCAAACGCCTGCCGGACGATCTGAACATCCATGTCAGCGCCCTGGCGTACATGAGCGACATGACGTTGCTCGGCTCGGCCCGGGTGGCGCACCCGGGCGTTGACACCCAGGTGGCCTCACTCGACCACGCCATGTGGTTCTTGCGGCCCTTCCGCGCCGACGAGTGGCTGCTCTACGACCAGACGTCCCCGTCGGCGGGCGGCGGACGCGCCCTCACGGCCGGCCGGATCTTCGCCCAGGACGGCACGCTCGTCGCCGTCGTCATCCAGGAGGGCCTGCACCGCTTCCGGGCGTGACCGCGCCGCCGTTTAGGCTGGCTCCCCGTGACTGTTCGGATCGGAGTCCTCGCTCTCCAGGGTGACGTGCGCGAGCATCGCCACGCGCTCGAGGCGGCGGGGGCCGCCACGACCACGGTGCGGACGGCGGCGGACCTCGCCGCCGTCGACGGCATCGTCATCCCCGGTGGGGAGTCGACCACCATCAGCCGCCTGCTCGGCGTCTTCGACCTGTTCGACCCGCTCCGGGAGGCGCTCGTCGGCGGGCTCCCGGCCTACGGCTCGTGCGCGGGCATGATCCTGCTCGCCTCGGAGGTGCTCGACACCCGTCCGGACGCCCGGTGCCTCGGCGCGATCGACGTGACGGTGCGTCGGAACGCCTTCGGCCGGCAGGTGGACTCGTTCGAGACCGACCTCGAGGTCGAGGGCGTCGACGGTGATCCCGTGCGTGCGGTGTTCATCCGCGCGCCGTGGGTGGAGCGGGTCGGCGAGGGCGTCGAGGTGCTGGCGAGGGTGCCCGCGGAGGCCGGCCCGACGGCGGGTACGGTGGTCGCTGTTCGACAGGGTGTGACGATGGCCACATCCTTCCATCCCGAGGTCACGGGCGATCTGCGGATCCACCGACGCTTCGTGGACATCGTCCGGCGGGCATGACACCGCCGCTGTAGAGGGGGAGTGGCGTCGTGAGCTACATGCCGGTGACCGATTCGATGTTCCTGATGGCGGAGTCCCGCGAGCATCCGATGCACGTCGGCGGGCTGCAGCTGTTCACGCCGCCCGAGGGCGCGGGACCCGATTTCGTGCGCTCCGTGGTCGAGACGATGCGCTCGCACGTCGCCGTGAGCGAGAAGTTCGGTCGACGGCCCGCCGATCCCGTCGGGATCCTCGGGAACACCTGGTGGTCCGAGGTCGACTCCATCGACCTGGAATACCACGTCCGGCACTCCGCCCTGCCCCAGCCGGGCCGCATCCGCGAGCTCTTCCAGCAGGTCTCGCTGTGGCACGAGACCCTCCTGGACCGGCACCGTCCGATGTGGGAGGTGCACGTCATCGAGGGTCTCGAGGACGGCCGGTTCGCGGTCTACTCGAAGGTGCACCACTCGCTGGTCGACGGGGTCTCCGCCCTGCGGTACATGACCCTGGCCCTCTCTCCCGATCCGGACGACCGCGAGGGCCGCGTCGTCTGGCAGCCCGGTCTCGGACGCCGCCGGAAGGCGGAATCGGCACCGGCACCGTCGAAGGGCGGCCTGCCGTTCAACCCGCTCAGCACCGCGAAGCAGATCGGCGGCCTCACCGGGGAGGTGCTGGGCATGCTCCCGGCCTCGATGAAGGTCGCGGGCACCTCGATCCGCGACCACGACTACAAGGCGCCCTTCCAGGCCCCGCACACCATCTTCAACGTGCCGATCGGCGGGGCGCGACGGTTCGTCGCGCAGTCGTACTCGCTCGACCGGATCGACGCGGTCCGGCAGAAGGCCGGCGCCACCGTCAACGACATCGTGCTCGCCATGTGCGGCGCGGCTCTCCGCGCCTACCTGCTCGAGCTGAACGAGCTGCCCGACCGCTCCCTGACGGCGATGGTGCCCGTATCGCTGCACAAGGAGGGCTCCGAGTCCTCGTCGAACGCCGTCGGCGCCGTGATCTCGACGCTGGCGACCGACCTCACGGACCCGGCCGCCCGGGTCACCGCGATCCAGGACTCCGTCCGGGCCGCGCGCAAGGTCATGGGCGAGCTGTCGCCGCTGCAGGTGCTCGCGCTCAGCGCGGCCAACATCGCGGGCCTCGCGCCGGGCATGCTGCCCGGGTACCGGGGCGTCGCGCGGCCGCCGTTCAACCTGGTCATCTCGAACGTGCCCGGGCCGCGCGAGGCCATGTACTGGAACGGCGCGCACCTCGACGGCGTCTACCCGGCGTCCATCCCGTGGGAGGGCCAGGCGGTGAACATCACCATCTGCACGAACAACCGCAATCTGGAGTTCGGGATCACCGCGTGCCGGACCTCCGTCCCGCACGTGCAGCGCCTCATTCACCACCTCGAGGACGCGTTGTCGGAGCTGGAGAAGGCTTTCACGTAAACTCGCAGGGTTGAGACAGCGCACCCGAACGGAATCGAGGGATCGATGAGCGGCCATTCCAAATGGGCCACCACCAAGCACAAGAAGGCGGCGATCGACGCCAAGCGCGGCAAGCTGTTCGCCAAGCTGATCAAGAACATCGAGGTCGCGGCCCGGACCGGTGGTAGCGATCCCGACGGCAACCCGACGCTCTACGACGCCATCCAGAAGGCGAAGAAGACCTCGGTCCCCAACGACAACATCGAGCGGGCCCGCAAGCGCGGCGGTGGCGAAGAGGCCGGCGGCGCCGACTGGCAGACCATCATGTACGAGGGCTACGGCCCCAACGGCGTGGCAGTGCTGATCGAATGCCTCACCGACAACCGCAACCGCGCCGCCGGCGAGGTCCGGGTGGCGATGACGCGCAACGGCGGCAACATGGCCGACCCGGGCTCGGTGTCGTACCTGTTCACCCGCAAGGGCATCGTCACCCTGGACAAGAACGACCAGGCCGAGGACGACGTGCTCATGGCCGTGCTCGACGCGGGCGCCGAGGAGATCAGCGACCTGGGCGACCAGTTCGAGATCATCTCCGAGCCCACCGATCTCGTCGCGGTGCGCAGCGCGCTGCAGGAGGCCGGGATCGACTACGAGTCGGCGGAGTCCGGCTTCCGCGCGTCGGTCGAGGTCCCCGTCGACGCCGACGGTGCGCGCAAGGTGTTCAAGCTGGTCGACGCGCTGGAGGACAGCGACGACGTGCAGAACGTGTACACCAACGTCGACATCTCCGACGAGGTCCTCGCGGAGCTCGACGAGGACTGAGTGCCCTGAGATTGCCGTATCGCATCGCCCCTACTGTGCGGTAATAATGCGTCAGGATATTCTCAGGTTGTGACTTCCACCCGAACAGCGCTGCGGCGCGCCCCGGCCCTGGCTCTGGTGGCGGCCCTGCTGCTCGGGGCCGGCGGTGCCGCCGTCTGGGAGTCGGGGCGCGCCGAGACCGTCCACGGGGCCACCGCGGTGGGCGTGGAGTTCGGGGCGCTGGGACGCGACGATGCGACCCACCGCCTCGACGGCGCCGCCAAGCGGGTGGACGCGGAGCCGATCACGCTCCGCACCGCCAAGGGCGAGGTCCGGCTCCAGCCCGCACAGCTGGGGCTGACCATGGACGTGCCGGGCACCGTGCAGCGCGCGATCGACGAGCGCTCGCCGCTGCGCGATCTGATCGGCCTGGTCAGCGACCGGCACGTGCACCCCGCGTCCTCGCTGAACCGGCAGGTCTTCGATGCGGCGATCACGAAGGCCGCCGGCGCGTTGACCTCCGAGGCCGGCGATGGTGCCGTGATCTACCGGGGCGGCAAGCCGGTGGCGGTCGAGCCCAAGGCCGGCGACAGGATCGACTTGGGCAAGGCGGCCGAGGCCGTCGCCGCAGCCTGGCCCGATTCCACCGACATCACGGTCCCGACGGAGGCCGTAACGCCCACCGTGTCCGCGGACGTGGTGCGCAGCGTCGCCGCCGGGGCCGCCGCGCAGGCGGTCGCGACCGACGTCGTCCTGCGTCGCGACGCCGCGGGGCAGGTGGCCGCGGGCACCGTCGGCCGGGTCTCCGGGGCCGATATCGGCACGTTCCTGTCGTTCCAGCCCGACGGTGCCGGCAACCTCGCGCCCAAGGTCGACCGGGAAGCCGCGAAGAAGGTCCTCGGCACGCGGCTCGAATCCGCCATCGCCAAGCCCAAGGACGCGAGCTTCGACCTCTCGGGCGGCACCCCGACGGTGACCGAGGCCGTCCCGGGCCGCGAGGTCGTGTGGGACCCGACGATCGACGCCGTCACCAAGGCCGTCACCGAGCAGTCCACCCAGGGCCGCACCGCGACCGCGCAGTTCAAGGCCGTCGAGCCCAAGGTCTCGACCGCGAAGGCCAAGGAGCTCGGCGTGCGCGAGGTGGTCAGCGAGTTCTCCACGGGCGGCTTCAGCGACGCCTCGGGCGTGAACATCCGCCGCGTCGCGCAGCAGGTGAACGGCGCCGTGGTGCTGCCCGGTGAGACCTTCTCGCTCAACGGCTACACCGGCCCCCGCGGCACCGCGCAGGGCTACGTCGAGTCCGGCATCATCAACAACGGTCGTCCCGATAAGGCCGTCGGCGGCGGCATCTCGCAGTTCGCCACCACGCTCTACAACGCCGCGTACTTCGCCGGCCTCGAGGACGCGGGCCACACCGAGCACAGCTACTACATCTCGCGATACCCCGAGGCGCGCGAGGCCACCGTCTACGAGGGCGCGATCGACCTGCAGTTCCGCAACGACACCCCCTACGGCATCGTCATCGAGTCCAGCGCGGGCTCGTCGTCGGTGTCGGTGCGGATGTGGAGCACCAAGACGCGCGAGGTCTCGTCGAGCACCGGATCCCGCAGCCTGCCGACGCAGCCGTCGACCATCCGGCTCGCGAAAGGCCCGCACTGCGTCGCCAGCACCGGCCAGCCCGGCTTCACCACCAGCAACACCCGCACGATCACCGACGCCAAGACCGGTAGCGTCATCTCCCGCCACACCCGCACCGTGAAGTACGACCCGGTGCCCACCGTCATCTGCGAGTAGCGGGCGCGTCGCTGCCTCCCGGCGTCGGGCCGGGCGGGTATGCTCTCGAACAAAGGTTTGACTGTTCGACGGTGCGCGGAGGTACGGCGATGCGGGTGATGGGGGTGGACCCCGGGCTCACGCGTTGCGGCCTGTCGGTGGTCGAGACGGGCGCGGGCCGCAGGGTCACGGCGCTCGACGTCGACGTCGTCCGCACGCCCGCGACGATGCCGCTCGCGGAGCGGCTGCTAGCGGTGTGGACCGCGGCGGAGTACTGGATGGACACCCACGAACCCGACGTGATCGCGGTCGAGCGGGTCTTCGCGCAGCACAACGTCTCCACGGCGATGGGCACCGCGCAGGCGGGCGGCGTCGTCGCGCTGGCCGCCGCGCGCCGCGGCATTGACGTGCACTTCCACACCCCGTCGGAGGTCAAGGCCGCGGTCACGGGCAACGGGAACGCGGGCAAGGCGCAGGTGACCGCGATGATCACCCGGATCCTCGGGCTGCAGAAGGCGCCCGAGCCCGCGGACGCGGCGGACGCCCTCGCCCTGGCCGTCTGCCACAGCTGGCGGGCGCCGATGATCGCGCGGATGGCCGAGGCGGAACGCCGCGCGGCGGAACAGAAGAAGGTCTTCGAGCAACGGCTCGCGGCGCAGCGCCGCGCGGCGAAGAAGGTGACGGGGGGAGTGCGATGATCGCGTCGCTGCGCGGCGAGGTACGGCACATCGGTCTGGATCACGTGGTGATCGAGTGCGGCGGCGTGGGCTACAAGGTGCTGGTGGCACCGAACACCGCGGGCGCGCTCACCCGGGGCGCCGAGGGCTTCCTGCTCACCTCGATGGTCGTGCGCGAGGACTCTCAGACGCTCTACGGCTTCACCGATGGACCCCAGCAGGAGCTGTTCCACCTGGTGCAGACGGTGCAGGGCGTGGGTCCCCGGCTCGCCATGGCGGCGATCGCGGTCCTCGATCCCGCGCAGATGCAGACGGCGATCGCCGCGGGCGACCTCAAGACCCTGTGCCTGATCCCCGGGATCGGCAAGCGGGTCGCCGAGCGCATGCACGTCGAGCTCAAGGACAAGGTCTCGGCCGCGCCGTCCGACGGCGGCGGCGCTGCCGGGTCGACGGTGCCGGCGGGCGGCGTCTCCCAGCAGCTCCTCGACGCCCTGGAGGGCCTGGGGTTCACCGCGAAGCAGGCCGAACCGGCGGTCGCCGCGGCCGTGGAGGCCGGGCCCGACAAGTCCGTCTCCGAACTGCTGCGCGACGCCCTGAAGTCCCTGGGACGCGGGTAGATGCACTACGACGACGAGGTGGGCAGCGAGTTCGACGAGGCCGAGGGCATCATGGGCCCGGCGGCACTCACGGGCGACGACACCGAGTCGCTGCGCCCGAAGTCGCTCGACGAGTTCATCGGGCAGCCCAAGGTCCGCGAGCAGCTGCAGCTGGTCCTGCGCGGCGCGAAACTCCGCGGCGGCACGCCCGACCACATCCTGCTCTCCGGCCCGCCCGGCCTGGGCAAGACCAGCCTCGCGATGATCATCGCGGGCGAGCTGGGCACGGCGCTGCGCGTCACCTCCGGCCCCGCACTCGAGCGCGCGGGCGACCTGGCGGCGATGCTGTCGAACCTCGTCGAGGGCGACGTGCTGTTCATCGACGAGATCCACCGCATGGCCCGCCCCGCGGAGGAGATGCTCTACCTCGCCATGGAGGACTTCCGGGTCGACGTGGTGGTCGGCAAGGGGCCCGGTGCCACCTCCATCCCGCTCGACGTGGCGCCGTTCACCCTGGTCGGGGCCACCACCCGATCCGGCGCGCTCACGGGCCCGCTGCGCGACCGGTTCGGCTTCACCGCACACATGGACTTCTACGAGACGGCCGACCTGGTCCAGGTCATCGAACGCAGCGCGAAGATCCTCGGCATCACCATCGACCGGGAGGCGGCCGCGGAGATCGGCAGCCGCAGCCGCGGCACGCCCCGCATCGCCAACCGCCTGCTCCGGCGCGTCCGCGACTTCGCCGACGTCCGCGCCGACGGGACGGTCACCGTCGACGTGGCGCGCGGTGCGCTCAAGGTCTACGACGTCGACGAGCTCGGCCTCGATCGCCTCGACCGCGCCGTGCTCGGGGCCCTGATCCGCAGCTTCGGGGGCGGCCCCGTGGGCGTCTCGACGCTGGCCGTGGCCGTCGGCGAGGAACCCGGCACCGTCGAGGAGGTGTGCGAGCCCTTCCTCGTGCGCGCCGGCATGCTCGCCCGCACGCCGCGCGGTCGTGTCGCGACGATGGCGGCGTGGCATCACCTCGGGCTCGAACCGCCCGCGGGTGCGCTCGCCTCGGGCATCGAGGTGCGGGGCGACTTCGACCCCGACGACCGCCTGTTCTGAGCCGGCCGCGCGCTGCGGGCGCCGGCCTCACGGAGTAGACAGGAACCGTGGGCCCGGTCGGGAAAGGACTGCGCGGCCGCGTGGCGGTGGTCGCGGGGGCGACACGCGGCGCCGGCCGCGGCATCGCCGCCGGCCTGGCGGAACAGGGCGCCGTCGTCGTGTGCACCGGCCGCAGCAGCCGCGCCGGCGACCCGGCGATCACCTCCGATTACCCGCGGCCGGAAACGATCGAGGAGACGGCCGAGATCGTGGACGCCCTCGGCGGCACCGGCGTCGCCGTCCAGGTCGACCACCTCGATCCCGAGCAGGTCTCGCGCCTCGCGGACCGGCTCCGCGCCGAGTACGGGCGGATCGACGTGCTCGTCAACGACATCTGGGGCGGCGAGCTGCTCAAGGGTCCGCCGCCGACGTGGAACACGCCGCTGTGGCGGCAGGACCTCGATGCCGGGTTGCGCCTGCTCCGCCTCGCCGTCGAGACGCACCTCGTGACCGCCCACTTCCTCACCCCGCTGCTGATCGAGCGTCCGGGCGGGCTGCTCGCCGAGATCACCGACGGCACTGCGGACTTCAATGCCGAAACCTACCGGATCTCGGTCTTCTACGACCTCGCCAAGGCGTCGATCAACAGGATCGCCTTCTCGCAGGGGCACGAGCTCGCCGAGTACGGCGCGACCGCCGTCGCGGTGACCCCGGGGTGGCTGCGCTCCGAGATGATGCTCGACGCCTACGGGGTGACCGAGGAGGACTGGCGAGCCGCCCTCACCGCGCGGCCGGGCCGACCCACCGCGCCGCCGGGCTTCGGCCACTCCGAATCGCCCCGCTTCGTCGGCCGCGGGATCGCCGCGCTCGCGGCGGATCCCGGCCGCGAGCGCTGGAACCAGCGGTCCGTCAGCTCCGCGGAGCTCGCCGCCGCCTACGGGGTCACCGACGTCGACGGCACCCGGCCCGATAGCTGGGCCGGGCGCCGCGACTGATCACCCCGTCGGCGCGGTGAGGTCGTAGACCGCGACCCCGTCGACGGTCCGCGACGGATAAGTCTTCTCCACCCACGACCGGATCTCCGCCGCGGTCCCGGATCCGCCGAATCCGCCGAATCCGCCGCCCGATTCGGCGAGGAAGTAGTGGATCCTGCCGTCCCGCACGTACTGCTGGAACTGCGCGAGCGTGGGGGAGGGATCGGTGCCGTTGAAGCCGCCGATGGGCATCACCGGCTTCTCCGTGGCGAGCTGGTAACCCGCCGCGGCGTTCGCTCCGATCGTCGCCGCGACCCAGGTGTAGCGGTCCGCGTCGGCGAGCAGGAGCGCGGTCACCTCGGGGCCGGCCGTACTGCCCATCAGGAACGACGGTCCGCCGCCCCGCTCGTCCCCGCCCGGCCCACCGGCGCGGGTACCGTCGGGCCGCGCGCCGCCGCCGACACCGATGGGCCGCTCCATGCGGCCCTTGCCCCCGCCGGGTCCGAAGCCGTGCCCGCTCGACGGGCCCGCCGAGACGATGGCGCCCTGCCGCGGCGTCGCGATGGTCTCGATCGTGAACGCCACCTGCCCGGCGAGCGCGGTGAACAACGCCGTCCCGACGATCACCCCGCCGAGACGCCGTGCCCGGCCCACCGTCGGTAGCAGGGTCGCGAGGATCGCCACCGTCGACACGGCGGCCGCCGCGGCGATCGCCCAGCGCAGCCACGGGTTCCAATCCGGTGTCTGCGCGAGGATGTACCAGGCCGTCGCGCCCGTCGCGGCGACGGCGAGGGCCGCGACCGCGCGGACCCATGCCCGGTCACGCTCCCGCCAGCCCACGGCCGCCCCGATCGCGACCAGTGCCGCGATCGCGGGCGCGAGTGCCACGGTGTAGTACGCGTGGAAGATGCCCGCCATGAAGCTGAACGTGATCCCGGTGACGAGCAGCCATCCGCCCCAGGCGATCACGGCGGCGCGATCGCCGTCCGTGCGCGGGGAACGCCCGCGCAGGATCACCACCGTGATGATCGCGATCAACGCCGCGGGGAGCAGCCAGGCGATCTGCCCGGCCTGCTCGGGCTGGAACATGCGCAGGACGCCGGCGTCGCCGAACATCCCGCCGCCGCGCCGCCCCGGCATCTCCATGCCGGCGGGGAGCTCGAAGCCCGCGGGCAGCTCCATGCCGCCGCGGCCCGGCCCGACACTGCCTTTCTCGTTGCCGTTGAGCCGGCCGAGGCCGTTGTAGCCCAGCGTCAGCTCGAGGATCGAGTTGTTCTGCGAGCCGCCGATCCACGGCCGCGACGCGTCCGGCCACAGCTCGACGGTGAGCAGCCACCACCCGGCCGCGACGACCATCGCGGCGCCCGCGGCGAACAACTGCGCGATGCGCTTGCCGATCTTCGGCGGCCCCGCGACCAGGTAGGCCAGCGCCAGCCCGGGGACGATGAGCATCACAGCCAGCTGCTTGGTCAGGAAACCCAGGCCGACGAAGGCGCCGCACGCGACGAGCCACCGCCACCGGCCGTCCTCGACGGCGCGCAGCATCGCCCAGGTCGCGGCGATCATCAGCAGGACGAGCAGGGCATCCGGGTTGTTGAACCGGAACATCATGGCGGCCACCGGCGTGACGGCGAGGAGCAGGCCGGCGAGGAGGCCGGCGGCGGGGCCGAAGCGGCGGCGCACCGTCGCGTACAGGAGCGCGACGGATGCCACCCCGAGGAGCGCCTGCGGAATCAGCATCGCCCAGGAGTTCACGCCGAACAGGCGGGTGGAGAGTTCCATCACCCACAGCGAGGCGGGCGGTTTGTCGACGGTGATCGAGTTCGCGCCGTCCGAGCTGCCGAAGAACATCGCCTTCCAGCTGACGGTGCCGGCCTGGACGGCGGCCGAGTAGAAGGCGTTGGCCCACCCCGCCCGCCCGAGCGCCCAGAGGTAGGCGATCGCCGTCCCCACCAGGAGGACGGCGACCGCGATGCGTTCGCGGCTCTTGGTCACTGGAGCCCGGCCTTCTCGGAGGTCGCCGAGCGGAAGATCAGGCGCAGCCCCAGGAACCGCGTCACGGTGGCGACCAGGTTGGCCACCACGAGCACCGCGAGTTGGATCCCACGCCCGGCGTCCGGTGCGACGTGTGCGAGGGCGGTGAGGCTGCCGGACGTGAGCGCCCAGGTGAGGAGGAAGACGACCAGTCCCTGCAGGTGGTGCCGGGCCGCGCCCTCGCGCCCCCGCACGCCGAAGGTGAACGAGCGGTTCGCGGCGATGTTGCCGACCGCCGTGATGAGGAGGGCGGCGAAGTTCGCGCCCTGCGCCCCGATCAGCGGGTGCAGCATCAGGTAGAGGATCGCGTAGGCCACGGTGCTGGCCACGCCGACCGCGGCGAACCGGGCGAGCTGTCCGACCATGTTGCGCGGCACGCCCGCCAGCTGCGGCTCCTCGCGGCCCAGGGCTCGGCGGACGTCGTCGAGGGGGAGGGCACCCCGGCCGAGCGCCCGCCCGACCCGGATCACGCCCTTGAGGTCCTTCTTCACGGTGTCGACGATGTCGACGCGGCTGTCGGGGTCGTCGGTCCAGTCGACCGGGACCTCGTGGATCCGCAGACCGGCGCGCTCGGCGAGCACGAGCAGCTCGGTGTCGAAGAACCACTCGCCGTCCTCGACCAGTGGCAGCAGCTCATGCGCGACGTCCGTGCGGATGGCCTTGAACCCGCACTGCGCGTCCGAGAAGCGCACGCGCAGGGCGGTGTGCAGCAGCAGGTTGTAGCCGCGGGAGATGAACTCGCGCTTCGGCCCGCGGACCACGTTCGCGCCGCGGCCCAGGCGGGTGCCGATCGCGAGATCGCTGTGGCCGGACAGCAGCGGCGCGACCAGGGGGTGCAGCGCCTTGAGGTCCGTCGAGAGGTCCACGTCCATGTACACCAGGACGCGCGCATCGGAGTCCGCCCAGACGCGGCGCAGGGCGCGGCCGCGGCCCTTGGCGTCGAGGTGCACGACGCGCACGCCGTCGATCGCGGCGGCGAGCGAATGCGCCACCCGCAGGGTGTCGTCCGTGCTGGCGTTGTCGGCGATGGTGATCCGGGCCGGGATGGCGAGGGAGGTGTCGAGGTACTCGCGGAGCGTCTCCACGCAGCGCGCGATCGTGTGGGCCTCGTTGTAGACGGGGATCACGATGTCGAGGACGGGGGTGGTTCCGGAGCGACCGGGCAGCGCGGCTCCGGTCTCGACCGTGCGGTCGGGTGCGGTCTCGGTTGTCATGGCAGCAACCCTCGGTCGCTGCGCTGGGGCTACCCTGCGGCCTGTCTGTGCACCTGCTGGGAGACGTCGTTCACCGGTCGCCGCCCGCAGCGGCGGTGCGCCATTGCCGGGGCGTGGTGTCGAACCGGCCGCGGAACCAGCGGGAGAAGTTCGACGGGCTGGAGAACGCCAGGATGCCGGCGATCTCGGCGAACGAGTAGGTGCGTCCGGCGACCAGGTGCCGGGCCAGCGCCGCGCGGGCGTCGTCGACGACCTCGGTGAAGGTCGTGTCCTCGGCCGCGAGCCGCCGGTGGACGGTGCGCCGGTCCACTCCGAGGCTGCGCGCCACCTGCTCGGCGGAACACCGGCCGGTGGGGAGCAGCAGGTCGACGAGCTCGCGGATGCGGGCCGTCGCGTCGCGCCCGCGGGCGTCGTCGCCGTCGAGAAGCCTGCGGGTGTACTCCCGCAGCTGTGGGTCCGAGGTCGCGGTCGCGCGGTCGAGATCGTCCGCGGGAAAACGGATCCCGTTGTGGTCGGCGTCGAAGTGCAGGGCGCCGCCGAACATCCGTCGCGCGGTCTCGACCCGCACCGGCGGTGGATGGCCGAAGGACACCGACAGGGGAGTCCAGTCCCGGCCGAGCAGCTCGCGCAGCACGCCGTACACCACGCCGACGGCGAGGTCGACGGCCTGCCGGTCGGGTGCGGGGCGCTCGAGGTCGAGTTCGACGCGCACGGTGGCGATCCCGTCGGCGACGGACAACCGGGTGTGCAGTGCCTCGTTGTACATCCGTTCGTGCCGGATCAGGACCTGCAGCGCGCTGCGGACGTCCGGCTCCTCCCGCAGCACCAGGCTGAGCGGGCCGAGGTGCGACAGTCGCCGCAGCTCCGCGAGGCGCAGCCCCAGGTCGTCCCGCCCGGTGACCGCCGCGGTGCGTTCGAGCAGGTCGTTCACCGCGTCCGCCGGGATCCACCGGTCCTGGACCGTGACGCCGCTCGGGTCCAGCCCGCTCGCGCGGAGCAGCAGACGCGGGTCGGCGCCCAGGGTGCGCGTGAGCTCGGAGAAGTTGGCCAGTGACGCGTAGCGCGCCAGGGGTCGCTTGGCTGTGACCACCATCACCTCCATGTCCCGATGTGAATAGTCATCCGTCCCGTAGGGAACAGTTTACGCCGAACTCCGCTCGTACTGTCATCTGCATCACATCCCGAGAACCGCTCCGGCGAGAGGAATCCACGACATGGCGAACGCGATCCGCTTCCACGAGACCGGCGGACCCGACGTGCTGCGGCTCGAAGACATCGAGGTGGGCGCACCCGGTGCCGGCGAGGTGCGCGTGCGGCACCACGCCATCGGCCTGAACTTCGCGGACATCTACTACCGCACCGGCCTGTACCCGGTGCCCCTGCCGAACGGCATGGGCGTCGAGGCGTCGGGCGTCGTGGAGGAGGTGGGGCCGGGCGTCGAGGGCTTCGCTCCCGGCGACCGCGTGACCTACACCTACACCGGCACCCCCCTCGGCGCGTACAGCACCGAGTTCGTGCTCCCGGCCCGGCACCTGATCCACCTGCCCGACGGCGTGGACTTCACCACCGCCGCCGCCTGCACGATGCGCGGCCTCACCGCGGCGTACCTGATGCGGCGCATCCACCCGTACCGCGAGGGCGACACGATCCTGCTGCACGCGGCCGCCGGCGGCGTCGGGCTGATCGTCGCGCAGTGGGCGAAGCTGCTGGGCCTGACCGTGATCGGCACCGTCTCCACCGAGGAGAAGGCCGAGGTCGCCCGCGCGAACGGCGTGGACCACATCATCTACTACCGCCGCGAGGACACCGCGCAGCGCGTCCGCGAGCTGACCGGCGGGGCGGGCGTCCCCGTCGTGCTGGACAGCATCGGCGCGGCCACCGTCGAGGCGTCCCTGAACAGCCTCGCCAAGCGCGGCCTGCTCGTCTGCTTCGGGACGTCGTCGGGGCCGATCCCGCCGATCGACCCGATGCAGCTCGCCATCAAGGGCTCGCTGTTCGTCACGCGGCCGGGACTCGCCGACTACATCGCCGATCCCGCCGAGCGGGCCGACCTGGCGGGCGAGCTGTTCGGCCACATCGCGGCCGGCCGCATCACGATCCAGGTGGGACAGACCTACCCGCTGGCCGACGCCGCCCGCGCGCACAAGGAGCTCGAGTCCGGAGCTCTCACCGGATCGTCGATCCTCCTTCCCTGAACCCGACCACCGAGAATGAGAAACCAGGCAGCACCATGACCGTCACCTCCGCCCCCCGGACCACCGGAACCATGCGCGCCCAGCGCCTCACCGCCCACATCGGTGCCGAAGTCACCGGCGTGGACCTCGGCGAGGTGGCGCACGACGAAGCCCGGTTCGCCGAGCTGCGCGCCCTCCTCGTCGAGCACAAGGTCCTGTTCTTCCGCGATCAACCGATCAGCCGCGCCGACCACGTCGCCCTCGCCCGCCGCTTCGGCGAGCTCGAGGATCACCCCGTGCTGGGCAGTGACCCCGAGCACCCCGGCCTCGTCCGCATCTACAAGGACCTCGACAGCGACCGCGAGGCGTACGAGAACTCCTTCCACTGCGACGCCACCTGGCGCGAGTGCCCGCCCTTCGGGTCGGTCCTGCGCTGCGTCGAGGGCCCCGAGGTGGGCGGCGACACCATCTGGGTCGACATGGTCGCCGCGTACAACGCCCTCCCGGCCGAGGTCAAGGAGCGGATCGACGGCCTGCGCGCACGGCATTCCCTCGAATCCAGCTTCGGGGCGCGCATGCCGATCGAGCAACGACACGCCCTGCACGCGACGTTCCCGGACGCCGAGCACCCCGTCGTGCGCACGCACCCGGAGACCGGCGAGAAGATCCTGTTCGTCAACTCCTTCGCGACCCACTTCACGAACTTCCACAACGACGCGAACGTCCGCTTCGGCTTCGACTACGCGCCCGGCGCCGGCGAGCTCCTGCAGTACCTGCAGCGCCAGGCCGCCGTGCCCGAGTTCCAGGTGCGCTGGCGCTGGACCCCGGACAGCTTCGCGATCTGGGACAACCGCTGCACCCAGCACTACGCCGTCCAGGACTACTGGCCGGCCGTGCGCCGGATGGAGCGCGCCGGCATCGTCGGCGACCGCCCGTACTGACCCCCACACACCGAGACACCCAGCCCCACAACCACGCACGAGGAGAACCATCATGCATTTCCACGACGACGCCCTGTTCCCCGAGGTCCAGGAGAAGCAGGTCATCACCGTCGCGCCGTACGGCCCCGAATGGGAGCTCGACGACTTCCGCGAGGACCTGCCGCTCACCATGGAGCAGCACGTCCAGCAGGCCGTCGACTGCTACGAGGCCGGCGCCACCGTCCTGCACATCCACGTCCGCGAGGAGGACGGCCACGGCTCCAAGCGGCTGTCCAAGTTCAACGAGCTGCTCTCCGGCCTGCGCGAGGCCGTGCCGGAAATGATCCTGCAGGTCGGCGGCTCGATCTCCTTCGCCCCCGAGGGCGAGGGCGCCGACGCCAAATGGCTCTCCGACGACACCCGGCACATGCTGGCCGAGCTCGATCCCAAGCCCGACCAGGTCACCATTGCCATCAACACCAGCCAGATGAACATCATGGAGCTGATGACCGAGGCCGACATCGAGGGCACGTCCATGCAGCGCCCCGAGCTGTACGACACGTACCGCGAGATGACGGTGCCCGCCGGCCCCGAGTGGGTCGAGGAGCACCTGCGCCGTTTGACCGCCAACGGCATTCAGCCGCACTTCCAGCTCAGCTCGATCCCGCAACTGGAGACCGTGGAGCGCCTGATCCGCCGCGGCAAGTACATGGGCCCGCTCAACCTCACCTGGGTCGGCATCGGCGGCGGTTTCGACGGCCCGAACCCGTACAACATCATGAACTTCATCAGCCGTGTCCCCGACGGCGCGATCCTCACCCTCGAGACCCTGATGCGCTCGGTGCTCCCCGTGAACACCATGGCCATCGCGATGGGCCTGCACACCCGGTGCGGCAACGAGGACACCATCTGGGGCCGTCCCGGCGAGAAGATCAAGTCCGTCGACCAGGTCAAGCAGCTGGTGCGGATCAGCCACGAGCTCGGCCGCGACGTGGCGACCGGCAAGGAGGCCCGCGACATCTACCGCATCGGCGAGCAGTACGGCTCCGTCGACGAGACCCTCGCCAAGCTGGGCTACGCGCCGAACCGGCAGGCCGGTCAGCTCGGATTCACGCAGCACGCCTGAACGGATGAATGACAATGGCCCTCATGACCACCCGCACGGGTGACATCGAGGACGCCGACGGTGCGCCGACGGGACCCGCGCGGTCCCGTCGGCGGATCTACCCGTGGGTGGTCTTCGCGCTCGCATTCGCACTGCTCCTGTCCGACTACATGTCCCGCCAGGTGCTCGCCGCGGTCTTCGTCCCGCTGGGGCAGGAACTGCACCTCGACAAGGCCCAGCAGGGATCGCTCATCTCCGTGGTCGCCCTCATGGTGGGCCTGTTGACCCTGCCGGTGTCGATCCTGGCCGACCGCTGGGGCCGCGTCCGCAGCCTCGTCCTCATGGCCGTGCTCTGGTCCGTCGCCACGCTGGCCTGCGCGTTCGCGCAGAACTACGAGCAACTGCTGGCCGCCCGATTCGTCGTCGGCGTCGGCGAGGCCGCGTACGGCAGCGTCGGTATCGCGTTGGTGCTCAGCCTGTTCGCGCCCCGCGTGCACGCCGCGCTCTCCGCGTCCTTCATGGCCGGCGGCTCCTTCGGCACCATGGTCGGCACCGGACTCGGCGGCCTCATCGCCGTCCACTTCGGCTGGCGCTGGTCGCTCGGCGCGATGGCCGTGCTCGGCCTGCTGCTCGTCGCCGTGTTCAAGCTCGTGGTCACCGAGGCCCGCGTCAAGCGGAACCAGGTCGACGAGGCCGGTGCGGCACCGTCGTGGGCGAACGCGGAGCCGATCCGCGTGGCCCGCGCACCCCTGTCGAGCCTCTTCACGAACTCGCCCGTCGTCTGCGCCTACATCGGCAGCGGCCTGCAGATGTTCATGGCCGCGGTCATGCTCACGTGGCTGCCGACCTACTTCAAAGAGGCCTATCACCTCTCCGTCGACAAGGCGGGCGGCGCGGCGGCGATGTTCGTGCTGCTGGTGGGGTCCGGAATGATCGTGTGCGGCTTCCTCGCCGACCGCTACAGCCTCAGTGACGGCACGCGGAAGTGGACGGCGGGCATCGCCTACTGCGTGATCGCCTTCGTCGCCCTGATGATCGCCTTCCGGATGCCCACGGGCACCGCGCAGCTCGCGCTCCTCGGTATCGGCGCCTTCTTCGCCGCGGGCAGCTCCGGCACGGCGGCCGCCATGGTCGCCTCACTCACGCACCTCTCGGTGCAGGCCTCGGCGATGGGCACGCTCACGCTGGCGAACAACCTGCTCGGTCTCGCCTTGGCGCCCATCCTCATCGGCGCGCTCGCGGACCGGCTGGGTCTCCTGGGCGCGCTGCAACTCGCCCCGCTCGTCTACGTCCCCGCGGTGCTGTTCATGGTCTTCGGCAAGCGGCTGCATCCACGCGGCCTGGCCAAGCTGCAGGCGCTCAACGCGGAGCCGGCGCGGTGACCGCGCCCGTGCCGGTGATCGTCCCGGGCCTGCGGGGGAGCGCACCGTCGCACTGGCAGGAGCTGTACGCCGCCCGGACCGACGGCGCCGTCACGGTGCCCTTCCCGGCCGAGGCGGACTGGCACTCGATCGGCGAGCGGACCCGGCTGCTGGGGGAGACCGTCGCCGCGGTCGACGGACCGGTCGTCCTGGTGGCGCACAGCGCCGGAGTGCTCGCCGCGGTGCGCTGGATCCGCTCCCTGCCCGACGGTGCGCCCGAGCTCGGCCGGGTGGTGGGCGCGGTGCTCGCGACGCCTCCCGACTTCGGGGTCGACTGGCCGGAACCGCACCCGCGCCCCGCGGAGCTCGCCGCGGTCGGGTGGGAGCCGATCCCGCGGCGGCGCTTGCCGTTCCCGTCGATCGTCGCCGCCAGCCGGACCGACCCGCTGGCGCGGTACCGGGTGACGTCCGGGCTGGCCGAGGCGTGGGGGAGCCGGATCGTCGACCTCGGCGACGCCGGGCACCTCAACCCCGCGGCGGGGTTCGGGGAGTGGCACCTGATCGACGAGCTGGTCGCGGAGCTGGCCGCCGCCGGGAGCCGGTCGTGACGGAGTCGGTGGTCGGCGCCATGCGCGACGCCGGCCACTGGAACCCGATGTGGGACGGCGTCGCCGAGCTCGACCCGGAGTGGACGGAGTCCTTCATGCGGACCACGATGAGCACCTACCGGGGCGGGGTTCTCACCCCGCAGGTGGTGGAGCTGTTGTGCATCGCGGTCGACGCCGCCTGCACGCACCTCTACGCGCCGGGCGTCCGCCGGCACATGCGGGCGGCGCTCGACCTGGGCGTCGAGCCGCGCGAGATCCTCGAGGTGCTCAAGCTCGCGACCACGGTGGGTGTGCACTCGATCAACGTCGGCGCACCGATCCTCATGGAGGAGTTGGAGGCACGGGAGCGCGCCTCCGGCGACCACGGAGCGGCCCCGGACGGCGAATAGGCTGATCGCGTCGCTGCGGGGCCGCCGCGGCGGCGCGTGTCGGTGGGTCCGTCTAGCCTCGGGGTGCAACCGATCAGGGGAGTCGCGGCGATGACGGAACGAATGCTCACGGGAGAGCGGGCCGAGCGCGCCCGGCGGGTGATCGAGGCCCTCGCCGGGCCCGGCGCCGCGCTGCGGGACGACCAGGAGACCGCGGTCGCCGCGCTGCTCGAGCCCGCGGCGCGCGTGCTCGTGGTGCAGGCCACGGGCTGGGGAAAGTCCGCCGTGTACTGGGTGGCAACCGCGTTGCGCCGGGCCGAAGGGGCGGGCCCCGCGCTCATCGTCTCGCCCCTGCTCTCGCTCATGCGCGATCAGGTCGCCGCCGCCGAGCGCGCCGGCCTGCGCGCAGCCACCCTGAACTCGTCCAACTTCGAGGAGTGGAACGCGATCGAGGCGGCGCTCGCCGCCGGCGAGATCGACGTGCTGCTCGTCTCGCCGGAACGGCTCGCCAACCCGTCCTTCGGGCGGCGCGTGCTCGACGCGCTCGAGGGCTCGCTCGGCCTGCTCGTGATCGACGAGGCGCACGCCGTCTCGGACTGGGGCCACGACTTCCGTCCCGACTACCGCCGCGTCTCCGACGTGCTCACCCGGCTCCACCCGCAGACCCCGGTGCTGGCCACGACGGCGACCGCGAACGCCCGCGTCACCGACGACGTGGCCGCCCAGCTCGGCGACGCCACGCTGGTGTTGCGGGGGCCGCTGGCGCGCCGGTCGCTGCAGCTCAACGTGCTGCCGGCGCTCGCGCCGATCACCCGGTACGCATGGGTCGCCCGGCACCTGCCGGACCTGCCCGGCTCGGGCATCGTCTACGCGCTGACGGTGGCCGACGCGGAGCGGCTGGTCGACGGGATCCGCGCGGTGCACGGCCCCGGGTACCCGGTGGCCGCGTACACCGGCAAGCTCGACCCGGATACCCGCGCCCGCCTCGAGGACGCCCTGCGCGCCAACGAGATCAAGGCGCTCGTCGCCACCTCCGCGCTCGGCATGGGCTTCGACAAGCCCGACCTGGGCTTCGTCGTGCACGTCGGCTCGCCGCCCTCTCCCGTCTCGTACTACCAGCAGGTCGGCCGTGCGGGCCGCGCCATCGACCACGCCGTCGTCGCGCTGCTGCCGTCGGAGTCCGACGCGGGCGTGTGGGACTACTTCGCCACGGCGACCATCCCCGATCCGCAGCAGATGGACCGCGTGCTCGCGGCTCTCGCCGACGACGAGACGGGGGGAGGGCAGTCCGCCATCGCGCTCGAGGCCTCGACCGGCATCCGCCGCACCCGGATCGACCTCATGCTCAAGCAGCTCGCGGTCGACGGTGCCGTGGAGCGGGTGGAGGGCGGCTACCGCGCCACCGGCGCGCCCTGGCACTACGACGGTGCCCACTACGACGGGATCGTCGCCACCCGCCGCCGCGAGGCGGACATCATGCGGGCCTACACGCGCGGCGAGCGCTGCCTGATGCAGCTGCTCACCGAGTCACTGGACGATCCCGAGGCCGCGCCCTGCGGCCGCTGCTCGGTCTGCCTCGGGCACGTCCCCGACGGCCTCGGCGAGCCCGTCCCGCCGGAGACCGCCCGGGCGGTCGCGGGGGCGCTGCGCTCCCAGAGCCAGGTGCTCGAACCGCGCAAGATGTGGCCCGGCGGCGTCGCCGGCCGCAAGGGGCGGATCCAGCCCGACCTCGCGGCCGAGCCCGGCCGGGTGTTGGTCTTCGCCGACGCCCCGGAGTGGACGGGCACCGTCGGGGCGGCTCGCTCCGGCGATTCCCAGGCGATCGCCGACCTGGCGGACGCCGCCGTCGCGGCGCTCTCGCGGTGGCGCGACCAGTGGCGTGCCCGGCCCGAGGTCGTCGCCTCCCTGCAGCTGACCGACCGCCCGGCGCCCGTCGAGCCGGTTGCCGACCGCATCGCCGAGGTGGGCCGACTGGACCGCGTGAGCCTGCCGGTGCCGCGCGGGCCGGCGCCCGGTCGCGACGCCTCCGGTGCGCAGGAGGCGGCGCACTGGCTGGATTCGATCGACGCCGGCCCCGCCGCGGAGGCCGTCCGCGGCCGATCCGTGCTGCTCGTGGTCGACGAGTCCGGCACGGGCTGGGCCGTGACCGTCGCGGCGGCCCGGCTCCGGGAGGCCGGAGCTGCCGTGGTGTTGCCGCTGGTGGTGCACCGTCCCGCCTGACCCGCGCGAGATGTGGAACACTGGAACACCGAGTGCTGCCTAAGACCCGGGCGGCGAGGCTGCGGAGCGTCCGCGGCCACACCACCGAGGAGAACCATGCCGAACCTGATCCTGCCCCTGCTGCTCGTCCTGATGCTCGTCTTCATGTTCTTCCAGTTCCGGAAGCAGAAGAAGCAGATGAACGAGACCATGGAGATGCAGGCCGCCCTCACCGTGGGCACCAAGGTCATGACCAGCACGGGCCTCTACGGCACCGTGGTCGGCCTCGGCGAGGACACCATCGATCTGGAGATCGCCCCCGGCATCACCACCACCTGGGTGCGCCGCGCCGTCGCGAAGGTCCTGACCCCGGAGGAGCTCGGCGCCCCGTCGATCGAGACCATCACCGAGGACGAGGGCCGGATCGACCTGGACAAGCGCTCCGAGGACCGCTGACCCGCATCACCGTCACCACCGACGAACTTCTCCGGCGGACCTCCGCCGGGGAAGTTCTCCACGCCGAGGAGTCGTAACCGCCCGTGGCCAGGAAAACATCGAGTAGCGACCGCACCGAGTCGCGGCTCCTCATCGCCTTCGGGCTGATCTTGCTCGCGGTGTTCGGGCTGGTGTTCTTCACCGGTGACCGGGAGCCGAAGCCCAAGCTCGGCATCGACCTGCAGGGCGGCACGTCCGTCGTGCTGCAGGCCGTCACGCCGGACGGGAAGGCCCCCGAAGCCGACAAGATGGAGCAGGCGCGCGACATCATCAACAAGCGCGTCAACGGTCTCGGCGTCTCCGGCTCCGAGGTCAAGATCAGCGGGCGGAACCTGATCATCACGGTGCCCGGCTCCGACGGAGACCAGGCCCGCACCCTGGGCCAGACGGCCCAGCTCAAGGTGCGCCCCGTGCTGGCGACGCAGGCGGCTCCCGCGGTCAACACGCCCGCGCCCGACCTGACCGACCCGGCGGCCGCGAAGAAGGCGATCGACGAGGCGCGCGCCACGCGCCAGTCGACCGACCCCGCGGTGCAGAAGAAGGCGATCGAGACCCTCAACTGCAACGCCCCGTCGGACCCGCTGGCCGGCAACGACGACCCGTCGAAGCCCCTCATCACCTGCGACCGGCCCGACGAGCGCAAGGCGGGTCAGCCGAGCTCGGTCTACACGCTGGGCCCCGCGATCATCGACGGGCAGTCGATCAAGAACGCCTCCTCGGGTATCCCGCAGAACCAGGTCCAGTACGTCGTGACCCTCGAGTTCACCGGCGAGGCCTCCCGGGTGTGGGCGGACTTCACCTCGAAGAACGTCGGCAAGCAGGCCGCCTTCGTCCTCGACTCGCAGGTCATCACCGCGCCGAACATCAACGGCCCGATCACCGGCGGCCAGACCCAGATCACGGGCGACTTCAACCAGCAGACCGCCGGCGACCTGGCGGGCGTGCTCAAGTACGGCTCGCTGCCGCTCTCGTTCAAGCCCGGCACCGCGCAGACCGTGAGCGCGACGCTCGGCTTCGAGTCCCTCAAGGCCGGCCTCATCGCCGGCGCGATCGGCCTGGTCCTCGTGCTCATCTACGCGCTGGCCTACTACCGCGCCCTCGGCGTGCTCGTGGCCCTGTCGCTGGCGCTGTCGATCGCCCTGCTCTACGGCCTGTTGGTGCTGCTGGGCCGGTGGATCGGCTACTCGCTCGACCTCGCGGGCATCGCCGGCATCATCATCGGCATCGGCATGACCGCCGACTCCTTCGTCGTGTACTTCGAGCGCATCAAGGACGAGATACGCGAAGGCCGCAGTTTCCGGTCCGCGGTCCCGCGTGGCTGGGCGAGCGCCCGCCGCACCATCTGGACCGGCAACGCGGTGTCGCTGCTCTCGGCCGTCGTGCTGTACGTGCTGGCCGTGGGCGACGTGCAGGGCTTCGCGTTCACGCTCGGCCTGTCGACCATCCTCGACGTCGTCATCGTCTTCCTCGTGACGCACCCGCTGGTGTACTTCGCGTCGAAGACCGAGTTCTTCGCCAAGCCGTCGATGAACGGCCTCGGCGCCGTGGCCGCGATCGGCCGTGAGCGCAAGCGCGCCGCAGCTACCACCGGGGAGGCGTCCGCATGACCGACACCAGCATCGAGAGCGAGAAGAAGGCCTCCTTCTTCACCAAGCTCTACACCGGTACCGGCGCCTTCGACATCGTCGGCAAGCGCAACCGGTACTACATCGCGACCGGCGTCATCATCGTGATCGCCATCCTGGGCATCCTGATCCCCGGCTTCAAGTTCAGCATCGACTTCGAGGGCGGCACGCAGATCTCGTTCCCCGTGGGGAGCGCCCAGGTCGATACGGCGAAGGTCCGCGAGACGGTGCGTTCGGCGACGGGCGTCGAGCCCTCGGCCGTGCAGACGGCCGGCACCGGCGCGGCGCAGACCTACCAGGTGGCGCTGTCCGAGCTCGACAACAACCAGATCACGCGGGCGCGCGATGCCCTGTTCGAGACCTTCCACCCGCCCGCGCAGGACGGCAAGCCGGCTGAGAACACGATCAGCTTCTCGGGCGTGAGCTCGACCTGGGGCGATCAGATCACCCAGCGCGGCCTGCTCGCGCTCGCGGTCTTCCTCGTGCTGGTCACGGTGTACATCGCGGTCCGCTTCCGCGAGTGGGACATGGCGCTCGCCGCGCTCGCGTCGCTGTTCTTCGACGTGGTGGTGACAGCCGGCGTGTACGCCTGGTCCGGTTTCGAGGTCAGCCCGGCCACGGTGATCGGCCTGCTCACGATCCTCGGCTTCTCGCTGTACGACACGGTCGTCGTCTTCGACAAGGTCGAGGAGAACGTGCGCGGCGTGCTCAACACCAGCAGACGGACGTACGCCGAGCAGGCGAACCTCGCGATCAACCAGACGCTCATGCGCTCGATCAACACGACCGTGATCTCGGCGCTGCCGATCATCGCGCTCATGGTCGTCGCCGCCGGCATGCTCGGCGTCGGCACGCTCATGGACCTCGGCCTGATCCAGTTGGTCGGCGTCGTGGTCGGCACCTACTCGTCGGTCTTCTTCGCGGCGCCGCTGCTGGTCACGCTCAAGGAGCGCCGCCCGCAGTACAAGGCGCACAACGAGAAGGTGCTGGCCCGCCGGGCGCGCGCCGAGGCGGGGGAGACCGCCGACGCGGTGGCCGCGACGGATGCGGGCTCGGTGCAGCTCGACAAGGCGCCGGCCCGCCCGCAGACCAAGCGCAGCCGTCGTCGTGACTGACGCGGCCCGCGCGGCCGTCGCCGCGCACACGCGGCACGTCGCCGGCTTCCCGGAGCCGGGGGTGGTCTTCGCGGACCTCACGCCGGTCTTCGCCGATGGTGCCGCACTCGCCGCCGTCATCGACGGGCTCGCCGCAGCCGGCCGCGGACCGGACGGCGACGTCGCCGTCGACCTCGTGGCGGGGCTGGACGCGCGGGGCTTCCTCCTGGGTTCCGGCGTGGCCCTGCGCCTGGGCGTGGGCACCCTCGCGGTGCGGAAGGCCGGCAAGCTGCCGCCGCCCGTGCTGCGTGAGGAGTACCAGCTCGAATACGGCTCCGCGGCACTGGAGATCCCCGCGGAGGGCATCGCGCTGGAGGGCAGGCGGATCCTCATCGTCGACGACGTGCTCGCCACCGGCGGCACCGTCTCGGCGGCGGTCGCGCTGCTGCGCCGCGCGGGCGCGATCGTCGACCGCGTCTCGGTCGTCCTCGAGCTCGAGGTGCTCGGGGGACGGGCGCGACTGCGGGAATTGCCCGGCGGTGCCGTCGCGGTGTCGGCGATCTCGGTAGGCTGAATCCCTAGTCCAGTCACGTCGTCCGGGCGGGGAGGCACCATGTCGCTGCAGTCTCAGGGTTCCGGCGCCGCGGGCACGCCCGCCGCGGCGTCGCAAACGGCCCCGCCCAACCTGGAGACCACGGGGTCCACCACGCGTCGCGTGCGGGCGCGCCTGGCCCGCCGGATGACGGGCACCCGCAACCACGTCCGGCCGGTCCTCGAGCCGCTGGTGGCGCTGCACCGCGAGGTGTACCCCAAGGCCGACGTCGCGCTGATCGAGCGCGCCTATGACGTCGCGGAACAGCGGCACGCCAGCCAGATGCGGAAGTCGGGCGACCCGTACATCACCCACCCGCTCGCCGTGGCGACCATCCTCGCCGAGCTGGGCATGGACACCACGACGCTGGTCGCGGCGCTCCTGCACGACACCGTCGAGGACACCGGGTACACGCTCGAGCAGCTCACCGCCGAGTTCGGCTCCGAGGTGGCGCACCTCGTGGACGGCGTCACCAAGCTCGACAAGGTGGCCCTCGGCAACGCCGCCGAGGCCGAGACCATCCGCAAGATGATCATCGCCATGGCCCGCGACCCGCGGGTGCTCGTGATCAAGGTCGCGGACCGGCTGCACAACATGCGCACGATGCGCTTCCTGCCGCCGGAGAAGCAGGCCCGCAAGGCGCGCGAGACCCTCGAGGTGATCGCGCCCCTCGCGCACCGCCTGGGCATGGCGACGGTGAAGTGGGAGCTGGAGGACCTGGCCTTCGCCATCCTCCACCCCAAGAAGTACGACGAGATCGTGCGGCTCGTGGCCGACCGCGCACCGTCGCGCGACACCTACCTGGCGTCCGTGCGCGCAGAGATCAACGGCGCCCTGGCGGCGCAGCGGATCGTCGCCGACGTGCAGGGACGGCCCAAGCACTACTGGTCGATCTACCAGAAGATGATCGTCAAGGGCCGCGACTTCGACGACATCCACGACCTGGTCGGCGTGCGGATCCTGTGCGACGAGGTGCGCGACTGCTACGCCGCCGTCGGCGTCGTGCACTCGCTGTGGCAGCCCATGGCCGGGCGGTTCAAGGACTACATCGCGCAGCCGCGCTACGGCGTGTACCAGTCGCTGCACACCACGGTGATCGGCCCGGAGGGCAAGCCGCTCGAGGTGCAGATCCGCACCCGGGAGATGCACCGCACGGCCGAGTTCGGCATCGCCGCGCACTGGCGGTACAAGGAGACCAAGGGGCGTGCCGGCGCCAAGGGCTCGGACCTGACCGAGGTCGACGACATGGCGTGGATGCGTCAGCTCCTCGACTGGCAGCGGGAGGCCGCGGACCCGGGGGAGTTCCTCGAATCGCTCCGCTACGACCTGGCGGTCAAGGAGATCTTCGTCTTCACCCCCAAGGGTGACGTGATCACGCTGCCCGCGGGCAGCACCCCGGTGGACTTCGCGTACGCCGTGCACACCGAGGTCGGCCACCGGTGCATCGGCGCCCGCGTGAACGGCCGGCTCGTGGCGCTCGAGCGCAAGCTCGAGAACGGCGAGGTCGTCGAGGTGTTCACCAGCAAGGCCGAGAACGCGGGCCCGTCGCGCGACTGGCAGACGTTCGTGGTCTCCCCGCGGGCCAAGGCCAAGATCCGGCAGTGGTTCGCCAAGGAGCGCCGCGAGGAGGCGCTGGAGAACGGGCGCGACGCCATCGCCAAGGAGGTGCGCCGATCGGGCCTCCCGCTGCAGCGCCTGACGAACGCGGAGTCGATGGCCGGGATCGCCAAGGAGCTGCGCTACGCGGACGTCTCCGCGCTGTACACGGCCGTGGGCGAGCATCAGGTGTCGGCGCACACCGTCGTGCAGCGGATGGTCGAGCAGTTGGGCGGCATCGAGGAGGCCACGGAGGAGCTCGCGGAGCGCAGCACCCCGTCGACCATCTCCGGCCCCACGGCGACGACCGACGTGGGCGTGCTCGTGACCGGGCAGCCGGGCGTGCTCGCGAAGCTCGCCAAGTGCTGCACCCCGGTGCCGGGCGACGAGATCGTCGGCTTCGTCACGCGCGGCGGCGGCGTCAGCGTGCACCGCACCGACTGCACCAACGTCGCCGAACTCCGCAAGGAGCCGGAGCGTTTCCTCGACGTGAAATGGGCGCCGTCCGCGTCGTCGGTGTTCCTGGTCGCGATCCAGGTCGAGGCGCTCGACCGGCATCGGCTGCTCTCGGACGTGACGAAGGTGCTCGCCGACGAGAAGGTCAACATCCTCTCCGCGTCGGTGACCACGTCGCGCGATCGGGTCGCGGTGTCGCGCTTCACCTTCGAGATGGGAGACCCGAAGCACCTCGGGCACGTGCTCAACGTGGTGCGCAACGTGGAGGGCGTCTACGACGTCTACCGCGTGACCTCCGCGCAGTAGTCCGCCGGGCCCTGTCGCGGCGCCCACGCATGACGAAGGCCCCCGCTGCAGCAGGGGCCTTCCTCGTGCGTCGGCTACTGGCCGGCGAGGGCCATGGTGGTGATGTTCACCGGATCCTTCGGCTTGCCGTCGGTGACGGGGGTGCCCGGCTTCGGGGCCGGGTCGCCCGGCTTCGGGACGATGCCCTTCTTGGCGATCATCTGCAGCACGGTCAGCCCCGCGTCGTCGGTCTTGCCGATGACCGAGTAGTTCGCGGGCAGCGTGGTGTCCTTGTAGACGAGGAAGAACTGGCTCGAGCCGGTGTTGTACGTGCCCTCCTGGCCCGTCTGCGGGTTCGACTGCTGGTTCGCGTTCGCGACGGCGATCGTCCCGGCCGGGTAGATCACGTTCTGCGAGGCCGCCATCGGGTTGGCCTCCGCGGTCGCGGGCTTGAGGAACTTCGGCGCTTCGTCGGGCGAGGTCCAGCTCGGGCCGCCGAGGCCGGTGGCCGACGGGTCGCCGCACTGCAGCACGTAGAGGCCGCTCTTCTTGTCGGCGGCTTCGCTGGCCGTCTCGCGGTGGCAGGTCGTGGCGTCGAAGAACTTGGCCTGCATCAGCGCGACGAAGGTCTCCACGTTGCACGGCGCCTTCGAGCGATCGAGCTCGAAGCCGATCGGGCCGGCGTTCGTCGTGATGGTGCCCGTCATGGTGCCGGTGTTCGGAACGTCCTTGCCCTCGGGCTTGGTGAGCGACTTGTTGCGCTCGGCGAGCTTGTCCAGCTGCGGCAGCTGCTTCTCCGCCTCGGCGATCGTCTTCTCCGAGGCGTCGGTCTGCTCGATCGCCGCGTCGATCTGCTGCTTGAAGGAGGCCTGCTGATCCGCCGGCATCGTCGGCAGGCGCTTCTGCGCGTCGGCGATCTGGGTGCGCATCGTCGCGATCTGCTTCTTCTGCGAGTCGATGTTCTTGCGCGCGTCGGCGGCCGGATCCCGGTCGCCGAAGTCACAGGTCACGTGGAGCGACTTGAACTTGTTCTCCGCTGCGACGCGCAACGGCGCCCGCGGGCCCGCCGGGACCCAGATGTAGGCGGCGACGACAGCGGCCACCGCCACCACGGCGACACCCGCCCCGATGGCCTTCACCTTGCGCTTGCGCGCGTCGGCCTCACGCCGCTCGTTCTGCTTGGCCAGCTTCTCGCGGGCTGCCTGGCGGCGTTCCTCATTGCTCGGCACGGTGTGACGACCTCCTCATTACCGACATCCGGCGGGCACAACTGATCGCCAAGTCTGCCAGCTAAACCTGATAGACGCCGTCACCGGGTCTGGTGCCACAATGGTCGGATGCTGATCACCGGATTCCCCGCGGGGGTGTTCCAGACCAATTGCTACGTCGTCGCAGCCGGTCCGGGCTCCGACGCCGTCGTCATCGACCCCGGTCAGGACGCCGTCGAGCCCCTCAAGCAGCTGCTGGCCGAGCATCGCCTGAACCCGGTCGCGGTCCTGCTCACCCACGGTCACCTCGACCACACGTGGACCGCGCAGCCCTTCGCCGACGAGTACGGCATCCCCGTGCACATCCACGAAGCCGACCGCCCGATGCTCGCGGACCCCGCCGTCGGGATCGGCGCCGCGCTCGGCGCGATGATCGGCGACCAGGTCTTCGTCGAGCCGCAGAAGGTCATCGACCTCGTCGACGGCGAGCCCATCACCCTCGCCGGGATCACCTTCGGCGTCGACCACGCGCCCGGCCATTCCGCGGGCTCGATCGTCTTCACCGTCGAGGCCCCCGCGGTCGACGGTGCCGGTGCGCCCGTCGAGGGGGAGACGGTCACCGTCGCCTTCGACGGCGACGTGCTGTTCCAGGGCTCGATCGGCCGCACCGACCTGCCGGGCGGCAGCCACGAGCGGCTCCTCGAATCCATCGCGGCGACGCTGCTGCCCCTGCGGGACGACACCGTCGTCCTGCCCGGGCACGGACCCGCCACCACCATCGGACGGGAGCGGGCGTCGAACCCGTTCCTGCAGGGCCTCACCGGCACCCAGACGCCGGGTGAGCGGAAAGGACGATTCGGACTGTGAGCGCCGGTAGCTTCCAGGCTCCCAAGGGCATTCCCGACTACATCCCGGTGCCGTCGGGGGAGAAGAACAGCTCCGCCGACTTCCTCGCCGTGCGCACCGCCCTGCTGCGGGCGACCGCCGAGGCGGGGTACGGCTACATCGAGCTGCCGATCTTCGAGGACACCACGCTGTTCGCGCGGGGAGTAGGCGAGTCGACGGACGTGGTCGCGAAGGAGATGTACACCTTCGCCGACCGCGGCGACCGCTCGGTGACGCTACGCCCCGAGGGCACCGCGGGCGTGGTCCGCGCGGTGCTGCAGCACGGCCTCGACCGTGGTCAGCTGCCGGTGAAGGCCGCCTACGCGGGCCCGTTCTTCCGGTACGAGCGTCCCCAGGAGGGGCGCTACCGGCAGCTGCAGCAGGTGGGTATGGAGGCCATCGGCGTGGACGACCCGGCGCTGGACGCCGAGGTGATCGCCGTGGCGGACCGGGCCTACCGCAGCGTCGGCCTCGACGGCTTCCGGCTGGAGGTCTCGAGCCTCGGCGACGCGACGTGCCGCCCGCAGTACCGCGCGAAACTCCAGGAGTTCCTCTTCGCGCTCGACCTCGACGAGGAGACCCGGCGGCGCGCCGAGATCAACCCGCTGCGGGTGCTCGACGACAAGCGGCCCGAGGTCAAGGCGATGACCGCCGACGCGCCGCTCATGATCGACAACCTCACGCCGGAGCCGAAGGAGCACTTCGAGAAGGTGCTGGGCTACCTCGACGCCCTGGGCGTGCCCTACGTCGTGAATCCCCGGCTGGTGCGCGGGCTCGACTACTACACCAAGACCTGCTTCGAGTTCGTCCACGACGGCCTCGGCGCCCAGTCGGGCATCGGCGGCGGCGGCCGCTACGACGGCCTCGTCGAGCAGCTCGGCGGCCGCGAGGGCGTCACCGGCGTCGGCTTCGGGCTCGGCGTCGACCGCACGCTCCTCGCGCTCACGGCGGAGGGCAAGCGCGCACCGGCGGCGCCCCGCGTGGTCGCCTTCGGAGTGCCGCTCGGGGACGCCGCGCGCGACGCCATGGTGCCGCTGCTCGGCCGCCTGCGCCTGGCAGGCGTCGCCTCCGACATGGCCTACGGCAACCGCGCCATGAAGGGCGCGATGAAGGCCGCGGACCGGTCGGGCGCCCGCTTCGCGCTGATCCTGGGGGACGCGGAGCTCGAGCAGGGCGTCGTCATGGTCAAGGATCTGGCGAAGGGGGAGCAGCGCGCGCTCCCGATCGATACCGTCGTGGACGTGATCGTGACCGAGAGCGCCGAGAGCGCAGGGTAGCCCGCGTGTCGTCCAGTCCCGCCGAGCCCGGCGCCCGCGATCCGCGGGAGCTGAGCGCGGAGGACGCCGTCGATGTGGATCTGATCCCGCCCCGCGTGGTGCTGCCGAAGGTGCGCCGCGCGGTGGCGGTGGGGCTGCTGGTGACCGTCGTGGTCGCCGTCGTCGTGGCCGTCGTGGCAGGGCCGGTGTGGGGCATCGCGGTACTGCTCGCCGGGGCCGCGCCGGGCCTGGGCGGGTACCTCGGCGTCGCGCGGCGGCGCGTGGTGCTCGACCACCGCGTGCTCACCCGGCGGACGCTCCGCACGCAGCGGGTGAACCTCATGGACGCCGACGAGGTCGACCTCGTCGCCGAGGTGGCGCGGTTCGCGCAGGTCTCGCTGCGCATCCGGCACGGGAGGACGACGGTGCGCCTCCCGGTCGCCCTGTACGAGGGACCCGGCCGGGGCCGGGTGCGCGGCCGCGAACTGCCGATGCTGGGCACCCGCCGGCTCGCGGAGGCGCTGGAGCGCAACCGGCGCGCGGGGGTACGCGACATCGGGCGGGTGCTCGCGGAGCAGTCGCGGTCGCAGGCCTCGTCGATGCCGATGCGCGACCGCCCGCTGTTCCGCGCGGCGGGGATCGCGCGGGAGGTCGGGGGCGCCGAGGAGCTGGTCTTCACGGCCGACGAGGTGGACGAGATCGCCCGGCCGCCGTGGTAGACGCGCGGTGTTCGAACGCTTGACTGTTCTCGAACAAAATGTTCGACTAGCGGTGTGCGATGGGACGGTCAGCTGCTGAGTGATGCCGGTTCGGGCGTGCGTGCGCTGCCCGGCCTCGAGGGCGTGGGGCGCACGGTCACGACGCCGGAGTTCGAGGGCATCACCTTTCACGAGGTGCTCTGCAAGAGCGCGCTGAACAAGCTTCCGGAGTCCTCGGCGATGCCCTTCTCCTGGACCGTCAATCCGTACCGCGGGTGCACCCACGCGTGCACGTACTGCTTCGCCCGGTCGAGCCACGAGTACCTCGAGTTCGACGCCGGCGGCGATTTCGACTCGCAGATCGTGGTGAAGACGAATCTCGTCTCGGTGCTCAAGAAGGAGCTGCGCCGCGCGTCGTGGAAGGGCGAGCCGGTGGCGCTCGGCACCAACACGGACCCGTACCAGCGCGCCGAGGGGCGGTACCGGCTCATGCCCGGCGTCATCGGGGCGCTGGCCGGCGCGGGCTCGCCGATCTCGATCCTCACCAAGGGCACGCTGCTGCGGCGCGACCTGCCGCTGCTCACCACGGCCGCGACGCGCGTGCCGGTGCAGCTGTCCGTGTCGCTTGCGCTGCTCGACGCGGAGCTGCAGCGCTCGCTCGAACCCGGGACGCCGAAGCCCGAGGCCCGGTTGGAGCTCATCCGGGCCATTGCGGACGCGGGCTTCGACTGTCACGTCATGGTCGCGCCGGTCGTGCCGTATCTCACCGACGACGCGGCTTCGCTGCGGGCGCTGATCGCGGCGCTCGCGGACGCCGGGGCGGCCAGCGCCTCGGTCATGGCGCTGAATCTCACGGGGCGGTACCGGGACTGGTTCCTCGGGTGGCTGTCGGAGAACCACCCGATGCTGGTGCGGCGCTACCGCCAGCTGTACGGCTCCGCCGGCCGGGTCTCGGCCGACTACCGCACGCACCTGCGCGCCCGCGTCACGCCGATGCTCGAGGAGTTCGGGCTGCTGCGCCTGGAGGATCCGTACGCGAGCCCGCCGCAGCGTGCCCCGCGCACCCCGCGGGTCCACGGCTCCGCCGCGCCGGACCTGCAGGAGTCGCTCTTCTAGACAGGTGCGTAACCAACGCGTTACGCTTCTGGGGTGAGCGTCTTCGCGGCCATTGCCGACCCGGTGCGACGCCGGATCGTGGTGCTGCTGAGTGCGTCTCCGATGACCGCGGGGCAGGTCGCCGCCGAGTTCGACATCAGCCGCCCGGCGGTCAGCCGGCATCTGCGCGTGCTCCGCGACGCGGGCGTCGTCGAGGGCGGACCGTCGGGCGAGGACGGGCGCGAGCGGACCTACGCGCTGCGGCTCGCCGCGCTCGACGAGGTCGACGGCTGGCTGGCGCGGGTCCGCGGCCCCGCCCGGCTCGCGGGCCTGCTCGCCTCGCCCGCGCTGGACACCGAGGTCCGCCGCACGCGGCGCGACACCGCCCGTGCGGCCGACGCTGCGGGTGAGATGGAGATCGACGGGACGCGAGAACGGGGAACGGCATGACCAAGCGGGCGACGGGGCGCGTGGAGCCGACGGACGGCGGGCGCGACCTGATTCTCGAGCGGTACTTCGACGCCGGCGTCGACGACGTCTGGGCCTCGATCACGGAGCCGGAGCGGACGGCGCGGTGGTTCGGCCCCTGGACGGGTGAGCCCGGCGTCGGATCCGTGGTTCAGGTGACGATGGGCTTCGAGGAGGGCGCCCCCGTCATGCTGATGACCATCACGGCGTGCGAGCCGCCCCGCCGGCTCGGCGTGCACGCCAAGGACGAGTACGGCGAGTGGAACCTCGAGGCGCTCGTCGAGCGGGACGGGGATCGGACTCGGCTCACCTTCGTCCATCACCTCGACGCCGCGGCCAATGCGGCCGAGGTCGGACCGGGCTGGGAGTACTACCTCGACGCCCTCGTCGCCGCCGAGACCGGCGGTGCGGCACCGGATTTCGAGGACCATTTCCCGGCGATGTCGGCGCACTACGGCGGCGAGTGACGGGGCCGCCCTCGCGCCACTAATGAAAACTATTACTATTAGTGGCATGACCGACTCAGCCCCACTGCCCGTCACCGTCCTCTCCGGCTTCCTCGGCGCCGGCAAGACCACGCTGCTCAACCACCTCCTGACCAATCGCGACGGCCTGCGCGTCGCGGTGATCGTCAACGACATGAGCGAGGTCAACGTCGACGCCGCCCTGGTCGATCTCGGCGGCTTCGATCGCACCGAGGAGAAGCTCGTCGAGCTCAGCAACGGGTGCATCTGCTGCACCCTGCGCGAGGACCTCGTCGACGCCGTCGGGGCGATCGCGCGGCAGCGCACCCCCGAGGGGGAGCCCCGCTTCGACCACCTCGTCATCGAATCCACCGGCATCTCCGAGCCGATGCCCGTGGCCGCGACGTTCGACTGGACCTTCGACGACGGCAGCCGCCTCGGCGACCTCGCCGTTCTCGACACGATGGTCACCGTGGTCGACGCCAGCACGTTCCTCGGCGAGATCGCCCGCGGTTCCAGTCTTGCGCAGCGCGGACTCGGCGCCGCCGAGGGCGACGAGCGCTCGATCGCCGACCTGCTCATCGACCAGGTCGAATTCGCCGACGTCGTGCTCATCAGCAAGCTGGATCTGGTGTCCGCCGCGGCCGGCGGCGCGGTCGAGGCGACCGTGCGGCGGCTCAATCCACGGGCGCGGGTGCGGCCGCTGCCGCGCGGCGAGATCGCGGTCGCCGAGGTGATCGGCACCGGCCTGTTCGATCACGAGGCCGCGTCGTCCGTCGCCGGATGGGACGACGAGGTGATCGGCGGCCACACGCCCGAGACGGAGGAGTACGGCATCTCCTCGACCGCCTACCGGGCCGACCGGCCGTTCCATCCGCAGCGGCTGCTCGAGTCGCTGGCGGAGGTGCGGGCGGTGCTCCGGAGCAAGGGCTTCTGCTGGATCGCGAGCCGTCCCGACCTGGTCGGCGTCTGGTCCCAGGCCGGGCCCAATCTCACCATCGAGCCCGCCGCCTACTGGTCCCAGGTCGACGGTGCGCCGCAGCAGGAGTTGGTCTTCATCGGCGTGCGCCTCGACGCCGAGCGGATGCGGGCCCTGCTCGACCGCGCGCTGCTCACCGACGACGAGGTCGCCGAGGGGCCCGCCGCTTGGATCGAGTACCCGGACCGGCTACCGGCGTGGAACGTTCCGGCGCACCGTCACTGAGCCGCGAGCGCGGCCTGCGCGGCGCCCGTGGCCGCCGCCGCGACCTCCGGGATGAGCGACAGGCGCGTGCGGCGCTCGAGCAGGTCCTCGGCGGTGATCGCGCCCTCGACGAGCGCGCCGAACGCCAATTCCGCGCCGGTGATCTCGGTACCGTCGGCGACCGGCGCGGCGAGCGCCGGATCGGCCGCGCCGAGCGCGACGACGACGGGGGCCTCGGCGCCGTAGGCGCGGACCAGCCGCTCCGGGGCGTCGACGCGCCGTAGGGCGTCCCGCGTCGCGGCGCCGACCAGCGGCAGGTCCCGGGTGACGCAGGGACCGGCGGTCAGGCCCGAGGTCGCCAGCGCGGCGTCGACCGCGTCCTCCGCCATCCGGCGGTACGTCGTGAGCTTGCCGCCGACGACGGTCACGAGGCCGTCGCCGCGGGTGAGCACCGCGTGCTTGCGGGAGACGTCGGCGGTCTGCCCGGCGCCGGAATCGAGCAGCGGGCGCAGGCCGGCGAAGGTTCCGACGACGTCGTCGCGGGTCAGCGGCGTGCCGAGGGCCAGATTCACCGTCGCGAGCAGGAAGTCGATCTCGTCGTCGGACGGCGTCGGCACGTCGGGGAGCGGGCCGTCGGCCTCCTCGTCCGTGAGGCCCACGTAGACCCGCCCGTCCGGCTGCGGCAGCGCGAAGACGTACCGGCCGAAGGCGCCGGGCACGGGCACCGTCAGGCCCGCGGTGAGCCCGCCGAAACTCTCCTGCCGGAACACGAGATGCGTGCCGCGGCTGGGCCGCAGCGTGATCGCCGGGTCGACGGTGCCCGACCACACGCCGGTCGCGTTGACCACGGCCTTCGCGCGGACGGTCACCGAGTGGCCGGTCAGCCCGTCGGTGATCGTGGCGGCGGTGCCCGTGACCTGCGAGGCGGCGCAGTGGGTGAGGATCGCCGCGCCGCGGCCCGCGGCGGTGCGGGCGATGCCCACGGTGAGCCGGGCGTCGTCGGTGAGCTGGCAGTCCCAGTTGAGGAGGCCGCCGCGCAGGCCCGCGCGACGCACCGTCGGGGCCATCGCGATGACCTCTCCTGCGGAGATGCGGCGCGACCGGGCCAGCTCGGACGACGGGGTGCGGGCGGCCAGGCGCAACGCGTCCCCGGCCAGGAAGCCGACGCGGGTGAGCGCGGCGTCGCGGCGACGGACATCGCCGAGCAGCGGCACGACCTGCGGGAGGGGGCGCGTGAGGTGCGGCGCGATGACCCGGATCAGGGCGTCGCGTTCCACGGCGCTCTCGTAGGCGATGCCGACGGCGCCGGACGCGAGGTAGCGCAGACCGCCGTGCACGAGCTTCGAGGACCAGCGGCTCGTGCCGAAGGCGAGGTCGTGCTTCTCGACGAGTGCGACGCGCAGCCCGCGGCTCGCCGCGTCGAGCGCGACGCCGGTGCCGGTGACGCCGCCGCCGATGACCAGCAGGTCGACGGAGGGATCGGCCGTCAGCGCGGAGAGGTCGGCGGAGCGGCGGGCCGCCGACAGGCGCGAGGCGGGATCGATCGACTCGACGGTCGCGGTCACGGCGCCAGGTACCGGTCGATGAGGTCGAACAGCTGGGCGTCGAGGAGATCGGCGGACTCGGTGAACACCGGGCCGGTGAGCGCGGACGACCAGGCGAGCTGGAGCACGACGGCCGCCAGCTCGGCGGGCTCCCCGGCGCGAACGCTGCCGTCGGCCTGCCCGGCGGCGATCCCGCCCGTGATGGCCTCCAGCTGGGCGCGCGAGGTGCGGCCGGTGCGGTGCAGCAGGTAGGGCATGAGGAACTCGGGATCGAGCTCGACGATGCGCCGCAGCAGCGGGTGCGAGCGCGCCGCGGCGGTCACGTGCACGACGGTCCGCGCGAGGGTCTCGCGGCCGGTGGCCCCGTCGAACAGACCCATCGACGAGAGGGCGGCGACGAACTCGCGGGTGGTGACCGCGGCGGCCAGGGCCTGCACGTTCGGGTAGCGGCGGTAGAGGGTGGCGCGGGAGACCTGCGCGGTGCGGGCGACGTCGGCCATGGTGGTGCGGCGGATCCCGATGGTGGACATCAGGTCGCGCGCGGCGTCGAGGATCAGCTCGTCGTCGACGGCGTTGGCGGGGCCGCGCGTCGACGCTCCCCGAGGATTGAGATCCTGCGACATCATGTGTACAAATGTATCATGACTTCGTCCGAGGTGGATCTGCCCGTCGTCGCTTTCGAGCCCGGCCGCTGGGGTGATCCCGCGAACCCCATGCACCTGTCCGACTCGGTGCTCGGCGCCCTCACGATGCTCGGCATCGAGGGCGGCCCCGGGGAGCCCGAGCAGCCCTTCCTCATGCCGTCGCGCGTCTCCGGCCGGGCCCTCGCGGCCCTGCAGAAGACGGGTGTGACGGTCGCCACCGACGACGCTACCCGGCTCGCGCACCTGCGCGGCTACTCCACGCCGGACCTGCTGAGGTTCCGTGCCGGCGACACCTCCGACGCGCCGGATGCGGTCGTGACCCCGTCGACGGCCGAGCAGGTCGCCGAGGTGCTCGCCGTCTGCGCCGCGAAGGACCTCACGCTCAGCCCGTTCGCGGGCGGCACGTCCGTCACGGGCGGCCTCGCGCCGGAGCGCACCCGCCCCGTCGTCGCGCTGGACCTCCGGGGCCTGTCCGGCCTGATCGAGCTCGACGCGGTCTCCCAGATCGCGACGCTCGCGGCCGGGACCCGCCTGCCCGAGGCTGAGCGCCTGCTCGCCGAGCACGGCTACGAGCTCGGCCACTTCCCGCAGTCCTACGAGGGCGCCACCGTCGGCGGCTGCGCCGTGACCCGCTCCGCCGGGCAGTCCTCGATCGGCTACGGCCGGTTCGACGAGATGGTCGTCGGGCTCACCGTCGCCACGCCGCAGGGCGTCGCCGAGATCGGCACCGCCCCCAAGTCCGCCGCCGGCCCCGACCTGCGGCAGCTCTTCCTCGGCTCCGAGGGCGCCTTCGGCGTCGTCACCGCCGTCCGCGTCCGGGTGCACCCCGTCCCGACGGTCCGCCGCTTCTACGGCTGGCGCTTCCCCGACTTCGCGACCGGCGCGAACGCGATGCGCGTGCTGGCCCAGAGCTCCGTCCGCCCGACGGTGCTGCGCCTGTCCGACGAGGCCGAGACCGGCCTCAACCTCGCGAATCCCGGCGCCGCCGGCCAGGCGGCCGTCGGCGGCTGCCTCATGGTCGTCGGCTTCGAGGGCGACGAGCCCGACGTCGACTGCCGCGACGGCCACGTCTCCGCGCGCCTGATCGAGCTGGGCGGCGAGTTCCTCGGCGAGGAGCCGGGGGAGGCGTGGCGCGCCGGGCGGTTCCGCGGCCCGTACCTGCGCGATCCGCTGCTCGACGCGGGCGCGCTCGTCGAGACGCTGGAGACGGTGACCTTCTGGTCGAACGTCGACCGGCTCAAGGCCGACGTCACCGCCGCGCTCACCACCGCCCTCGGTGAGCAGGGCACGCCGGCCGTCGTCATGTGCCACATCTCGCACGTGTACCCGACCGGGGCCTCGCTGTACTTCACCGTGATCGCGAAGGCGCTGGAGGATCCGCTCGCCCAGTGGGGCGCCGCGAAGGCCGCCGCCAACGCCGCGATCCGCGCCGCCGGCGCGTCCATCACGCATCACCACGCCGTCGGCACCGACCACCGCGCCACCTACCTGGAGGAGATCGGCGACGTGCAGGTGACCGCCCTGCGCGCGGTCAAGGACGCCCTCGACCCGCAGGGCGTGCTCAACCCCGGGATCCTGCTCCCGTGACCGCCACGGATGTCATCGCCGTCCTCAACCCGATCTCGGGCGGCGGGATCGCCCGGGTCCGGTGGGCCGCCGTCGCCGAGGAGCTCGCCCGTCGGGACGTCTCCACCGACGTCGTCGAGTCGACGTCGAGCACCGACGCCCGTCGGCTCGCCGAGGAGGCCGCCGCGTCGGGCGCGCTGACCGTCGCGGTCGGCGGCGACGGTCAGATCCGCGAGGTCGCCACCGGCGTCCTCCGCGTGCCGGGCGCGCCGATGGGCATCGTCACCGCGGGCCGCGGCAACGACATGGCCCGCCACCTGTGCATTCCCGACGAGCCGTCCGCCATCGCCGACGTTCTCGCCGACGGCCGCCGCAGGGATCTCGACGTGCTCACCGTCGGCGACGAGATCGCCGTCGGCAACGTCTACGTCGGCCTGGACTCGGTGGCCACCGAGCTGATCAACAAGCTGCGCTGGATGGGACCGCTCGCGTACCGCCTCGCCCCGGCGATCGCCGCGCTCCGTTGGAAGCCCGCCGGGTTCCGCATCGAGGTCGACGGTGCCGCCTACGAGGGCCCGGTGCACATGGTCGTCATCGCGAACTCCGGCTGGTACGGCAGTGGCTTGCACATGGTCCCCGCTGCGGCCTCCGACAACGGTCGCATCGAGGTGCTCGCCGTCGACGGTGGCGGGAACAAGCTGAAGCTCATCAGCGCGATGGGGGAGGCGAAGACCGGAGCGCACGTCGCGCGAGCCGAGGTGCTGACCTTCAGCGGCCAGGAAGTTCTCGTCAGCGCCGATCGCCCGATCCCCGTGCACGCCGACGGCGACTACCTGCAGGAGCTGCCCGTCACCGTCGGGATCCGGAAGGCCGTCCTGCCCGTTCTCGTGCCCCGCTGACGCTCAGACGATCGCGGCGCGGAGCGCGTCCAGGCCCATGCCGCCGAGCGCGAGGGCGTCGCGGTGGAAGTCCTTGAGCGTGGATCCGGGGTGGGCGGCGAGGTAGGCGTCGCGGGTCTGCTCCCACACCCGCTGGCCCACGGAGTACGACGGTGCCTGTCCCGGCCAGCCCAGGTAGCGGTGGTACTCGAAGCGCAGTTGCTCGTCGGACATGGCGACGTGCGAGCGGAGGAAGGCCCAGCCCTTGTCGTACGTCCACGCCCCGCCACCGACCTCGCCGGGCGCCTCGAAACCGCAGTGCACGCCGATGTCCAGCACCACCCGCGAGGCGCGGAGCCGCTGCGAGTCGAGCATGCCCATGAGGTCGCCGTCGTCGTCGAGGAAACCCAGGTCGCGCATGAGCCGCTCCGCATACAGCGCCCAGCCCTCGCCATGCCCGGAGACGAACGACGCGAGCTTGCGGAAGACGTTGAGCGGCGCGATCACCGACTGCCCGATCTGCAGGTGATGGCCGGGCACGCCCTCGTGGTAGACGGTGGTCTTCTCCTGCCAGGTGTGGAACTCGGTCACGCCGTCCGGCACCGACCACCACATCGCGCCCGCGCGCGACAGGTCGGCGGACGGCCCGGTGTAGTAGATGCCGCCCGAGTTGCTCGGCGCGATCTTGCAGTCGAGCCGGTGCAGCTCGGCGGGGATGTCGAAGTGGGTCCCGGCCAGGGCGGCGACGGCCTCGTCGGAGGTCTTCTGCATCCACTCCTGCAGCGCGTCGGTGCCGTGGAGCGTGTACCGCGGCTCGGTGTCGAGTCGAGCGAGGGCCCCGGCCACCGTGGCACCCGGGTAGAGGCGGTGTGCGACCTGCTCCTGCTCGGCGACGATGCCGGCGAGCAGCTCCTGCCCCCAGGCGTAGGTCTCCTCGAGATCGACGTCCGCGCCCAGGTACAGCCGCGAGTACAGCGGATAGACGTCGCGGCCCACGCCCAGCCCGCCGGGCTCGTCGAGCGCCTTCGCGGCGGGCAGGACTTCGGTCTCGAGGACGTCCGCGTACCCGGCGAACGCGGCCCGCACCCGGTCCTTCAGGTCCGACGGTGCCCCCTCGCCCAGCCGGTCGACGTTCGCCGCGACCTGGTCGCCGGCCTTGCGGGCCTGCTCCAGCACCTCCCGCACCTGCAGCTCGGCGAAGGGCCAGGCACCGTCGGCGAGGCGGACCCGCAGGCCCTCCACGGCGGAATCGACGGCGGACGGCACGGCCTCCAGCCGCGCGGTGAGCGTGGCGATCTCGTCCGGCGTGCCCGACGGGGTCAGGTCGAAGACGTCGCGGATGTCCTGCATCGGCGAGGCGATCACGTTCAGTTCGCCGACGGTGCGGCCGGCGTCGTGGATCGCGTCGTGCACGCCCAGCCGCTCGCGGAGGGTGGCGGCCGTGACGCGGTCGGCGTCGTTCTCCTCGGTGAGCCCGTCGAGCTGCGCCAGCGTCTCCCGCCCGACGGCGGCCTTCGCCTCCACGCCGGCGGGGGAGAAGTCGGTGAGCCTGTCGTTGAGCTCGGTGATCCCCGCGTGTGTCGCCAGGATCGGGTCCGTGGCCGCGACCCGCAGGGCGAGCGTGTTGGCGAGCTGGTCGATGGGCGTGTTCGCAGCGGCAGCGTCCGGCATGCGACCAGGGTATGCCGGGCCTACAGGCCGCGCGTGGCCCGGCCCGGCTTCTTCCAGGTGGCCGCGTTGGTCGTGGCCACACCGACCGCGGCGATCAGGACGAGGAGCCAGAATCCGGTCGCGCCCCAGTGGTGGTGATGGGCGAGCTCGTAGGTCTCCTTGATCGCGATGAGCGCCGCGCCGCAGGCCACGATCATCCACGCCCGGGCGACGGCGAAGAACCGCGCGAGCTTCGCCATCTGCGCGGTGTCGAGGCGATCACCGAGCGTGTTCAGGAACGCGGACTGGCGTCGCCGGGTGAGGAACATCGCGACCGGCGGCACGAGCCACCACCAGCGCGACAGGTGCGAGGGCGGCGCGGTGCTGCGGACGACCTCGCCGATGCCGCTCAGTTCGGTCGCCTCCGCCTCCAGCTCCAGTCGCGCCTGGATCATCGGCCCCGCGACGAGCAGCCACCCACCCAGGTATGCGGCCCAGCGGATCAGCGTTTCGAGCACCGGATCAGATGGTGCCGCTGAACGTGTCGCACTGCGCGGGAGCGCCGGTCCGGTAGCCCTGCGAGAACCACCGCACGCGCTGCTCCGACGTGCCGTGCGAGAAGGACTCGGGGTTGACGTTGCGCCCCGCGTTGCGCTGGATCGTGTCGTCGCCGATGGCCTGCGCGGTGGTGATCGCGTCCGAGATCTCCTGCTGCGTCAGCGGCTTGAGCATCGCGTCCGCGCCCTTGTCCGCGTGGGCCGCCCAGACGCCCGCATAGCAGTCGGCCTGCAGCTCCACGCGGACCGAGCCGCCCTGCGCGCCGCGGCCCTGCTGCGCCTTGTTGATGTCGCCGAGCAGGGTCTGCACGTGGTGCCCGAACTCGTGCGCGACGATGTACTCCTGCGAGAACGGCGCGTTGGTGCCGCCCATCTTCTTGATCACGCGGTCCATGAAGTCGAGTTGGAACACGGCGACCTGGTCGCTCGGGCAGTAGAACGGGCCGGTGTCGGCACCCGCCACGCCGCACGCGGTGTTGATGGACTGCGCGTTCACGGGCATGATCTTCGTCCCGCCGCGCGGGGGCTGGTAGCCGCGCAGGACCGTCGGCCACACCTTGTTCAGGGAGTTCGTCGTCGCGACGATGCGACACGCGGTGTCGGTGTTAGCCAGCTCGTAGGTGCAGCTCTTGAGATGCTGATCGAGTTGCTGGTCGGCTTGCGAGACCGCTCCGTTTCCCGCGCCCTGTGGGGACGGCGAGATCCCGCCGGTGCTGCCGGTGAGGAAGTAGATGAGCAGGCCGATGACGACCGTGCCGATGCCACCGCCGCCGATGATCATGCCGCGGCCCATGCCGCCACCGCCGCCTGCGCTGACGTTACTGGTGTCGAGCGGCCCGTTGCCCTGAAAGGTCATGCGCACAGCATTCCACGACAGGGGTGAGATCGTGAACCGGTTCGCCCCGTAGCATGACAGGCGCTCGAAGATTCCCCGTCGAAAGGACACCCCGAAAGTGCTGCGCACTCACCTGGCCGGATCGTTGCGTGCAGAGGATGCCGGCACCGTCGTCACCCTCGCGGGCTGGGTGGCGCGTCGGCGTGACCACGGCGGAGTGATCTTCATCGACCTGCGCGACAGCTCCGGCGTCGCCCAGGTCGTCTTCCGCGAGTCGGACGTCGCCGAGCAGGCGCACCGGCTGCGCTCCGAGTACTGCGTCCTGGTGACCGGCACCGTCGAGAAGCGGCCCGAGGGCAGCGAGAACCCGAACCTGCCGTCGGGCGCCATCGAGGTCAACGTGACCGAGCTGACCGTGCTCAACGAGTCGGCGCCGCTGCCCTTCCAGCTCGACGAGGAGCCGGGCGAGGAAGCGCGCCTGAAGTACCGCTACCTGGACCTGCGTCGCGAGGCCCCCGCCGCCGCGATCAAGCTGCGAAGCCAGGCCAACGCCGTGGCGCGCAACATCCTGGCGCTCAACGACTTCACCGAGATCGAGACGCCGACGCTGACCCGGTCCACCCCGGAGGGTGCCCGCGACTTCCTCGTGCCCGCGCGGCTGCGCCCCGGCACGTTCTACGCGCTGCCGCAGAGCCCGCAGCTGTTCAAGCAGCTGCTCATGGTCGCCGGCATGGAGCGGTACTACCAGATCGCGCGCTGCTACCGCGACGAGGACTTCCGCGCCGACCGGCAGCCCGAGTTCACCCAGCTCGACATCGAGATGAGCTTCGTGGACCAGGAGGACGTGATCGCCCTCGGCGAGCAGATCGTCAAGGCGCTCTGGTCGCTCATCGGCCACGAGATCCCCACGCCGATCCCGCGCCTGACCTACGCCGAGGCCATGCGCCGCTTCGGCTCCGACAAGCCGGACCTGCGCTTCGGTCTCGAGCTCGTCGAGTGCACCGAGTACTTCAAGGACACGCCGTTCCGCGTCTTCCAGGCGCCGTACGTCGGCGCGGTGGTCATGCCGGGCGGCGCGAGCCAGCCCCGTCGCCAGCTCGACGCGTGGCAGGAGTGGGCCAAGCAGCGCGGCGCCCGCGGCCTCGCGTACGTGCTGATCGGCGAGGACGGCGAGCTGACCGGCCCCGTCGCCAAGAACCTCTCGGACGACGAGCGCGCCGGCCTCGCGGCCCACGTGGGTGCCCAGCCGGGTGACTGCGTCTTCTTCGCCGCCGGCCCCACCAAGACGATGCGCGCCCTGCTCGGCGCGGCCCGCGGCGAGATCGCCGACAAGCTGGGCCTCATCAAGGACGGCGACTGGGCCTTCACCTGGGTCGTCGACGCGCCGCTGTTCGAGCCCGCCGACGACGCGACCGCCTCCGGCGACGTGGCCGTGGGCGACGGCGCCTGGACGGCGGTGCACCACGCCTTCACCAGCCCCAAGCCGGAGTCGATCGACACCTTCGACACCGACCCGGGCAGCGCCCTGGCCTACGCCTACGACATCGTCTGCAACGGCAACGAGATCGGCGGCGGCTCGATCCGTATCCACCGCAAGGACGTTCAGGAGCGCGTGTTCGCGATCATGGGCATCGACGAGGAGCAGGCCCGCGAGAAGTTCGGCTTCCTCCTCGACGCCTTCTCCTACGGCGCCCCGCCGCACGGCGGCATCGCCTTCGGCTGGGACCGTGTGGTCTCGCTGCTCGCCGGCGCGCCGTCGATCCGCGAGGTCATCGCCTTCCCGAAGTCGGGCGGCGGCGTCGACCCGCTCACCGACGCGCCCGCGGCCATCACGGTTCAGCAGCGCCGCGAGTCGGGCATGGACGCCAAGCCCAAGAAGCCGGAGCAGGCCGCGGCGGACCAGGGCGCCGAGCAGAAGTAGCCGCGTGCGCCACATCCGGGTGATCAGCCCGCCGGACCGGACCGACGCGGTACTCGCGCTGTTCCGGTCGCCGGGCGTCACGCACATCACGCTGGCGCCCGCCGCCGCGCTCGCCCCCGCGGGCGACGTGGTCGGCGCCGACGTCACCCGCGAGGCGGCGCACCGTGTGCTGCAGGGCCTCGAGGAGCTCGGCATCCCGGACGAGGGCGCCGTGACCGTCTCGACGCTGGACACGGTGCTCTCCGATGCCGCGGACGCCGCGGAGAAGGCGGTGCCCGGCGACCCGTCGGACGCCGTGGTCTGGGAGGAACTGACCGCCCGGACCCGCGAGGAATCGACGCTCAACTCGACCTTCCTGGCCTTCCTGGTGCTCGCGGTCCTGCTGGCCGCCGTCGGCGTGGTGACCAACTCGCCGGTCACGGTGGTCGGCGCGATGGTCGTGGGGCCGGAGTTCGGGCCGCTCGCCGCGATCGCGGTGGCGCTCGCCACCCGTCGTCTGCACTTCGCGGTGCGCCCGGTGATCGCGCTGTCCGTCGGCTTCCCCGTGGCGATGCTGTGCACCTGGCTGGGCGCGGAGGCCGCGCTCGCCGCGGACCTGTTCACCGTCGACGTCCTCGACTCCGCGGGCCAGGTCGACTTCATCTACCGCGTCGGGCCGTTCTCGCTCATCGTCGCGCTGCTCGCCGGTGCCGCCGGCATGATCTCGATGGTCACCGCGAAGTCGGCCGCCCTGGTGGGCGTCTTCATCTCCGTCACGACGGTGCCCGCCGCCGGATACGCCGTGGTCGCCGCGACGGTCGGGGAGTGGCATCGCGCCCTCGAATCGACGGGGCAGCTCGCGATCAACCTGGTCGGCATCGTCGTCGCGGGTGTCCTCGTGCTGGTCCTGCGCCCCGCGGCGTGGCGCGACATGCGGGAGCAGGTGGGCCTGTGAGCATCGACGCGCTCCGCGAGCTCGACGCGGCCGGCCTGCGGCGGTTGTCCGCCCGGGTCCGCGGCCTCATCGACGACGAGGGCATCACCTACAACGCCCTCGATGCGCTGCCCCCGGCCCACGACCCGGCCGTCCCCGGAGCGGCGACCGAGCCCGGGCCGTGGCGGCTCGACCCGTTGCCGGTGCTGCTCGGCGCGGAGGAGTGGGACGCCCTCGCCCGTGGCGTCGCACAGCGCTCGCTGCTGCTCGACGCGGTTCTCAAGGACTTCTACGGTGAGCAGCGCACCCTGCGCAGCGGCACCGTGCCGCCCGAGGTGCTGTTCGCGCACCCCGGCTTCATCCGGCGGGCGGTCGGCGTCCCGTCGCCCGGCCCGCGCTCGCTGTTCCTGCACGGCGTCGACCTCGGCGAGGCCGCCGGCGACGAGGTGACCGGGTACGTCGCGGTCGCGGACCGGACCCAGGCCCCGTCGGGCGTGGGCTACGCGCTCGCCGACCGCCGGGTGACCTCCCGCGCACTGCCGCGCGAGCTCCGGTCCGAGACGCCGCGTCCCGTCGCGTCCTTCGCGGCGGCCCTGCGTGTCCAGCTGGTCGAGGCGGCGCCGCCCGGCGTCGACGACCCGACCGTCGTCGTGCTCAGCCCCGGCTCGTTCTCCGAGACCGCCTTCGACCAGGCCTACCTCGCGTCCGTCCTCGGCTTCCCGCTCGTCGAGGCGTCCGACCTGACGGTCCGTGACGGGGGCGTGTTCATGCGCTCGCTCGGCCGGATGAAGCGCGTCCACGTGATCCTGCGCCGCGTCGACTCCGAGTTCTCCGACCCGCTCGACCTGCGCACCGACTCGCAGCTCGGCGTCGTCGGCCTGGTGGAGATGATGACCCGCGGGGCGGTCACCGTCGTCAACACGCTCGGCTCGGGCGTGCTCGAGAACCCCGCCCTGCACGCCTACCTGCCGCAGCTGTGCCGCGACCTGCTCGACGAGGATCTCCTGCTGCCGTCCACGCCGACGCTGCACGCCGCGACCCCGGCCGGCCGCGCCGCGGTCGACGGTCCGCTCGACGACCGGCTCGTGCTGAACTTCGCCACCGGCGAGCGCTTCGCGGGCGGGGCGCTCACCGTCGCCGCGGTTGACGAGCTGCGGCAGCGGATCGCCGCCGACCCGACGGCCTGGTGCGTCAAGACCCTCGTCCCGTTCACCGGCCGGCCCGCCGTCGAGCGCGGCGCCGTCACCGAGCGCGGATTCGCGCTGCGCGCCTTCGCCCTCGCGCAGGAGTCCGGGTACACCGTGCTGCCGGGCGGGCTCGGCCAGGTGCTCGTCGACGGTGCCGACGGCGCGCTGCTGCACTCGTCGGCCGCCCGCGACGTGTGGGTGCCCTCCTCGGAGGACCTGCGCGCACCCGCCCGGGTGGCGACCGCGCCCCGCTCGGGACGGATCGGCATCGCCGCGAGCGGGCCCGTCGCGACGCCGCGCGTGCTCTCGGACCAGTTCTGGATCGGCCGGTACGCCGAGCGCGCCGAGGCCACCGTCCGGATGCTGTCGATGGCCCACGACCGGAGCCGCGAGTTCCGTCACCGCCCGTGGCAGGCGGGCGCCGACGTCCTGCAGCCGCTGCTCGACGCGGTGGTCGCGGCCACCGTGACCGACCAGCTCGGCCCGATCGTCGTGGAGGGCACCGAGCAGACCGACGTGCTCGCGCGGCTGCGCCGCCTCACCCTCGACGTGGACGTGCCGGGCAGCGTCGCGCACTCCGGCGTGCGCCTGCGGGCGTGCCTGCGGGCGGTCCGCGACCAGATGTCCACCGACACCTGGCTGGTGCTCAGCGGCGCCGAGCGCTCGCTGGGGCGGCTCGCCGCCGACCGCGACGACGCTGGGGAGCAGCTCGACCAGACCCTCGGCGAGGTGCTGGTCTCGCTGCTGGCGTTCGCCGGCCTCGGCCGGGAGTCGCTGGTGCAGGACCCGGCGTGGCTCATGATGGACGCCGGCCGCCGCATCGAGCGGGCGCTGCAGCTCACTGCCGTGACCCGCGCGATGGTCGTCCCCGAGAACCCCGCCGAGATCGAGGCGGGCCTGCTCGAGGCGTACCTCGTGACCTGCGAGTCCGCCGTCACCTACCGGCGCCGGCACCGCGCCGTGCTCCGCGCGGGCGCCGCGGTCGACCTGATGTTCCTCGACGCGACGAATCCGCGCTCGCTCGTCGCCGCGCTCACGGCGCTCTCCGCCGATCTGGCGCAGCTGCCCGACGAGCTGCGCAGCGCGGCGTGCGAGCGCACCGTCGGCGAGGTCCTGGCGCAGCTGGGGCGTTTCGACCTCGACGACGCCGAGACGATCATCGACGGCCGCCGGTCGGAGATCGATGCCCTGCTGGACGCCGTCGACGAGGGCGTGCGGGAGGTCTCCGACGTGCTCGAGCGCACCCGATTCGCGCCGCCCGCGGCCGCCCGTCCGATCTGGGTGGGGGTGCAATCGTGGGGCTGAGCTTCTCCCGGCGCACCGAGGACTCCCGGACGCGCCGCTACCGTGTGGTGCACGAGACCACCTACACCTACGACGCGGAGGTCACCTCCAGCTTCGGCCGCTGCTACCTCTCGCCGCGGGAGCTGTCCGACCAGCGCGTCGACGAGCACGCCATCATCGTCGGGCCGGAGCCCTCGGACCGCTCGGAGGGGGTCGACGCTTACGGCAACACCGACACCTACTTCCACGTGACGTCGCCGCACACGCGGCTCCTGGTGCGCGGCGAGTCCGTCGTCGAGGTCGACCCGTTGGACCGCGCGATCACCGACGAGGGCCCGGCCCTCGCGCCCTGGGAGCTCGCCCGGCCCGTCGGCGAGACGGGTGCGCTCGCCGCGCAGTACCGCCTCGACCAGCGGCCGCCGGAGATCGACGACGCCGTGCGCGCGTACGCCGACGCGATCTTCACCCCCGGGAAACCGCTGGTGGAGGCCGTCGAGGAACTGACCACGCGGATCTACACGGACTTCGCCTACAGGTCGGGTGCGACGAACGTCTCGACCCGCGTCGGCACCGTCATGGAACGCCGCGAGGGCGTCTGCCAGGACTTCGCGCGCGTCGCCATCGCCTGCCTGCGGTCCAAGGGCCTTGGCGCGCGGTACGTCTCCGGCTACCTCGCGACCGAGCCGCCGCCCGGCCAGGACCGGGTCGTCGGCGCCGGCGCCACCCACGCCTGGGCGGCCGTGTGGCTGCCCGGCGACGCGTGGCTGCCGTTCGACCCCACCAACAACAAGTTCGTCGACGAGCGGCACGTGACCGTCGCCTGGGGGCGCGACTACGAGGACGTTCCGCCGCTGCGCGGCGTCATCTACACCGAATCGAAGGGATCGAAGATCCATGTCTCCGTGGACGTCGCGCCCCTGCCCGACTGAGGTAGGTTGGAAGTGATGGTCACCGCGCTGGGGTACGAGACGACGAGGGCGGCTCTCACCGCGGTGGAGGGCCTGCTGGGGCGCCGGGTCGGCGCCTCCGTCGAGCTGGGCGAACCCGAGGATCTGGGCGGCTCGGGCCGCACGCTGGTGATGCGCGTGCGGGTCCTGCACAACAACCCCCTGCTGCCGCGGTCCGTGGTCATCAAGCAGCTGCGCGCCGCCGACCACACCGACAAGGACCACTCGGAGGCCTTCGCCCGCGAGGGCGCCGCCTACAAGTTCGCCACCGCGCTGCCCGTCGACGCCCGGCCTGGCCCGCAGCTCCTCGCCTCCGACGCGGAGCAGCGCATCCTCGTGCTGCAGGACCTCGGCGAGGGCGAGACGATGGGCGACCTGCTGCGGCGCACGCCGTCGTCGGGCGCCGCCACGGTGCTCTCCGCCTGGGCGCAGGCCCTCGGCCGCATGCACGCCGGCACCTACGGCCGCGAGCGCGACCTGTCGGTGCTCGCCCGCCGCGAGCACACGGACTCGCGCCACGACCCGGTCGCCGGCGAGGCTGCCCGCGCCGCCGAGGCCGTGCCGGCCGCCGTCGGTGGGGTCGACGATGCCGCGCGCGCCGTGCTCGACGCCGCGGTCGCCCTCTTCACCGAGGGACCGTTCCGGGCGTTCAGCCCGTCCGACGTCGGTCCCGACAACACCCACGTCGTGGGCGGCGCCGTCCGCTTCCTCGACTACGAGTGGGCGGGCTTCCGCGACGGCGCGCTGGACGTGGCCTACGTGCTGCTGACCTACCCGGACTGCACCGAGGACGGCCACGACCCCGACCTGGACGTCGCGATCGTCGAGGCCTGGCGCTCCGAGGTCGTGCGCCTGTGGCCGCGCCTCGCCGACGACGTGGCGCTCCGCCGCCACGTGACCACCGCGAAGCTGGCCTGGCTCACCCTCGCCACCTACTGGGCACTCGGCCTCGATTCCGCGAGCCGCATCGACGCCGGACACCTCGACAGCCTGCCCGCCTGGTCGTACGACGACCTGGCCGCCCGCTGGGACCGCCTGGCCGTCGCCGACCCGCGCGTGCGCGATTTCGCCGTCGCGGCCGCCGCGGAGGTCCGCGCGCTATGACCCGCCCCGCGGAGGTCCGCGCCCGGTGACCGGTTCCCTGTTCGGCGACGACGGGGACCTCGGAGCGCCACCCGAAGCACCCCCGGCCCGGGGACCGGTCGAGTTCGTCCCCACCCACACGGGCACCCCGCTCGCGGTCCGCATGCGGCCCCGCGACCTCGACGAGGTGCTCGGCCAGGAGCACCTGCTCGGCCCCGGGACGCCGTTGCGCCGCCTCATCGACGGTGCCGGCGCGGCCAGCGTGATCCTCTACGGCCCGCCCGGCACCGGCAAGACGACCATCGCCTCGCTCATCTCGGGCGCGACGGGGCGCCGGTTCGAGGCGCTCTCCGCGCTGTCGGCGGGAGTCAAGGACGTGCGCGCCGTCATCGAGCTGGCGCGCCGCCGACTCCTCGTCGACGAGCAGACCGTGCTCTTCATCGACGAGGTCCACCGGTTCTCCAAGGCGCAGCAGGACGCGCTGCTCGCGGCCGTCGAGAACCGGGTCGTGCTGCTCGTCGCGGCCACCACCGAGAACCCCAGCTTCTCCGTGGTCTCGCCGCTGCTCTCGCGCTCGCTCATCCTGCAGCTGCGGCCGCTCGAGCCGTCGCACATCTCCGAGCTGATCGACCGGGCCCTCGCGGACCCGCGGGGCTACGACGGTGCGCTGACCATCGCCGACGAGGCCCGCGAGCACCTCGTGCGCCTGGCCGGCGGCGACGCCCGGCGCTCGCTCACCGCGCTCGAGGCGGCCGCGGACGTGACGCTGGGGGAGGGCGGCGACGAGATCACCCTGGAGGCCGTCGAGTCGTCGATCGACACCGCCGCCGTCCGCTACGACCGGGCGGGCGACCAGCACTACGACGTCATCAGCGCCTTCATCAAGTCGATCCGCGGCTCCGACGTGGACGCCGCCCTGCACTACCTGGCCCGGATGATCTCGGCGGGCGAGGATCCCCGGTTCATCGCCCGCCGTCTCGTGGTGCACGCCTCCGAGGACATCGGCATGGCCGATCCGCAGGCGCTGCTCGTCGCCACCGCGGCGGCGCAGGCCGTGCAGCTCATCGGGATGCCCGAGGCTCGGCTCGCGCTGGCCCAGGCCACGATCCACCTCGCCTCGGCGCCCAAGTCCGACGGGGTCGTCGCGGCGATCGGCGCCGCGATGGGCGACGTGGCCGCGGGCAAGGCGGGTGCGGTGCCGCCGCACCTGCGCGACGGCCACTACGCGGGGGCGGAGAAGCTGGGCAATGCGCAGGGCTACGTGTATCCGCACCACGTCCCCGGTGGGGTCGCGGCGCAGCAGTACCCGCCGGACGACCTGGTGGGCGTCGACTACTACACCCCCACCGACCACGGCTTCGAGCGAGAGATCGGCCCGCGGGTAACGCGGCTGCGCGGGATACTCCGGCGGAGATAGAGGGCACCGCGCGACGGTGGCCGAGGAAGCTGGGTGCGTGGGCACGTGGCGCGTCGGTAAGGTGGTCGGGTCGCTGTAACGCTCGATGACACAAGAACACGAAGGATCGTTGTGCAGACCCATGAGATTCGGAAGCGGTTCACGGACCACTTCGTCAAGGCCGGACACACCCAGGTGCCGAGTGCGTCGCTGGTCCTGAACGACCCGAATCAGCTGTTCGTCATCGCGGGCATGGTGCCCTTCGTGCCGTTCTTCCTGGGCCAGCAGACGCCGCCCTACGACCGCGCCACGTCGATCCAGAAGTGCGTCCGCACGCTGGACATCGAAGAGGTCGGCATCACCACCCGGCACAACACCTTCTTCCAGATGGCCGGCAACTTCAGCTTCGGCGACTACTTCAAGCGCGAGGCGATCCGGTTCGCCTGGTCGCTGCTGACGAACCCGGTCGACGAGGGTGGCTTCGGAATGGATCCCGAGCGCCTGTGGTCGACGGTCTACCTCGACGACGACGAGGCCCGCGACCTGTGGCTCGAGGTCGGCCAGGTCCCCGAGCGCATCCAGCGCCGCGGCATGAAGGACAACTACTGGTCGATGGGTATCCCCGGCCCGGCCGGCCCGTGCTCGGAGATCTTCTACGACCGCGGCCCCGAGTACGGCGTCGAGGGCGGCCCCGAGGCCGACGAGGACCGCTACATCGAGATCTGGAACCTCGTCTTCATGCAGAACGAGCGTGGCCAGGGCGGCGGCAAGGAGAACTTCGAGATCCTCGGCGAGCTGCCGAAGAAGAACATCGACACCGGTATGGGCGTCGAGCGCGTCGCCTTCCTGCTGCAGGGCGTCGACAACGTCTACGACACCGACCTGCTGCGTCCCGTGATCGACCGCGCGCAGGAGCTCACCGGCCAGCGGTACAACGCCGGCGACGCCGAGCACGACCGCCTCTTCCGCGTCATCGCCGACCACACCCGCACCGCCGTCATGCTCATCCAGGACGGCGTGAACCCCGGCAACGACGGCCGCGGCTACGTGCTGCGCCGCCTGCTCCGCCGCGTCGTCCGCTCGGCGCGCCTGCTCGGCGCCACGGGCGAGACCATGGGCGAGTTCGTGGACACCGTGATCTCGACGATGTCGCCGTCGTACCCCGAGCTGGCCGACGACGCGCAGCGCATCCGCACCGTCGCCACCGGCGAGGAGCAGGCCTTCCTCAAGACCCTCGAGCAGGGCACCACCCTGTTCGGCAACGCCGTCGACTCCACCAAGTCCTCCGGGCGGACGGTGCTCTCCGGCGACGACGCGTTCACCCTGCACGACACCTACGGCTTCCCGATCGACCTCACGTTGGAGATGGCCTCGGAGGCAGGCCTGACCGTCGACGAGGACGGCTTCCGCGCCCTCATGACCGAGCAGCGCCAGCGCGCGAAGGACGACGCGAACTCCCGCAAGTCGGCGCTCGCCGACCTCTCGGTGTTCCGCGAGTTCCTCGACCGCGGTCCCACCGAGTTCACCGGCTTCGACGAGTTGGTCTCCGACGCCCAGGTCCTCGGCCTGGTCAAGGACGGTGTCCGCGTGCCGGTCGTGCACCAGGGCGACGACGTGGAGATCGTGCTCGACCGGAGCCCCCTCTACGCCGAGGCGGGCGGCCAGCTCGCCGACATCGGCACCATCACCACCGCCGCCGGTGCGCAGATCGTCGTGACCGACGTGCAGCGCGTCGCCAAGACGCTGTGGCGGCACCAGGGCACCGTCGCCTCCGGCGAGGTCTCCGAGGGCGACACCGTGACCGTCGCGGTCGACGCGGGCCACCGACACGGCAGCACGCAGGGCCATTCCGGCACCCACCTCGTGCACGCCGCACTGCGCCAGGTGCTCGGCCCGAACGCCGTCCAGGCCGGTTCGCTCAACAAGCCCGGCTACCTGCGCTTCGACTTCCGCTGGTCGGGCGGCCTCACCGACGACCAGCGCGCCGACATCGAGCGCGTCACCAATGAGGCCGTGCAGGCCGACTACGCCGTGAACACGGAGGTCACCGACCTGGAGACCGCCAAGCAGCGCGGCGCGATGGCGCTGTTCGGCGAGAACTACGGCGACCGGGTCCGCGTCGTCGAGATCGGCGGCCCGTTCTCGATGGAGCTGTGCGGTGGCACGCACGTCGCCAGCTCGGGCCTCGTCGGCCCCGTCACCGTGCTCGGCGAGAGCTCCGTCGGCTCCGGCGTCCGCCGTGTCGAGGCCTACGTCGGCCTCGATTCGCAGCAGTACCTCGCGAAGGAGCACGCGCTGGTCTCCGCGTTGTCCAGCTCGCTCAAGGTGCCCTCCGAGGAGGTGCCCGCGCGCGTCGAGTCGCTGGTCAGCCGCCTCAAGGACGCCGAGAAGGAGCTCGAGAAGCTGCGTGCGCAGGCCGCCCTCGCGGCGCTGGCCGAGCTCGCCTCATCGCCCGAGCGCGTCGGCGCGGTCCGGCTCGTCGCCGCGAAGGCCCCGCAGGGCGTCACCGCCGGCGAGCTGCGCGGCCTCGTGACCCAGCTCAAGGGCCGCCTCGGCGCCGAGCCCGCCGTCATCGCCCTGTTCGCGGTCGACGGCGACAAGGTCCCCTTCGTGGTGGCCGCGAACGACGCCGCCCAGGACCTGGGCGTCAAGGCGGGCGATGTGGTCAAGGCCGCGGCCCCCTCGGTGGGCGGCCGCGGCGGCGGCAAGGCCGATATGGCGCAGGGCGCCGGATCGGACGCCTCCGGGATCGACGGTGCCCTCTCCGCGGTGCGGACCGAGGTCGCGCGGACGGTCGGCGCCTGACGGTGAGCGGCGCGGAGCCCGGCTGGGAGCGGGGCCGGCGGCTGGCCCTCGACGTGGGCAAGGCCCGCATCGGGGTGGCCGTCTGCGATCCCGAGGGGATCCTCGCGACACCGGTCGAGACGGTCCGTGCGGCGAAGGACGGATCCGACCTGCGCCGGATCGCGCAGCTCGTGACCGACTACGAACCCGTCGAGATCGTGATCGGCTTGCCGCGGACCCTCCGCGGTGAGCGCGGCGCGTCGGCGAAGATGGCCGAGGGCTTCGCCCGGCGGCTCGCCGGGGTTCTCGGTGCCACGAGTGCCACCCCGCCACGGGTATGTTTTTTCGATGAGCGCTTCACCACCGTCACGGCGCAGCGGGCGCTGCGCGAGAACGGGGTGCGGGCGAAGGAGCAGCGAGCGGTGATCGATCAGGCCGCCGCGGTGGCCATCCTGCAGGGGTGGCTCGACGAGCGGAGGCCGGTAGCCGGCCCCGAGGAGGTCGACGAGTGAGCGACGGGTGGAACAACGAGCGCGCCGATCCGGTGTCGATCGGTGGGCAGCGCACCACCCGCGCGGAACGGCGCCGCGCTGCGCAGCGGGAGCGGATCAAGCGCCGGCGCCGGGTGGCGCTGCTGTCACTGATCGTCGTCTTCCTGGTCGTCATCGGCGGTGTGCTGTGGACGGTGCGCGGCTCCCTGTTCGGCGGCGCGTCCGCCCCCGACGACTACGCCTCCGGCCAGGCCGGCCCCGAGGTGGTGGTCCACATCGTCGGCCAGAACAACTCCGACTTCGCACAGAACCTCGTCGACGCGGGCGTGGTGAAGTCCGTCGGCGCGTTCAACCAGGCGGCGGGCGACAAGCCGATCTCGGCGGGGTACTACGAGCTGCGCAAGTCGTTGCCCGCGTCCGAGGTCGTCACCATGCTGGTCGACCCGGCGCGCTCGCACCGGGTGGGCATGCTCAACGTCTCGGCCGGCGCGGTCCTCGACGACAAGCGCAGCAAGGACAACAAGGTCGCGCAGGGCATTTTCAGCCAGCTCTCCGCGGCCACCGCGCACACCGTCGACGGGGTGAAGAAGCAGACCCCGAAGGCCGATTTCGTCCGGGTCGCCTCCAGCGCGAGCGTCGCCGACCTCGGCGTCCCCGAGTGGGCCGCCGCCACCGTGACCCGGCTCAAGGGCGACCATCGCCGCATCGAGGGCCTCATCGCGCCCGGCGTGTGGGACCAGATCGACCCGTCGGGCACGCCCATCGGCATCCTCAAGCAGCTCATCACCGCGTCGGCGAAGCAGTACGAGGCGCAGGGCCTGCTCACCGCGAGCCGCAGCTCGCCGGCCAAGCTGGCGCCGTATCAGGTGCTGGTGTCGGCGTCGATCGTGGAGCGCGAGGTCAACCAGGCCGACGACTACCCGAAGGTCGCCCGGGTGATCCTCAACCGGCTCGCGAAGGACCAGAAGCTGGAGATGGACTCCACGGTCAACTACGGCGAGGCCGTGACCGGCATCGACGTCGCCGGAGAGAAGCTGCTCAAGAAGACCGAGTGGAACACGTACGCCAAGACGGGTCTGCCCGCGACGCCCATCGGCGCGGTCGGCACGGACGCCCTGGTGGCCACCGAGAACCCGGCGCCCGGGCCGTGGCTGTACTTCGTCACCGTCGACAGCAAGGGCACGACGCTCTTCACCGACGACTTCGCGCAGCACGAGCGGAACCGGCAGAAGGCGTGTGACACCAAGTTCCTGACGGTGGGCTGCGGCCCGTGACGAGGCGCGCCGCCGTCCTCGGGAAGCCGATCGCGCATTCGCTCTCGCCCGTTCTGCACGGGGCGGCGTTCGTCGCGCTCGGTCTCGACGACTGGACCTACGAGCGGATCGAGTGCGACGCCGACGCGCTGCCCGGGCTCGTCGGCGGTTTCGGCCCCGAGTGGGTCGGCGTCTCGGTGACGATGCCCGGGAAGTTCGCGGCGCTGGAGTTCGCGGACGAGCGCACCGACCGCGCCGTCACCGTCGGCTCGGCCAACACGCTGGTGCGCACCGAGGCGGGCTGGCTCGCGGACTGCACCGACGTCGACGGCGCCGACGGCCTCCTCGCGGAGTGCGGCGCGGCGGGGGAGTCGGCGGTCGTCGTCGGCGCGGGTGGCACGGCCCGCCCGGTGTTCGCCGCGCTCGCCGACCGGAGCTTCGTCCGCACGACGGTGCTCGCCCGCTCGGAGGAGCGGGCCCAGGGCGCGCTGGCGTGCGCCGAGGCCTTCGGGCTCAGCGCCGCCTGGGCGCCGCTCACCGCGGCCGCGGTGCCCCAGGCCGACGTCGTCGTCTCCACCCTGCCCGGCTCTGCCCAACCCGACGACTTCCCGCTGATGGATGCCCTCTCCTCGGCGGCGCCGGCCGTCGCCGATGTCGCCTACGACCCGTGGCCCACGCTGCTCGTGGCGGCCGCCGAGTCGAAGGGCGCGCGGACCGCCGGCGGCCTGACGATGCTGCTGCACCAGGCCTTCCGGCAGGCCGAGTGGTTCACCGGCAGGCCCGCGCCGCGCGAGGCGATGGCGGCGGCGCTGGCCACCGCGAGGGAGGCACGATGAGCACCGACTTCCGCTACCGCTTCCGGCCGCGCTACTACGAGATCGACCGCCAGGGCGTCATGTTCAACATGTGGTACCTCGGCTACGTCGACACGGCGATCGGCGAGTTCTACGCCGACCGCGGCACGCCGTACGAGGCGATGATCGCAGCGGGCTACGACTCGCAGGTTGTGCACGTCGAGCTCGACTACGCCGCGGGGCTGACCGACGAGGGCGACACCGAACTCGTCATGCGGACCGGGCGGATCGGCACGAAGAGCTTCACGATCGAGTTCGTCTTCGTCACGGACCTCGACGCCGACGAGCCGACCGAGGCCGTCGCCGGGCGGATCGTCTACGCCGTGATCGCCGCCGACGGCTCGGGCTCCATCCCGATTCCCGATGCGCTGCGCGAGGCCCTGCAGGCCTGACACACTGGGGCCGTGGAGTGGGGGCTCTTCGGGGGTGTCTTCCTGGCGTGGTGCGCGGCACTGTGCTGGTTCGACGTGCGCGAGCGGCGGCTGCTGAACGTCCTGACCCTGCCCGCGGCGTGCGTCGCCTTCGCCGGCGCGCTCTGGGCAGTGTTCGACGGTGCCCCCGCCCCGCTCGTCGGGGCTGCGCTCTGGACCGCGGTGAACGGCGCCGCCTTCCTCGCGCGCGGCATGGGTGCGGGTGATGTGAAGCTCGCGCCGACCCTCGGCGCCGCCGTCGCCTGGTCGGGTGGTATCCCCGCGGTGCTCCTCGCGATCCTCGGCGCGCAGCTGCTCACGCTGGTGTGGGCGCTCGTCGCGCGCGACCGCTCGGTACCCCATGGCCCACCGATGATCGCCGCGGCACTCGGCGCCGCGGCACTCGCCGGCTGACGATTCCCTTGGATCCACGGTGAGCGCAAGGGGTCACAGGCGAAACCGCGCGGCCTACCGTCGAATCCGTGACCGCACCGACCTCACGCCCTGTCCTCGGGATAGCCCTGGAGCCGTTCGGCTGGCATCCCGCAGCGTTCGCGGAGGTCGGCGCGGATCCACTGGAGGCCACCTCCGCGGAGCACTGGGTTGGGCTGGCCCGCTCCGCGGAGGTGGCCGCCGCCGACCTCGTGACCTTCGAGGACTCCTTCTCGCTCACCGCCCGCGACCGCCTCACCGGCCGGTTCGACGCCACCCTGCTCGCCGCCCGCGTGGCGCCCGCGGTCCCGCGGATCGGCCTGGTCCCCACGGTGACCGCCACCCATACCGAGCCCTTCCACGCCTCGAAGGCGATCGCGACGCTCGACTACGTCAGCGGCGGTCGCGCCGGCGTGCTCCCCGCCACCACGGGCGACGCGGGCGAGGCGGCCCTCTTCGGCCGGAAGGCGCCGCAGGACGCGGCGTCCCGTGCCGTCGAGGCCCGCGAGTACATCGAGGTGCTGCAGGACCTCTGGGACAGCTGGGAGGACGAGGCCATCGTCAAGGACGTCGCCACCGGGCGGTTCGTCGACCGGGACCGGCTGCACTACATCGACTTCCAGGGCGAGAACTTCTCCGTCAAGGGGCCGTCGATCACGCCGCGGCCCCCGCAGGGGCGGCCACCCGTGATCGTCCGCGTCACCGACGCCGCCTCCGAGTCCGTGGCCGCGGGCGCCGATGTCGCGATCGTCCCCGCGGCACCCGACGATCAGCTCGCCGAGACCGTCCGGCGGCTCCGCGCATCCGGGGTGCCGCTGCTGCTGGTGGACGTCACTGTCCACCTCGCCGACTCCGAGCGGACCGCGCTGCGCCGCATCGAGAAGCTGGACCGGCGCGAGCCCGCGGACGACGACACGAGCGTCTTCGCCGGGACGGGGGAGTCCCTGGCGCGCACCGTCTCCGGATGGCAGTCCCTCGGCTTCGACGGTGCCCGCCTGCGTCCCGGGGTCAACGCCGTCGACCTGCCCCGCCTGCGGTCCGCGTTCGCGCCGCTCCTCCCAGGAGCCCCGCGCACGGGGACACTCCGCGAGATCCTCGGCCTCGCACCCGCGGTCAACCGTTTCGCCGCTGTGAAGGGAGCCTGATGACCGGGCTGAACGTCCTCGACCTCGCGCCGATCCCGGACGGCGGCACGCCGTCGGACGCGCTGCGCAACACCCTGGACCTCGCGCGCCGCGCCGAGGACTGGGGCTACGGCAGGTACTGGGTCGCCGAGCACCACTTCGCGCACGTCGCGAGCGCCGCCCCGGCCGTGCTGATCGGTGAGATCCTGGCCCGCACGAGCCGGATCCGCGTCGGCTCGGCGGCGGTGCTCATCGGCTTCACCACCGCGCCCGCCGTCGCCGACTCCTTCGGCGTGCTGGCCGCGCTGCATCCCGGCCGGGTGGACATCGGCCTCGGGCGGACGGGGCAGCGCCTGCGGACGCCCCCGCCGGGAGCGCCCGCGCCGAACCCCGCGATCGTCGCCGGCTACGAGCAGCTCTACCACCCGAAGGCCGAGCCCCCGAGCTACACCCAGCAGGTCGAGGACGTCCTCGCCCTGGTCGGCGGCACGTTCACCGCCGACGGGCACGCGCTGCGCTCCCCGGTCGCGGAGGCGGCCCGGGACGCGCCCGTGTGGATCTTCGGCAGCAGTGCGGGGGAGAGCGCGCAGCTCGCCGGTGCCCGCGGTCTGCCCTTCGTGGCGAACTATCACGTCAGCCCTTCCAGCACCCTGGAGGCGGCGCGGGCCTACCGGGAGGCCTTCCGGCCCTCCGACCGCCTCGCGGCGCCGCACCTCGTGGTGAGCGCCGACGTGGTGGTCGGCGACACCGACGCCCAGGCACGGGAGCTCGCCGCCGGCTTCCCCGCCTGGGTGCACTCGATCCGCTACGGCAGCGGAGCGATCGCCTACCCGCGCGACAGCGCCGGCCTCACGGACGAGGAGCGCGCGCAGGTCGCCGACCGGACCGACACCCAGTTCGTCGGCGAGCCCGGCCGCGTCGCCGACGGGTTGCGTGCCCTCGTCGAGCGCACCGGCGCCGACGAGCTGGTGATCACCTCGGTCACGCACGATCACGCCGCGCGACTGCGCAGCCACGAACTCCTGGCCAAGGAATGGGGCCTCCTGTGACGATCGACCGCGCCGACGTCCCCGTGCGGGAGGGTGTGCACCGCAAGCCGATCCACCTCGCCGCGCACTTCCCCGGCGTCAATCACAACACCGTGTGGTCGGATCCCGCGGCCCGCAGCCAGGTGGAGTTCGACTCCTTCGTCCACCTCGCGCGCGCCGCCGAGCGCGCCAAGTTCGACTTCTTCTTCCTCGCCGAGGGGCTGCGGCTGCGCGAGCACCTCGGGCGCATCCACGACCTCGACGTGGTGGGCCGCCCCGACACGTTCACGGTGCTCGCGGCGCTGGCGGCCGTCACCGACCGGATCGGCCTCGCGGGCACCATCAACACGACCTTCAACGAGCCCTTCGACGTGGCGCGACAGTTCGGCACGCTCGATCACCTCAGTGGCGGCCGCGCGGCCTGGAACATGGTCACCAGTTCCGATGCGTTCACGGGCGAGAACTTCCGCCGCGGGGGATACCTCGCGCACGCGGACCGGTACCATCGCGCCGACGAGTTCGTGACCGTCGCGCGGAAGTTCTGGGACGGGTGGGGCGCGGGCGACGTCGTGCACCACGGGACGCAGTTCGACGTGCGCGGTTCGGCGCCGCTCCCGCCGTCGCCGCAGGGGCACCCCGTCCTGCTGCAGGCGGGGGACTCCGGCGAGGGACGCGACTTCGCCGCGGCGCAGGCCGACGCGATCTTCACCCGGCACGGCTCGCTCGAGAGCGGCCGCACCTTCTACGCCGACGTCAAACGGCGCGCGGCCGACCGCGGCCGGAACCCCGACCACCTCAAGGTCTTCCCGGGCGCGGCCGCCGTCGTCGGCGATACGCCGGACGAGGCGCAGGAGAAGGCGCGCGACATCCGGCGCCGGCAGGTCAGCCCGCAGACCGCGCTGAACTTCCTCGAGCAGGTGTGGGGCCGGGAACTGCAGTCCTTCGATCCCGACGGTCCGCTGCCCGACGTGGATCCGGTCTACGACGCCCCCGCGGTGCAGGGCCGCGTGCTGCACGCGGATCCCCGCGAGATCGTCGCGACCTACCGCGCCCGGGCCGAGGCCGGCGGCCTCTCCATCCGCGAGCTGGTCATCGAGCTCAACACCCGGCCGCAGTTCGTGGGGACGGCTCAGCAGGTGGCCGACGAGATCGATACCTACATCCAGGCCGACGCCGCCGACGGCTTCATCCTGGTTCCGCACCTCACGCCCACCGGGTTGGACGAGTTCATCGACGGCGTGGTCCCGCTGCTGCAGGAGCGCGGGGCCTTCCGCACCGAGTACGCGGGCACCACCCTCCGCGATCACCTCGGCCTGCCCGTCCCGGGGGCGGCGTCGGGAGCGCAGCGCGCCGGTTAGCGCCTCTTCACTGGATTGCCTCGCGCGCCCGGCTGGAACCGGTTACCGTGCGGCCATGAGCCGTGCGATGCGTCCCGATCTGTCCGGTGTCGACCCCCTCGTGGTGAACCTCACCCACCGCGTGTGCCTGGGCGACCTGCCCACCCGCGCCGCCCGCGCCTTCGGCGATCGCGTCGCGCTCGTCGACGGCGGCACGACGGTGACGTACCGCGAGCTGGAGAGCCGCTCGAACGCCCTGGCCCGGGGCCTGCAGGCGCGCGGGTACGTCCGCGGCGACGCGATCGCACTGCAGCTGCAGAACCGGTGGGAGTTCGTGGTCTCCCTGTTCGCGTGCGCGAAGCTCGGCGTCGTGGCGATGCCGCTGAACCTGCTGCTGGGGCCGGGCGACGTCGCGTACCAGCTCGGCGACAGCGGCGTGCGCGCCGTCATCACCGAGGACGTCTTCGCGCCCGCGCTCACCGCGGCCCTCGACGCCGCCGACCACGGGGTCGAGGCCGTCTACATCGTGGCCAACGGCGGCGGCGTGCTTCCCGCTGAGGTGGGCGGCGTCCCGTCGACCGCCTTCGCCGACCTGCCCGACGCGGACGACTCCGTCGTGGAGACGATCGTCGAGGACCGCGACATCTTGCACTGCCTGTACACCTCGGGGACCACGGCCCGCCCCAAGGGGGTGGTCACCAGCCATGTCGCCGTGCACATCTCGGCACTGTCCTCCGCGGTCGCGCTCGGCGTGCGGCCCGACGTGCAGCCGGCGGTGCAGCCGATCGCGCTGCCGCTCTTCCACGTCACCGCCCTCGACGCCCTGCTCATGCCCATGCTCGTCACCGGCGGCACCGCGGTCCTCCTGCGCGGCTTCGACCCGGCCGCGCTCGCGGGCGCCTTCGTCGACCACCGGGTCACCCACCTGACGCTGCTGCCGATGATGTGGGCGGCCCTGCTCACCCGCCCCGAGCTCACCGACGAGAACACCGCGTCGCTCCTGACGGGCCTGTACGCGATGGCGCCGATGCCGGCCGAGCTGTTGACGGCGCTGCGGGCCCGGTTCCCCGGCGCCGCCATCATCCTCGGCTCCGGGCAGACCGAGACCACCCCGGCGTCCGAGGTGCAGTGGACCGGCCACCAGGGCGTCAAGGACGACTCCTGGGGCCCGGCGACGGTCTCGACCGACGTCGCGATCATGGGCGACGACGGTGGGTTGCTCCCGCCCGGCGAGGTCGGCGAGATCGTCTACCGCGCACCGCAGCTCATGGAGGGGTATTGGAACAACGCCGCGGCGAACACGGAGGCCTTCGCGCACGGCTGGTTCCACGGCGGTGACATCGGTTACCTCGACGACGAGGGCGTCGTCTACTTCACCGACCGTGCCAAGGACATCATCAAGTCGGGCGGCGAGAACGTCTCCTCGGTGGAGGTCGAGCGCGTCCTGCTCGGCCACGACGCCGTCGCCGAGGTCGCCGTCGTCGGCACCCCGCACGAGCGCTGGGGCGAGGCCGTCACCGCCTTCGTCGTGACGTCACCGTCGGGCGAGGCCGACGGTGACGCCCTTCTCGAGTACGCCCGACAGAACCTCGCGGGCTTCAAGGCGCCCAAGGAGATCGTCTTCGTCGACGCCCTGCCGAAGACCGCGACCGGCAAGATCCAGAAGAACCTCGTCCGGACCCTTCGGGAGACGCACACGTAGCCCAGCCTGACATTCGGACTAGTGGCACTGGTCCGATGAGTGTACTGTGAGTTCATGCGCACCATCACCAGCACCGAGGCGAAGGCCAAGCTGAACGCCGTGCTCGCCGAGGTCGAGCGGACGGGCAGTCCGATCACCGTCACCTCGCACGGCCGCGCGGTGGCGGTCATCTCGCCCGCGACTCCACGGACGCGCACGTTCGGACAGTTCCCCGGCCTCACAATCCCGGATGACTTCGATGAGCCGCTTCCCGATGAAGAGCTCGACGCTTGGGATTCCGCTTCGTGACCGCCGTACTGCTCGATACCAACGCTCTTCTGTGGCTGCTCAGGTCGCCTGAGCAGGTCGACCCACACGCCCTCGCCGTGGTCGAGGATCCCGGAAACGACCTGTTCGTCTCGGCCGCTTCCGCCTGGGAGATCTCGATCAAGACTCGCCTTGGTCGCCTCGACGGATCGGGAATCCTCTCGAGCTGGAAGGAGACGCTGGAGTCCATGGCGGCGCAGGAACTGGCGATGGACTCGGCGGACGCAACCCTGGCAGGGCAGCTCAATTGGGAGCATCGTGACCCGTTCGACCGCATGATCGTCGCCCAGGCCACGCGTCGTGGGTTGGCGATCGCGACCAGCGACCGCCTCATCAGGCAAGGTACCATGACACCGATCATCGCCACCAAGTAGCGCCTAGGGGCTGTGACCGGCCCCGTCAGGCCGCCGACGACAGGGCGGGCAGCAGCCCGCGCGCATCGGTGAGGATCTGCTCGTAGTCGCGCACGTCGAACTCGTACGGCAGTTCCAGGCGGAACTCGGTGACCGGCCCGGATTCCGGGGAGAACGCGGGGTCGGCGGCGAGCCGCTCGGCGATCTCCGCGATCGGCCCCACGAGGTCCTCGGCGAACAGGGTCCGCTTGTCGCCGTGCGGCGTCAGCGTGCGGTCGTAGCGCGACCGCGCGTACTCCCGGTAGCGCGCGACGGTAGCCCGGTCGGCGCTGTCCGTCGGCACGATCACCCGCCCGACGGCGACCCGCTTGCCGGCCCCGCCGGCGGATCGGAAGGCGTCGATGAGGGTGGCCTGGACCGTGCCGAAGTCATCGGAGTCGATGCCCGCGGCCGAGACGATGTTGCCGGTCAGCAGGTGCAGGCCGGCCTCACCGGTCCACCGCGACGAGCCGAGCGACGTTCCGCCGTACCAGGAGCGGTCCGCCAGGCCGGGGGTGTGCGGCTGCAGCCGGGGCCGCTGCACGTTCCCGGGAGACTCGATCCGCGCTTCCTCGTCGCCGAGGTACGCGCCGCGCAGGTGCTCGACGGTGCGCGCCACCCGCGCGTGGCCGAATTCGAAGGTGCGCCAGTCGCCCTCGAAGACGACGTCGGCGAGCAGGTCCGCGTGCGGCATCCCGGTGGAGAAGCCGGGCTGCACCCTGCCCCGGGACAGGGCGTCCGCGAGCGACAGGTCCTCGGCCAGGCGGAACGGGTTCTCGTAGCCGATCGGGATGACCGCGGTGCCCAACTCGATCGTCGACGTGCGCTGGGATGCCGCCCCGAGGAACACGGCCGCGGAGGAGATGCCGTGCTCCAGGTGGCGCTGGCGTACCCAGGCGCCGCGGTAGCCCAGGCCCTCGCCGAACGCGATGAGGCGCAGCGTGTCCTCGAGACCGGAGGCGGGATCGTCGTCGACGTAGTTGCCCGGCGTGAGGAAGGCGAGCGATTCGATCGCCATCGGTCAGAACCCCGCGGTCGGGTTGATCTCGGACTTCGGCAGCGCCGAGGACGGGACCTTCCACTTCTCGAACAGCTTCTGGTACTCGCCGCGGGCGATGAGCGTGTTGATCGCCTGCGAGATCGCGGGCGCGATGGGGGAGCCCTTGGCCGTCACGAAACCGACCACGGTGGTGGAGTACTCACCGAGGAACTTCGTGCCGGGCACCTTGTCCACCAGGTAGCGCAGCGACAGGGTCGGCCCGAAGTAGGCGTCCACCTTGTTGTTCTGCAGGCTGAGGATCACGGCGCCCTGGTCGTCGAGGTACTGGACGGTGTACGCGGGCTTGCCCTTCGACGTGCACTGGTCGACGCCCTTCTCCAGGATCTGCTGGAAGGTGGTGCCCGAGCCCGTGACGATCTTCTTGCCGCACAGGTCCTCCAGCGTCTTCACGCTCGTCAGACCGGAATTCGACGAGCCGACGAAGGACTGTCCGTCGTTGAGGTAGGTCGCGAAGTCGACGATCTCGAGGCGCGGCTTGGTCACGCCGAAGTTGCCCTGGCCCACCTGGTACCGGCCGTTCTGGACGCCCGGGATGATCGTGGAGAAGGTCCCGATCTCCTGCTTCCAGGTCACGCCGAGCGCCTTCGCGACGGCGTTGCGCAGGTCCACATCCAGGCCCACGGGGTTGCCGTCCGGCACCTCGCCGGCGTGCGGCAGGTTGTTGATGCCGGGCTGCCGGGTGAGCCCCAGCGTCAGCTCCTTCGTGCCCGCCGGCAGCAGAGCCTGCGCGGCCGGGTCGACGGCGACGGACGACACCACGTCCTGCGTGGGGATCGGGTAGCTCGAGCTCTCGGCCGCCGGATCGGACGAGCCGCCGCACGCCGAGAGGAGCGTGGCGGCGGCGATCAGGGGCAGGGCGAGCAGGGCGCGGCTGCGCATGGGGTCTCCTTGGACTCGGATCTAGCGGGGGATCAGCGCACGGCCGCGAGGAATTCGCGGGTGCGGGGGTGCTCGGCGTCGGCGAAGATCGCGTCGGGCCGGCCGGTCTCGACGATGCGGCCGTCGTCCATGAAGATCACGGTGTCGGCGACGTCGCGGGCGAAGCCGATCTCGTGGGTCACGACCACGAGGGTCAGGCCCGACTCGGCGAGATCCCGGATGACGGCCAGCACTTCGCCGACGAGCTCCGGATCGAGCGCCGAGGTGGGCTCGTCGAAGAGCACGACGTCGGGCCGCATGGCCAGGGTGCGGGCGATCGCGACGCGCTGTTGCTGTCCGCCCGAGAGCTGCGACGGGTACGCCTTCTCGCGGCCCGCGAGCCCGACCCGGGCGAGGAGCTCGCGCCCGCGCTCGGCGGCCTCGGCGGTGGAGACGCCGGTAGCGAGCTGGCCCTCGGTGAGGTTCTCCAGGACGGTGAAGTGCGGGAACAGGTTGAACTGCTGGAAGACCATGCCGATGCGGCGGCGCTGGCGTGCCACGTCCCGGGGGTGCAGCTCGCGCAGCACGGTGGCATTGCCGCGGTGGCCGGCCTCGCGGTAGCCGATCAGGTCGTCATTGACGCGGACGTAGCCCGCATCGGGGCGTTCCAGGTGGTTGATGCAGCGCAGCAGAGTCGACTTCCCGGACCCGGAGGGGCCGAGGATGATGGCGACCTCGCCCTGGGCGACGTCCAGGTCGACGCCGCGCAGCACCTCGGTGCCGCCGAAGGACTTCCGGAGCCCGCGGACCTCGATCGCGCTCATGCTCGGTCTCCCGCCGTGCGGACGGCGCGGGGGAGCCGCGGGCGCAGGCGGGCCGCGTCGGCGAGGACCTCGCGGAACGGTCGGGCGTCCCGTCGGCCCCGGTTGAAGCGGCGCTCGACGAAGTACTGGCCCACGGCCAGCACCGAGGTGATCACGATGTACCATATCGTCGCTACCAGGAGCAGCGGCATCACCTTGAAGTTCTGGTTGTAGACGAGCTGCACCGAGTACAGCAGGTCGGTCACTGCGATGACGCTGACCAGCGACGTCGACTTCAGCAGTCCGATCAGCAGGTTGCCGGACGCGGGGATGATCGCCGGCATCGCCTGGGGGAGGACGATGCGGCGGAAGATGCGCCGCGGGCTGAGCCCGAGTGACCGGGCGGCCTCCGTTTGCCCCGGATCCACCGAGACGAGGCCGCCACGCACGATCTCCGCGGCGAACGCGGCCACGTCGATGGTCAGCGCGATGAACGCCGCGACCAGGCCGCTGATCAGGTGCGTGGTGTTGAAGGTGACGAACTCCGGCCCGAATGGGATGCCCAGCGACAGTTGTGGGTACAGGGAGGCGAGCTGGAACCAGAAGAGCAGGAGCACGAGCGGGGGCACCGAGCGCACCAGCCAGACGAACACGAACGACACCGTCTGGAGTACCGGGCCGCCCCACAGCCGCATCGCCGCGAGCCCGATCCCGAGCACGAAGCCGGCGGCGAAGGTGACCGCCGTGAGCCACAGCGTGAGCCAGAGGCCCTTGAGCACCGCCTCCTGGGTGAAGTAGTGCGCGACCGTGGGCCATTCGAAGCGCTCATTGGTGAGAAGAGTGTGCACCACCATCGCGCCGAGGACGGCCACGACGGCGGCCGCGATCCACCGTCCGGGGCGGCGGCGCGGCACCAGGCGCACCGGTGCCGTGGAGGTGTCCGCCGGCGGGCCCTGTGCGGGCCGCGACGGGGAGAGGATCGTTGTCGCCATGATGTCCGACCGTAAGTCGTTGGCGCGCAGAGAAGAAGGTTTTCAATCGCCCTGACCGGATGCGGCGATCCCGGAATCGAAGGCGTAGCGGACGGCATGCGCACGGTCCCGGAGCTGCGCCTTCGCGAACAGATTGTTGATGTGCGTCTTGACCGTCGACTCGCTGACGAACAGCCGCGCGGCGATGTCGCGGTTGGTGAGGCCGTCCGCGATGAGCCGCAGCACCTCGGTCTCGCGGGGCGTCAGGTCGGCGGGCGCTACCGCCGGGGTCGACGGTGCCCGCCCGGCTCCGGAACCCCCGGTCGCCGACGCCAGGAGCCGCTGCTGCACCTGCGGATCGAGCACCGACTGTCCCGCGGCGGCCGCGGTGATCGCGGCGGCGATCTCCGCCCGCCCCGCGTTCTTGGTGAGGTAGCCGCGCGCGCCCGCCTGGAGCCCGCGGAGGATCGACTCCTCGTCGTCGAACGTGGTGAGCAGGACGACGGCGGTGTCCGGCGCGTCGGCGAGGACGCGCTCGGTGGCGCCGGCGCCGTCGAGGTTCGGCATCCGCAGGTCGGTGAGCAGTACGTCGGGGCGGTGCTCGCGGACCAGCGCGACCGCCTCGAGCCCGTCGGCGGCGGCCCCGACCACCGCGATCCCGGGCATCAGGTCGAGCATCGCGGCGAGCGCCTCGCGCACCGCGGCCTGATCGTCGGCGACCACCACTCGGATGTCGTTCACTCACAGCTCCTTGATCGGATCGGACGGGCGGGGCAGCACCAGGCGGACCGCCCAGCCGCCGTCGCCGGTCGGCCCGGCGTGCAGCGAGCCGCCGGCCTCGGCGGCGCGCTCACGCATGCCGATCAGCCCCATGCCGGAGCCGTGGACGGCGGTCGCGGTCCCGGCCCCGTTGGTGACGGTGAGCTCGGCACCGTCGGGCGCGGGGGAGAGGCGGACCACGACGGGCGCGCCGGCGGCGTACCGTCGGGCGTTCGTGATCGCCTCCTGGGCGATCCGCAGGACCGCCCGGGCCTGCAGGTCCGTCAGTTCGACCGGTTCGGTTTCGGCAGTCTCGTCGGGGCCGTCCGCGAGCGCGGCGAGCGTCGCGGGCAGGTCGACGGTGTCCTCCCGCAGCGCGTGGACGGCGCCGCGGGCCTCGGTGACCCCGTCCGCGATCGCGCCGCGGGCGCGCTGGACGGCGGCGCGGGCGTCGTCGGGCCGGTTCGCCTCCAGGAGGGCGTCGGCGAGCTCGAGCTGCATACCCGCCCCGGAGAGGGTGTGGGCGAGGACGTCGTGCAGGTCGCGGGCGATCCGGGCGCGTTCGGCGAGCGCGCTGCTGCGCGACTCGGACTCCGCGGTCAGCTTCGTCTGTTCCACGAGCTGTTCGAGGGCCCGCGTGCGTTCGCGTCGGCTGCGACCCGCGATGCCGGCCCACACTGTCGCGGTGACCGAGACGCCGATCCAGATCGCATTGAAGTCGGTGGGGCCGGTGAGCGACGCGGTCGCGGTGACGCTGGCCCCCGCGAGCACCGCGAGCGGGACCGAGATGCGCGCCGGGAACGCTGCGCCCAGGTGGACCGTCGAGATGTAGAGCAGGACGCCGAGCGCGCCGTTCGGTTGGAGCGCGAACAGGACGCCGGCGGCGACCACGGTCGCGGCCTCGGTCGCGACCCGCGCGGGCAGCGTGACCCGGTCCTCCGGAAGGCACCGGACGACGACGCCGGCCGCGGCGATCGTGAACAGGACGGCGGTCCACGGGCTGTCGCGGTGGAAGTCGAGGGTCGCGCCGGCGACCACGACGCCGGCCACCGCGATGACGAGCGTGATCCTCGTCCGCAACCCGTCCAGCACCTCGTCATGATGGCACGCGATCGTGCGCGGTGCTTCCGACCCGCCCGTCGTTCGACGGACCGGACGATTCGCGATGGCTAACATCGAGTGCATGCGCGTGACCCTGACCCTGGCGGCCCTCGCGCTCGTCTCCGCGGGTGCGTGGTTCGCCTTCCTCGGGTGGGACCACGAGTACTACGAGGTCGACGGAGTCGCGCAGGGCCCGTACCGGCCGTGGCAGGTGATCGCCTGCGGAACCGTGATCGTCCTCGCGTGCACCGCGGCGTTCGCGTATCTGCGGCGCGTCTGGCTGCTGGCGGTGATCCCCGTGGTCGCGGTCGTGGGGTTCGCGGTGCCGTGGGCGGCGTGGGCGTCGCGGGACGACACCGGCCTGTGGGTGGTGGGCCTGCTGTTCCTGCTGGTGGGCGGGACGATGGGGCTCACCGTCTGGTTGGCGGTGGGCCACGCCGTCGTGGAGACGGTGCGCGCGGTTCGGCGCGGACGGCGCGGTCCCGGAGTGGCGTCGGGGCCTCGGGCGTAGGCGGGTTACGCCGTGTCCGGCGCGAGTGGGAAAATGGCCCGCATGTCTACGTCATCGATGTCCAGTGCCGCCGCCGACCTGACGGTGCACTCGATTATCGATGCCCGCGCGCGGCTCGCCGGGGTGGTGTCGGTGAGTCCCCTCCAGCACTGCGAGCGGCTCTCCGCGCTGACCGGCGCCAAGGTCTACCTCAAGCGCGAGGACCTACAGGTGGTGCGGTCGTACAAGATCCGCGGCGCGTACAACCTGATGGCGCAGCTCACCGAGGCGGAGAAGGCGGCCGGCGTGGTCGCGGCCTCGGCCGGTAACCACGCGCAGGGCGTCGCGTTCGCGTGCCGCGCCATGGAGGTGCACGGCCGGATCTACGTGCCGACCACCACGCCGAAGCAGAAGCGGGACCGCATCCGCGCGCACGGCGGCCGGTACGTCGAGCTGATCGCGACCGGTGAGACCTACGACGCCGCGGCAGCCGCCGCCCAGGAGGACGTCGCGTCGACGGGCGCCACCTGGGTGCATGCCTTCGACGACCCGCGCACCACGTCCGGGCAGGGCACCATCGGCGTCGAGCTCGTCGAGCAGCTCGACGGGGTCGTTCCCGACGTGACCGTCATGCCCGTCGGCGGCGCCGGCTGCTTCGCCGGGGTGACGCGGTACCTGCGCTCGCAATCCCCGTCGGCGACGATCGTCGGCGCCGAGCCCGCGGGCGCACCGTCGCTGGCGCGTGCGCTCGAGGCCGGCGGGCCCATCGACCTGCCCACCATCGACCCCTTCGTCGACGGTGCCGCCGTCAAGCGGATCGGCTCCATCGGCTACGACGTCGCGGCGTCGGAGGGTGGGGTCGTGTGGCCCGCGCACGCCGTGCACGACGTCGCGGCCGGCGAGCTCGGGATCATCGAGGTCGACGAGGGCGCGATCTGCACCGCGATGCTGGACCTGTACCAGAACGAGGGCGTCATCGCGGAGCCCGCGGGCGCGCTGTCGGTGGCCGCGCTGGCGCAGCTGCGATTCGAGCCCGGCGCGACGGTGGTGTGCCTGCTCTCCGGCGGCAACAACGACGTCTCGCGCTACAACGAGGTGATCGAGCGGTCGCTGGTGCACCAGGGTCTCAAGCACTACTTCCTCGTCGCCTTCCCGCAGGAGCCCGGCGCGCTGCGCCGCTTCCTCGACGAGGTGCTCGGGCCCGACGACGACGTGACCCTCTTCGAGTACGTCAAGCGCAACAACCGCGATACCGGCGAGGCCCTCGTGGGCATCGAACTCGGGACCGCCGGCGATCTCGGCGCGCTGCTGGAGCGGATGGACTCCTCGCGCCTGCACTGCGAGCGGCTGGAGCCGGGCTCTCCGGCGTACCGCTACCTGACGTAACAGGCTCCAACCGGGCGAGTCTCACGCTCGTGGGGCACGGGGAGAATCTGTATCTGACCGGGATCACGTCCGGCAGTCAGGCGATGTTCTTCAAGGTCAACCGCTTCGGCGAGGACGCCTTCCTGAGGAAGCTCCAGCAGGTGCTCGCTCAGCTCTGACGGGCGCGGGCCGCGATCGTCAGGCGACCGAGACCGTGTGCTGCGCACGGTGCGCGGCCACGCGCTGCCGCAGGAAGTAGTTCTGCGCGTAGAGGGTGATGCCGATGAAGAGCATCGTCGTCACGCCGGCGAAGCCGCGGCCGGTGTGGTCGCCCATCGCGAGGGGCACAACGACGTCGACGCTCACGTGCAGGGCGATCGCGACGATCCACAGGCCGATGGTGGCGGCGGTGCCCTGGCGCAGGTATCGGCCGTCGGGGCCGGGGAAGACCTTCGTGGTCAATGCCCGCGGGTAAGCCAGCGCGACGGCGATGATCAGGCCCAGGACCGCGGCGACGACGTGGCCGGCGCCGACCTCACCACCGTTCGAGACGTACTGCACCGTCTGGACCAGGCCGACGGCGGCGAGGACGAGCGCGATGCGGGCGGTCTTGTCCTTGAGCGGACGGGCCTGCAACTGGCGGTAGAAGATCCAGCCGATGGCGAGGACGGCGATGACGGCGGTGGTCGCTGTGTTCATGGAAGATGACTCTGCCGCGATCCGGGCCGCGACGGATCGACCGACGGGTGGAGATCCGGGTGGAGACGTAGCCTCGACCCATGCAGATCAGCGAGACCCTGACGCCCGCCGTCGTCGACTTCCTCTCCGCCGGAACGCGCACCGGCCACCTCGCCTACCTCGCCGGGGACGGCCGCCCGCTCACCACGCCGGTCTGGTTCGTGATCGACGACGGTGCCCTCGTCTTCGCGACCGGGCGTGACACCCCGAAGGGGCGACTGCTGTCGAAAGATCCGAGGGTCGCGGTGTCCGTCGACCTGCAGGAGCCGCCCTACGCGTTCGCGCAGGTGCAGGGCGTCGCGGAGCTCGTCGACGACCCCGACTACCTGCTGCAGATCTGTACCGCATGCGGCGTTCGGTACATGGGCGCCGAGCGCGGCGCGGAGTTCGGCCGGCGCAACGCCGTCCCCGAGGAGATCGTCGTGCGGGTGCGCCCGACGCGCGTCCTGTTCAACGGCGACGTGACGGCCTAAGGCTCAGCCGAGCTCGTCGACGGCGCCCTTGATCAGCTCGAGGCTGCGTTTGCGCTCCGGGAGGCCGGGGATCATGCCGGAGATCATCAGTTCCTGCGGCTGGGTGCGGGTGAGCAGCTCACGGAGCTCGTCGCGGACCGTCTCCTGCGAGCCGACGATCCACGCGGACGTGGTCGGGGCGATCGCGTGCTCCTGCTCGGGCGTGAGAGGCTGCGCGGCGGCCTGCTCGTAGGTCAGCATCCGGCCGGGATTTCCGGTGCGCACCCGGTACATCGACGCCTTCGCCGGCCCGGCGATGCGCTGCGCCTCCTCGTCGGTGTCAGCCGCCACGACGGTGACCGTCAGCATCGCGTTGGGGGCGTCGAGGTCGCCCGGACGGAAGGTCTCGCGGTACTCGGCGAGCGCGGGCAGCGTGGCCTGCGGCGCGAAGTGCCGGGCGAAGGCGAAGGGCAGGCCCAGCAGGCCGGCGAGCTTCGCGCTGAACGTCGACGAGCCGAGCAGCCACATCTGGGGATTCGAGCCGACGCCCGGCGTCGCGGTAATCGCCACGTACGGGTGGTCGGCGGGGAAGTCGTCGCGCAGGAACGCGCGGAGATGGGCGAGTGCCTGGGGGAAGTCGTCGACGGACTCGCTGACCTTGCCGCCGCGCAGCGCATGGGCGGTGAGCTGGTCCGTACCCGGCGCGCGGCCGATACCGAGGTCGATGCGGTCGGGGAACAGCGCGTCGAGCGTGCCGAACTGCTCGGCCACGACGAGCGGCTGGTGGTTCGGCAGCATGACGCCGCCGGAACCCACGCGGATCTTCTCGGTGGCAGCGGCGATCTGACCGATCAGCACCGCGGGGGCGGAGCTGGCGATGCCCGGCATCGAGTGGTGCTCGGCGACCCAGACCCGCTCGTAGCCGAGGCGTTCGGCCTCCTGCGCGGTCGCGATGGTGTCACGGAGGGCGTCGCCGAAGGACGCACCGTCGACGACGGGGGCGAGCTCGAGCAGGGACAGGCGAGGGCGGGGGAAGGGTGCTTCGGTCACAGAAGAGACAACCGGGGGCGGTCCGGAAATCATCCCGGACCGCCCCCGTCGACGTTGTGGCGGTTGCTACACGAGCTCGCGCAGCGCCTCGATCTGCTTCACCCGGCCGGCCGCGTCCTCCGCGATCGGCACGACGTTGAGCACGGTCGCGCCGGCCTCCTCGAACGCGGCGACCCGCTCCTTGACGTAGCCCTTCGGTCCGATGAGCGAGACGCTGCGGGCCAGCTCATCCGGCACCGCCTCCACCGCGGCCGCCTTGTCGCCGGCCAGGTACAGCTCCTGGATCCGGTCGGCCTCGGCGCCGTAGCCGTAGTTGGTGGCCAGCGTGTGATAGAAGTTCTTGCCCTTGGCGCCCATGCCGCCGATGTACAGCGCGAGGTGCGGCTTGACGAAGCCGAGCAGGTGGTCGACGTTCTCGCCGATCGCCAGCGCGGGCCCGGCGTAGACGTCGAGCTCGCCCAGTGCGGGATCGCGCTTGGCCTTGCCCTCGGCGACCGCGTCGCCCCACACGTCCTTGGCCTTCTCCGGCAGGAAGAAGATCGGCTGCCAGCCCTCGGCGACCTCGGCGGCCAGCGCCACGTTCTTCTGGCCCAGCGCGGCGAGCAGCACCGGGATGCGCTCGCGCACCGGGTGATTGATCAGCTTGAGCGGCTTGCCCAGCCCGGTGCCGCCGTCCTCCTGGGTGAGCGGCATCGTGTAGAACTTGCCGCGGTGTTCCAGCCGCTCGCGGCGCCACACCTTGCGGCAGATCTCGATGATCTCGCGAGTGCGGCCGATCGGCGCGTCGTACTTCACGCCGTGGAAGCCCTCGATCACCTGCGGGCCCGAGGCTCCCAGGCCCAGGATGAACCGGCCGTCGGACACGTTGTCCAGGCCCGCCGCCGTCATCGCGGTGAGCGTGGGCGTGCGGGTGTAGATCTGCAGGATGCCGGACGCCAACTGCACGCGCTCCGTCTTTGCTGCGAGGTAGCCCAGCGCGCTGACCGCGTCGAACGAGTACGCCTCGGGGACGAAGACGATGTCCAGCCCCGCCCGCTCCAGGTCGAGGACCTCGTCGGCCGTGGCCTTGAACCCGTCCGTGTAGTTGATGCCCAATCCGATTCGCATAAGCGTTAGGTTCTCACAAAGCAACCGCTTAGCGACAGGGTGCCCGCGGATTGTGGTCAGGTACCGCGGCGGAGCACGACGAAGGAGTGGCCCGGCACCGTCGTCGCGCCGTCCCCGACCGACGGTGCCTCCCAGGACAGCACCGGTGAGCCGCCGAACGGCGCCGTGACGGGCGCCGAGGTGAAGTTCACGACGAGCGTCAGGTCGCCCCGGTGCACGGCGAACCAGGTGGCCTCGCCCGGATGATCGCAGGCGATCGCGCGCAGGTCGTCGCCGGCGAGCGCCGGGTCGCGGCGCAGCGCGATGAGATCGCGGTACACGCCCAACAGCCGCGCGTGGCCGGGCCGCGCGGGCTCCGACCAGTCGAGATGCGAGGCGGCGAAGGTCGCCGGATCCTGCGGGTCGGGCACGTCGCCCGGCGGCCACCCGTGCTCCGCGAACTCCGCCTTTCGACCCTCCGCGGTGGCGCGGGCCAGCTCCGGCTCGGGGTGGCTGGTGAAGAAGCGGAAGGGAGTCCGGGCGCCCCACTCCTCGCCCATGAACAGCATCGGCGTGAACGGGGAGAACAGGACCAGCGCGGCCTTCGCCGCCAGCTGGCCGTCGGTCAGGTACTCCGACGGGCGGTCGCCCCGCGCGCGGTTGCCCACCTGGTCGTGCGTGCAGGTGTAGGCCAGGAGCTGCGACGGGGCCACCCGCCCGGGGTCGATCTTCGTGCCGTGGATCCGGTCGCGGAACGAGCTGTACGTGCCGGCGTGGAAGAAGCCCTCGGTGAGCACCGTCGTCAGGCACTCGGGGCTGCCGAAGTCGGCGTAGTAGCCCTGCCGCTCGCCGGAGACGATGGCGTGGATCGCGTGGTGCACGTCGTCGTTCCACTGCGCCGCGAGCCCGTAGCCGCCCAGATCGGCGGGCGTGACCAGGCGCGGATCGTTGAGGTCGGACTCCGCGACGAGGGCCAGCGGTCGGCCGAGCTCCGCGGACAGCTCTGCGGCGAGCGCGGCGGCATCCTGCAGGAGGTGCCGATCGGAGTGGTCGACGAGGGCGTGCACCGCATCGAGGCGGAGCCCGTCGGCACCGTAGCGGCGCAGCCACCACGCGATGTCGTCGAGGATGAAGCGCCGGACCTCCGCGCTGCCCTCGCCCGACAGGTTGACGGTGCGGCCCCAGGTGTTCGCGCCGTCGGTCTCGTACGGGCCGAAGCGCCCGAGGTAGTTGCCCGACGGGCCGAGGTGGTTGTGCACCACGTCGAGCAGCACGCCGAGGCCGAGATCGTGTGCGGCCGCGACGAACCGCTCCAGGCCCGACGGTCCGCCGTACGGCTCGTGCACCGCGAACCAGCCGACACCGTCGTAGCCCCAGCCGTGCTGGCCGTTGAACGCGTTGACCGGCATGACCTGCACGAAGCCGACGCCCAGGTCCCGCAGGTGCGGCAGCCGTTCGATGGCCGCGTCGAACGTGCCCTCGGGGGTGAAGGTGCCGATGTGCAGCTCGTAGACGACTGCGCCGCGCAGCTCGCGGCCCGCCCACCGCGGGCCATCGGCCTCCGGTATCAGCGCAGACGGTTCGTGCACCCCGTCGGGCTGGCGGGGCGACCGCGGATCGGGGAGCACGGTCTCGTCGTCATCGAGGAGGAAGCCGTACCGCGCGCCGGGCGCGGCCGACGTGGTGGCCCGCCACCAGTCGTCCGCGTCGCGGCGCATCGCGTGCACGGCACCGTCGAGCCAGAGGCGGACCCGCCGCGGGCGCGGCGCCCACACCTCGAAGGCGTGGTCGGCTGCGGCGGCGGGCGAGGTGGGCATAGGTCCGCAACGATAGCGTCAATGCAGGCTCTCCCACTCCGTGGTGCGGGCGCGGTGCCGCTCGATCGCCGCGAGCGCCGACTCCGCCGTCTCGTGCCGGCCCCCGGTGATGCACCCGATGGCGCGGTAGTCGTGCTGATCGAGGGAACGGAACCGCCACACCTCGTCCAGGGAATGGGTGCACACGTGCGTGGTGAGCGTGACCACCGCCGGTTCCCCGAGGCACGCGCTCGCGTCCTCCGCGAAGACCTCCGCGAACGTGCGTTCGCCGAGCCGGACGTACAGTGTGTCGCTCATCGGCACCTCGCTGAGCACCGTGCGGTCACCGGCGAGGATCAGCCGATCATGGATGTCGGCGGTGAGCTCCCAGGCCGACGCCATGCCGGCGCACCGGATCAGCAGGTGCGCGACCTCCTCCGCATCCTCGAGCAGTCCCAGGATGGAGTTGCGGCCCTCCCGCTGGGCCCGCACCTCGATGGCGCCGCCGGGCACCATCTGCGCGGTGAGGCGCGACGTGCCGGAGACCGTGACCAGACGCCCGGTGGGCAGTAGGTCGGCTGCCAGGCCGTGGTCGCGCAGCGATTCGGCCACGCGCGCCAGCGAGGACGCGCGGATGCGGTTGCCGCTGACACCGGTGCGCGCGGTGGCGGACTGGGCGAGTGCCGTGGAGACCGGCCGCGGGGTTTCGCTGTTCATGCCCCGAGTGTGCTCGGACCCACTGACAAGTTTTCTAATCGCGCACCAGGAGCGCGACAGGATGTTCGAGGAAGAGCTCGGCGAGGTGCACCCGACCTGTGACGAACTGCCCTGTCAGGCGGTCCGTCCACGCCGACTCGCCGAGGTCCACCCGCGTGTCGCGCCAGCCCCCGGAGCGTTCCAGGCCTAGGGAGCGCCGCGTCGCGAGCGCGGCGACATCGGGGACCCCACCGTCCGGCCCGCGGCGGAAGCCGACCAGGTGATCCGCGGCGGGCCCGTCGGCGAGAACGGGGGAGTAGGTGCCCCCGACGAAACTGTCCGGGCGCTCGCGCCGCAGCCGCAGCGCGGCGCGGACGAGCCGCTGCTTGGGGTGGGCGTCGTCGGTGGCCTCCCAGTCGACGGGGCGCCGGTTGTCCGGGTCGACGAGCGAGTCCTCCCACCGTTCCGTGCCCTGGTAGACGTCCGGTACGCCCGGTCCGGCGAGCTGCAGGAGCTTCTGCGCGAGCGCGTCCGACCGGCCGTGCGGAGCGAGCGCGTCGGCGAGGTCCGTCATCGTTGCGCCGGCGGCACCGTCGAACAACGCGTCGAGGAAGGCGTGCCCGGCCGCCTCGAAGGCACCGTCGGGCGCGGTCCACGACGTGCCGATCCGCCCCTCCCGCATCGCCTTCTCGGCGTACGCGTGCAGGCGCGCCCGCAGCGCGTCGGTGATCGCGCCGTCCTCCGGCCAGACCCCGAACGCGGTCTGCAGGAGGAACAGGCCCGTCATCGGATCGGGCGGTGAGGGGAGCAGGGGCATCGAGCGGTCGACGAACGCCGCCCAGTCGTCCGGGCACTGGCTCAGCACGCCGATCCGGGCACGCACGTCCTCGCCGCGCTTGGTGTCGTGGGTCGAGAGCGTCGTCATCGCCGCGGGCCACTCCGCGGCGCGGCGGGCGAGGGCCGGGTGCGGATCGCTCGGCCCGATGTCCGACGGTGCGCCGCCCACCTCCTGCAGCGAGATCAGGCGCGCGGAGCGGTAGAAGGCGGTGTCCTCGAGCGACTTCGCCGTCAGTGCGCCGGTGAGCTGCGCGAAGCGGGCCGCGCTCTCCGCGCCGCGGTCGATCGCCGTGGCCACCGCCTCGATCGCCCGATGCTCGGCCGAGGTCTCGGGTCCGGCGGCGCCGAGAAGACGCGACCGGACGGCCTCGGCCTGCGGGCTGAGCACGGGGTAGTCGTCGCGGTAGTAGGGGATCTCGTTCATCCAGAACAGGGCGGCGTCGGCGAGGTTGTCGATCGGGACGGCCGTCCCGGTTTCGACGCGAATCGCCCGGGCCAGGCGCAGGAATTCCGGGCGCAGGTCCCGGGCCGCCAGCTCGTCCCGGAGACGGAGCGTCGCGCCCGAGTTCCAGCGGACGGCACCGTCGTCCCCGGTCCAGCACTCGTGGAGCGCGCTCAGGCCCGGCGCCCCGGCCGGGGCGAGCAGCGCATGACCCAGCTCCCGGAGCGCGTCGTAGCCCGTGGTGCCCGCGACCGGGAGGATCGGGTCGAGGGGTTCGTCCGACTCCAGGATCTTCTCGATCACGATCCACGCGCCGGGGCCTGCGAGCTCGCGCAGCCTCCGCAGGTAGCGGACCGGATCGGCCAGCCCGTCGGGGTGGTCGACGCGCAGGCCGTCGGCGATGCCGTCCGCGAACCAGGAACCGATCTCGGTGTGCGTCGCGGCGAAGACCTCGGGATCCTCGACGCGGACCGCGGCCAGGTCGTCGACCGTGAAGAAGCGACGGTAGGACCGGATCGGGGCGTCCCACGGGACCAGCCGGTAGGGCTGCGCGTAATGGACCCGCTCGGGGTCGCCGCCGCCGACCTCGCGGCCGACCGGGAAGACCCGATCGTGGTAGCGCAGCACCGGCTCGGGACCCGACCGGTCGACGGTGAGCGCCGCGGCGTCGGCCTCGGAGCCGAGGACGGGGAGGGCGAGCTTGCCGCCGGCGCCGTTGCGCGGGTCCCAGTCGATGTCGAAGTAGTGCGCGAACGCAGACTTCCGGCCGTTCTTGAGCACGTCCCACCACCACGGGTTCTGTTCCGGGCGCGCCACTCCGAGGTGGTTGGGGACGATGTCGATCACGAGCCCGAGGCCGTCCACATGGGCCGCGTCGGCGAGCTTCTCCAGGCCCTTGCGCCCGCCGAGCTCCGCGCGGACCGTCGTCGGATCGGTGACGTCGTAGCCGTGCGTGGAGCCGCGGACGGCCTCGAGCACGGGGGAGAGGTAGAGGTGCGTCACGCCGAGATCGGCCAGGTAGGGCACGCGGCGGGCGGCGTCGCCGAAGGTGAACGACGGGCCCAGCTGGAGGCGGTAGGTCGCGCCGACGGGGCGCGGGACGCCGGAAGCCATGCGCCGATCATGCCACCAGCGGCGCCCTCCGCCGGGCCGCAACACCCGCCCGGCGGATGACGACGCCGCGCGGGGCACCGCTAACGTGGCCCGACATGACGCCCGACGAGATCCTCGCCCTGGACAACCGGACGCTGTGGCACCCCTACAGCGCCGTCGGCGGCGCGGGGGCGCGGGTCGTCACGTCCGCGGAGGGCGTGCACCTGACCCTCGGCGACGGGACGCGGGTCGTCGACGGGATGAGCTCCTGGTGGGCTGCGATCCACGGCTACCGCAACCCCGTCCTCGACGCCGCCGCCAAGGCGCAGATCGACACGATGTCGCACGTCATGTTCGGCGGCCTCACCCACGAGAGCGCCGCCCGGCTCGGCGAACTGCTGGTGCGGATCACGCCCGACGGCCTCGATCGCGTCTTCCTCGCCGACAGCGGCTCCGTCTCCATCGAGGTCGCGGTGAAGACGGCGCTGCAGTACTGGCGCGCCCGCGGCGTCGCCGGCCGCAACCGCCTGCTCACCTGGCGCGGCGGCTACCACGGGGACACCTTCACCCCGATGAGCGTCTGCGACCCCGACGGCGGCATGCACTCGCTGTGGAGCGACGTCCTCGCCACACAGGTCTTCGCGCCCGCGCCGCCCGCCGAGTACGACGAGGCCTACGTCGCCGAGCTGGATCGCTCGGTGGCCGAGCACGCCCACGAGCTGGCCGCCGTCATCATCGAGCCGGTCGTCCAGGGCGCCGGCGGCATGCGTTTCCACCCGCCCGCCTACGTCGCCGCGCTGCGCGAGATCACCCGGCGGCACGGAGTGCTACTCATCTGCGACGAGATCGCCACCGGCTTCGGCCGCACCGGCACCCTCTTCGCCTGCGACGCCGCCGGGATCACCCCGGACATCCTCTGTGTCGGCAAGGCCCTGACCGGCGGCTACCTGACCCTCGCCGCGATGCTGTGCACCGACGAGGTGGCGCTCACCATCTCGAACTCGGACCAGGGCGCGCTGATGCACGGCCCCACGTTCATGGGGAACCCACTGGCGTGCGCCATCGCGGTCGCGAGCACGGAGCTGCTGCTCACCCAGGACTGGGCCGCTCGGGTCGCCGAGATCGAACGGGGGCTGCGGGAGGGACTCGCGCCGCTGCGCGAGCTGCCCGGCGTCGTGGACGTCCGGGTGCTCGGCGCGATCGGCGTCGTGCAGGTGGACCGGCCCGTCGACATGGCCGCCGCGACGGACGGATGCGTCGCCGCGGGCGTGTGGCTACGCCCCTTCCGGGACCTCGTCTACACGATGCCGCCCTTCATCAGTTCGCCCGCCGACGTCGCGACGATCTGCGGAGGGGTCTCAGCCGCGGTGCGCGCGGCGCTACAGTGAGGGCATGAACGGTGTTCAACTCCCGGCTCGCCGGGGTGTTCAAGTGGATGCGCTCGGGTGGCTCGACGGCTACGCCGCCGACCGCGCGGAGGCGGGTCTGCGGCGGTCGCTCCGCGCGCGCCGACCCGGCGAACCCGGCCTCGATCTGGCGTCCAACGACTACCTCGGCCTCAGCCGCCACCCCCGCGTGCTCGACGCCGCCGCCGATGCGCTCCGCGTCTGGGGCGCCGGGTCCACCGGATCGCGCCTGGTCACCGGCACGACGGAGCTGCACGAGCAGTTCGAGCGCAATCTGGCGGACTTCCTCGGCGCGGAGGCCGCCCTGTGCTTCTCCTCCGGCTACCTCGCCAACCTCGGTGTCGTCACCGCCCTCGCCGGACGCGGCGCCCTGGTCGTCTCCGACGGCGGCTCGCACGCCTCCCTCGTCGACGCCTGCCGGCTCACCCGGGCTCGCATCGTCGTGACCCCGCGGGGTGACGTGAACGCCGTTCGAGAAGCCCTCGCGGATCGTGCCGAGGAGCGGGCGATCGTGCTCACCGACTCGGTCTACAGCGCCGACGGAACGCTGGCACCCGTCGCCGAGCTGCACGCCGCGACCCGCGCGCACGGCGCGGTCCTCGTGGTCGACGAGGCTCACGGACTGGGCGTCCGCGGCGACGGCGGCCGCGGCCTGGTCCACGAGCTCGGCCTCGCCGGCGCGCCCGACCTGGTCATCACCGCGACCATGTCCAAGGCCCTCGGCTCCCAGGGCGGCGTCGTCGTCGGCCCCGAGCGGGTGCGCGCGCACCTGATCGACGCCGCGCGGCCCTTCATCTTCGACACCGGCCTCGCCCCGGCGGCGGTGGCCGCTGCGGACGCCGCCCTCGCGGAGCTGCGCGCCGAGCCCGCGCTCGCCGGCCGGGTCCTCGACCGGGCCAGCGCCGTGGCCGCCGGGATCGGCGCGCCCGAGCCCACCTCGGCGGTGGTCTCGCTCGTCCTCGGCGAGCCCGAGCGGGCCGTCGCAGCCCGGGACGCCTGCGCGGCGCAGGGGGTGCACGTCGGCTGTTTCCGGCCGCCGTCGGTCCCGGAGGGCACCTCCCGCCTGCGGATCACCGTGCGCGCCGATCTCACGGACGCCGAGGTGGCGACCGCCGTCGCCGCGATCCGACGGGCCGTCGCGTGATCCTCTGCGTCACCGGCACGTCGACCGGCGTCGGCAAGACCGTCGCGACGGCGGCGCTGGCCGCCGCGCTGCTGCCGAGCGGGCCGGTCACCGTCGTCAAGCCCGCCCAGACCGGCTTCGCCGACGGCGCCGAGCGCGACGAGGACGGCCAGCTCTCCGATGCCGCCGAGGTCGCGCGCCTCGCGCCGGGCGCGGTCACGGTCGAACATCTGCGGTACCCCGAGCCCCTCGCGCCGCTGACCGCCGCCCGTCGGGCGGGCCTGCCGCCGCTCGGGCGCGGCGAGGCGGCGGCCGTCGTCCGGAGGGCCGAGGGGGCCGTCCTGGTCGAGGGCGCGGGCGGCGTTCTCGTGCGCCTCGGGGAGGACGGTTCTCGAACGCCGTTCACGCTCGTCGACCTCGCCGCCGACCTCGCGGCGCCCGTACTCGTGGTCGCCGACCCGGCGCTCGGCACCCTCAACCACACCGAGCTCACCGTCCGCGCGCTTCAGGTCGGCGGCGTCGCCTGCGCGGGGATCGTGCTCTCCCGCTGGCCCGAGGCGCCCGGCCTGGCGGAGCGGTGCAACCTCGTTGACCTCCCCGAGGTCACGGGCGTGCCGATCGTCGGCCGGATTCCTGACGGCGCCGTCGCTCTCCCGCCGCAGGGCTTCGCCGCGGCCGCGCGCTCGTGGTTCGACGGGACATGGCTCGATGGGCTCCGGTGACGCCGCGCGGGCCCTTGAACACTGTTCATGAATTGAACGCTGTACAGTGCTCGGTAGCCGCGGCGCCCTAGGTGTCGCAAACCACAGCCGACCGACCACAGCCGACGAGGGAGATCACATGACCGGGGTCCTGGCCGACATCATCGAGGTCGCGCGCGAGCAGGTGCTCGAGCGCGGCGAAGGGCTCAGCCAGGAGCAGGTGCTGGCCGTGCTGCAGCTGCCCGACGAGAAGCTCGACGACGTGCTGCAGCTCGCGCACGAGGTGCGCATGAAGTGGTGCGGCCCGGAGGTCGAGGTCGAGGGCATCATCAGCCTCAAGACCGGCGGCTGCCCCGAGGATTGCCACTTCTGCAGCCAGTCGGGACTGTTCGAGTCGCCGGTGCGTTCCGCCTGGATCGACATCCCGTCGCTGGTCGAGGCCGCGAAGCAGACCGCGAAGACCGGTGCGACCGAGTTCTGCATCGTGGCGGCCGTGCGCGGCCCGGACAAGCGCCTCATGAGCCAGGTGGCCGCCGGCATCGAGGCGATCCGCAACGAGGTCGACATCCAGATCGCCTGCAGCCTCGGCATGCTCACCCAGGAGCAGGTCGACGAGCTCAAGGCGATGGGCGTGCACCGCTACAACCACAACCTCGAGACCTCGAAGTCGCATTTCCCGAACGTCGTGACCACCCATTCGTGGGAGGAGCGGTGGGGAACTCTCCAGATGGTCCGCGAGGCCGGCATGGAGGTCTGCTGCGGCGGCATCCTGGGCATGGGCGAGACGCTGGAGCAGCGCGCCGAGTTCGCCGCGAACCTCGCCGAACTGGATCCCGACGAGGTGCCGCTCAACTTCCTCAACCCGCGCCCGGGAACGCCGTTCGGCGACCTCGACGTCCTGGAGCCGAACGAGGCGCTCAAGTCCGTCGCCGCCTTCCGGCTCGCGCTGCCGCGCACGATCCTGCGCTTCGCGGGCGGGCGCGAGATCACGCTCGGCGATCTCGGTGCGGAGAAGGGCATCCTCGGCGGCATCAACGCCGTGATCGTGGGCAACTACCTCACCACGCTCGGCCGCCCGGCCGAGACCGACCTCGACCTGCTCGGCGAGCTCAAGATGCCGATCAAGGCCCTGAACGACACCCTGTGACCGTCATGGCCGACAAGGAGCCGGTGTACGACGTGTACACCGGCAAGCCGCTCGCCGAGGGGGCGCCCGTTTTCGCTGCGGCGCTCCTCGGGCTGGAGCCGCCGCGCTACTGCACCTACTGCGCGCGCAGGATGATCGTCCAGGTCAGCCCGCACGGCTGGACCGCGCGCTGCTCGCGGCACGGCGAGTTCGACTCGTCGAGCGGCGAACGCTGATCCGCGTTCACAGGCCCGCTCGCTAGGCTGCGTGCCGATGACTACTGCAGCCCCGCCCCGGATCGCGTCGGACGTCGTGGTGCCGGCCGTGATCGCCGCCGTCCTCGGCGCGGCCGCCGGGCTGGTCTGGGGCCTCACTGTTCCGGGCGTCCGCGGCGTGCTCACCCGGTCGGGCGTCATCTGGCGCGAGGGCCAGCTCGACAACATCTTCTTCGCGACGGTCCTGTTCGTCGCCGTGTCGGCGGTCGGCGGGCTGCTCACCGGGGCGCTGGTCTTCGTCGGGCGACGGCGCACTCCCCGGGGCGTGGCGGTCACGCTGACCGCAGCGGCGTTCGCGGTGCTGGTCGCGACGCCACTCGGTCAGGCCGTCGTCGACGCGCGGTTCGCCGGGCCGGGGGAGCCGGGTCTGGACTTCACCGCGGCGCCGTCGATCCGGCTCGACGGTGCGAACGTCTTCGCCCTCGCCGATCACTCCGGCGGACGGCTCGGCGACCTCGCCTCGTGGGTGCTCGTCCTCGTGTGGCCGGCGTTCGCCGCCCTGTGGTGCACCGTGTCCGCCCTGGTCGGCCGGCTCCCGGAGGAGTCAGTCGCCGGTGTGCCCGCGGAGCAGGTCCGCGAAGTCGGCGACGGGGCCCAGGTCGAGGGCCTTGCCGGAGCGCCTGGGCGCGCCGAGGTCCGACGGTCCGCCGAAGCCGGCCACGGCACCGTCGGCCTGGACCAGCGCGCCGGCGAGCTCCGCCCCGGCCCGTGAGATCCGGGTCGCGAGCTCGGCGGAGCCGAAGTCCTCGGTCGCGGCGAAGACGCCGGTCGGGAGGATCTGCGCGCGCAGGTAGCTGAACAGCGGGCGCAACGCGTGGTCGAGGACCAGTGAGTGGCGAGACGTGCCCGCGGTCGCCGCGACGAGCACCGGGACGCCGGTCAGGGCGTCGGGGTCCAGGGCGTCGAAGAACATCTTGAACAGCCCGCTGTAGCTCGCGGTGAACACGGGCGACACGGCGATCAGGCCGTCCGCGGCGGCGATCGCGTCCTTCGCCGCGCTGAGCGCGGGCGTGGGGACGCCCGTCGTCATGACCGTGGCGAGATCGCGGGCGAGCTCGCGCACCTCGATGACGGTCACGTCGACCGCCTCACCGCGGGCCGACACCGCGGCCCGCGTGGCGTCGGCCAGCTGATCCGCCAGCAGGCGGGTCGACGACGGCTCGGACACGCCGGCCGATACGACGGCGAGTGAGCGGGGCACGGTCAGGCCTCCTTCGTGGCGACGAGGTCCTGGGCGGGCAGCACCAGGTGGTGCGGCGAGTCCGGGCCGGCGGCGACGAGCGAGGCGTGGCTCGGCGGGTCCGACGGGACGTGCGCCGGTCGACGGAGCTCGAACTCCTTGCGGAGCACCGGCACCACCTGCGTGCCGAGGATCTCCACCTGCTCGAGAACCTGGTCCAGCGGGAGGCCGGCGTGATCGAGCAGGAACAGCTGGCGCTGGTAGTCGCCGGCGAAGTCCGCGAAGCCGAGGGTCTTCTCGATCACCTGCTCGGGCGTGCCCACCGTGAGCGGGGTCATCTGCTCGAAGTCCTCCAGCGACGGGCCGTGGCCGTAGACGGGTGCGTTGTCGAAGTACGGGCGGAAGCGGCGCTTCGCCTCGGCCTCGGTCTCGGCCATGAAGACCTGACCGCCGAGGCCCACGATCGCCTGGTCGGCGGAGCCGTGGCCGTAGTGCTCGTAGCGCTGCCGGTACAGGCGCACCATCTGCTCGGTGTGCTCCTTGTTCCAGAAGATGTTGTTGTGGAAGAAGCCGTCGCCGTAGAAGGCGGCCTGCTCGGCGATCTCGGGCGAACGGATCGAACCGTGCCACACGAAGGGCGGCGTGCCGTCGAGCGGCGCCGGCGTCGAGGTGTAGCTCTGCAGGGGCGTGCGGAACTGGCCCTCCCAGTCGACGACGGGCTCGCGCCACAGCCGTCGCAGCAGGTGGTAGTTCTCGATGGCCAGCGGGATGCCCTGGCGGATGTCCTTGCCGAACCACGGGTACACCGGACCCGTGTTGCCGCGGCCCAGGGTGAGGTCGACGCGGCCCCCGGCGAGGTGCTGGAGCATCGCGTAGTCCTCGGCGATCTTCACCGGGTCGTTGGTGGTGATGAGCGTGGTCGCGGTGCTGAGCGTGAGATTCTGCGTCTTGGCCGCGATCCAGCCCAACAGGGTGGTGGGGGAGCTGGGTACGAACGGCGGGTTGTGGTGCTCGCCCGTGGCGAAGACGTCGAGGCCGACCTCCTCGGCCTTGAGCGCGATCTTCGTCATCGCCTCGATGCGCTCGTGCTCGCTGACGGTGGTGCCGGTGGTCGGATCCGTGGTGACGTCGCCGACGCTGAAGATTCCGAACTGCATGTCCATCCTTCCCGATCGGGTCCCTGTCGGACCCTTCGAGAACTGTAACGGACTGCGGTCCGATTATGTTCCTCGGGGTGGATCGCCAGGTCAGAGCGGCTCGCGGCGCAGCACATCGGACGAGTTGAGGATGAGCACCTCGCGGTCGGATTCGGTGAGGGCGGTGAGGAAGCCGGATTCGACCTTCAGGACGTGAGCGGTGACGACGCCCGTCTTCGTGTGGAGGCGCTCGGCCGGCGACCAGGGGGTGCGCTCGACCGCGGCGAGCAGCAGCACCGCAATGGCGGCGATGGAGCCCACTTCGCGGACGGCGAAGTCCACGGTCCGGCCGCTGATCCCCTCGGCGGACCAGCGCTTGACCGCCAGGATCGCCAGCGTGATCGCGGCGGCACCGATCGGGACCCAGACGTAGCCGTAGGTGACGGTGAGGGCGATGCACGCCGTCGCGAGCACCGCCACGAGGAGTGCCGACCAGGTGCTCGTGGGAGATTCGGTGTGCATCCGCCACACCAGGCGCACCGCCGAGAGCGGTAGCAGAATCATCACCAGGACGCTCGTGAACTCGGGGTCGCTCATGAGGGTCCCGAGCACGATCGTCAGGGCACTGTTGACGTCCGTCACGGCCATGATGCGGGAGGCGACGCGCCAGTCCCATTCCGAGACGACCAGGAGGCGCAGTACGACGAACAGTACGGCCACGCTCGCCCCGGTGCCGAGGGTGCGCACGATCCGCGCGTCCGTCGCGTCCGCCAGCTTCTTGGCGATCGCCCGGTCCTGCGCGGCGTCGTCGGTCTCCGCATCGCTCACACGCGGATCGTAATCACGACCGGGCCCGCCGTGGTTGCGATCGCGAGCTCCCGGTCGTGCGGGCTGCGCCGAGATCCTTGCTTTCGTACCGCAATTCTTCCTGCGAGAACCGGGATCGGCGTCCTACCATCGGATTCGTCCGTTCCCGACCGAGGCGCTGAACATGTCGACACTCACCGACCTGCAACTGCTGACCGAACTCGAACCCGTGGTGGGCGAGAACATCGACCGCCACCTGGGCGTGGCGAAGGACTGGAGTCCCCACGACTACGTGCCGTGGGACGACGGCAGGAACTTCGCCGCGTTGGGCGGCACCGACTGGGAGCTCGCGCAGTCGCCGCTGTCCGAGGTGGCGCGCGTCGCGATGATCACCAACCTGCTCACCGAGGACAACCTGCCGTCGTACCACCGCACCATCGCCGACAACTTCTCCCTCGACGGTGCCTGGGGCACGTGGGTGGGCCGGTGGACCGCGGAGGAGAACCGGCACAGCATCGCCCTCCGCGACTACCTGCTCGTCACGCGCTCCGTCGATCCGGTGAAACTCGAGCGGGACCGCATGACGCACCTCGAGCTCGGCGTGGAGGCGCCGGACGAATACGGCGGCGTCCTCGACCAGGTCGTCTACGTGACCATCCAGGAACTCGCGACCCGCATCAGTCACCGGCAGACGGCGCGGGTCTGCGACGAGCCGGTCGCCGACGCGCTGCTCAAGCGGATCGCCACCGACGAGAACCTGCACATGATCTTCTACCGGAACCTGACCGCAGCTGCCTTGGAGATCGCGCCCGACCAGGTGCTGAAGTCGATCGCCAAGGTCACCACGAACTTCGTCATGCCGGGCGAGGGCAAGCCAGACTTCCGGCGCAACGGCGTGCTCATGGTCAAGCACGGCATCTACGACCTGCGCCAGCACCTCGACGACGTGCTCCGGCCGATCTTCAAGGTCTGGGGCCTGTTCGACCGGAACGACGTCTCGGCCGCCGGCGAGCAGTACCGCGATGAGCTCGGGCGCTACCTGGAGAAGCTGGAGGCGGACGTCGTGCGGTTCGAGGAGAGCCGGGCGCGCGCCGTCGAGCGCGAGCGCGCGCGGGCCGAGCGCCAGTCCGCCTGACGTCGTGGGGTTCGACGGTGCGCCGCACGCCCGTCAGCCCGGCGGGCGCAGCGTCGCGAACTCGTCGGTGATCCGCAGGTAGGAGTCGGTGAAGCGGTACAGCGCCGGCGGGCGGCCGCGGGTCGCCTGGCCGGTCTCGCCGGTCGCGGTGATCACCGAGCGCCGAGACAGGATCCGGAGCAGGTTGGTCGAATCCACCGGGTACCCGAGGACTGCGACGTAGATGTCGCGCAGCTGGGAGACGGGGAAGGCGCGCGGGGCGAGCGCGAACCCGATGTTCGAGTAGGACAGCCGCGCCGCGAGCCGGGCGCGGGCGCGGTGCACCATCGCGGCGTGGTCGAAGGCCATCGTCGGGAGCGCCTCGACGGGGTGCCACGTCGTGTCGTCCGGGAGGCGCGGGTCGGTGCCCGACCGGACGAGGCCGAGGAAGGTCGAGGCCAGCGTGCGGTCCGCGTGTTCGCTCGCCGGCACCCGGTGCGGATCCGAGAACTCGGCGAACTGCTCCAGGTGCGCCACCTCGGTGAGGTCGACCTTCTCCGCGAGCAGCCGGCGCGCGCTGGTCGGGAGGTCCTCGCGGGCGTCGAGGAGGCCGCCCGGCAGCGACCATGCGCCCTGGTCGGGGGCCAGGGCGCGCTGCCACAGCAGGACCTCGACGGTGCCCTCGCTCACGCGGAACACGACGGAAAGGACTTCGTGTGCGACGTGGTACGCGGGAGCGGTGCTAGCATCGGCCATATATCGATCATAGGTCGATAAATCATCGGATCGAGAAAGGGAGGCGAGATGACCACAGCCACGTCCGCCACCACCACGGAATTCAGCTCGCCGCTCTTCGAGCGGATCGTCGAGGGCGGTGGCATGTACACCGGCGTCGACGGCGACCGGGAGTGGGCCGCCGAGGTCAAGCGTCTCGCGAAGCTCCGCGACGCCACGATCCTCGCCCACAACTACGAGCTGCCCGCGATCCAGGACGTCGCGGACTTCGTCGGCGACTCGCTCGCCCTGTCCCGGATCGCCGCAGACGTCTCCACCTCGACGATCGTCTTCTGCGGCGTCCACTTCATGGCCGAGACCGCGAAGATCCTCAGCCCCGAGAAGACCGTGCTGATCCCGGACCAGCGCGCCGGCTGCTCCCTGGCCGACTCCATCAAGGCCGTCGAGCTGCAGGAGTGGAAGGACGAGCACCCCGGCGCCGTCGTGGTCTCCTACGTGAACACGACCGCCGAGGTGAAGGCCCTCACCGACATCTGCTGCACGTCGTCGAACGCCGTCGAGGTGGTGCAGTCGATCCCCGAGGACACCGAGATCCTGTTCCTGCCCGATCAGTTCCTCGGCGCGCACGTCAAGCGCGTCACGGGTCGGCAGAACATGCACATCTGGGCGGGCGAGTGCCACGTGCACGCCGGCATCAACGGTGACGAGTTGGCCGCGCAGGCCAAGGCGCACCCGGACGCCGATCTCTACGTGCACCCGGAGTGCGGCTGCGCCACCTCCGCGCTGTACTTGGCGGGCGAGGGCGCGGTCCCGGACGACCGGGTGAAGATCCTCTCCACCGGCGGCATGCTCGACGCTGCCCGCGCGACGGGTGCCAAGGAGGTCCTCGTTGCCACGGAGGTGGGCATGCTGCACCAGCTGCGGATGGCCGCCCCCGGCGTCGAGTTCCGGGCCGTCAACGACCGCGCCTCCTGCAAGTACATGAAGATGATCACCCCGGCGGCCCTGCTGCGCTGCCTGGTCGAGGGCAAGGACGAGGTCTTCGTCGACGCCGCGATGGCGGACGCCGGCCGCAAGGCCGTGACGCGCATGATCGGGATCGGGCAGCCCGGCGGCGGGGAATGACCACCGCCGCCGTCGCGGACCTGCTCGTCGTCGGAGCGGGCGTCGCCGGCCTGACCGCCGCCGTCGCCGCCGCCGACGCGGGGCTGACGGTCACGGTGCTGTTCAAGCCCTCGACCGGGGGCGCGCCGTCGACCTCGACGGCCTACGCGCAGGGCGGGATCGCGGTCGTCGACCCGTCCGATCCGGACGACTCGATCGACCGGCACGTCGCCGACACCGTCGGGGCCGGCGGCCCGCTCGTGGACGTCGTGGCGACGCGGTCGATCCTCGCCGACGGGCCCGCCGCGGTGGACCGGCTGATCAGCTGGGGCGCAGAGTTCGACCGCCGGGCCGACGGTCGCCTCAAGCGCACGCGCGAGGGCGGCCACACCGTCTCGCGGATCATCCACGCCGGCGGCGACGCCACCGGCGCCGAGGTGCAGCGCGCCCTCACCGCCGCCGCGAAGACCCGTCCCACCCTTACCGCGCGCCCCGCCCAGGCGTACGCGCTGCTCGCTGAGGGTGACCGCGTCGTCGGGGTCCGGACGGCCGAGGGCGACGCCTTCGGGCGGACCGTCCTGCTCGCGACCGGCGGTGCCGGACACCTGTTCTCGAGCACCACCAACCCGTTGGGCGCCACCGGCGACGGCATCGCCCTGGCCGAGGCGGCGGGCGCCGACGTCCGCGAGCTCGAGTTCGTGCAGTTCCATCCGACGATGCTCTACACGCCGGGTGCCCGGGGCCGCCGGCCCCTGATCTCCGAGGCCGTCCGCGGCGAGGGGGCGCACCTCGTCGACGCGAACGGCGACGCCGTCATGGACGGCGTGCACCCGATGGGGGACCTCGCGCCCCGCGACGTCGTGGCCCGCGCCGTGACCGACGCGATGGAGCGCACGGCGGCGCCGTGCGTCTACCTGGACGCGACGATGATCCGCGATGTGGCGCACCGTTTCCCGACGGTGACCGAGGCCGTCCGCGCCGCGGGCCTCGACCCGCAGACCGACCTCATCCCGGTGGTCCCGGGCGCGCACTACCTGTGCGGCGGCGTGGTCACCGACCTGCACGGCGCGACCGGCGTCCCCGGCCTCTACGCCGCGGGCGAGGTGGCCCGTACCGGCTTGCACGGCGCGAATCGCCTTGCTTCCAACAGCCTGCTCGAAGCCCTCGTGATGGGGCTGCGGGTCGCGACGGCCGCGCAGTCCGCGCCCGCGCTGCCGGGCGGCCCCGTCCGCGAGGTCGCGCCGCCCCACGCCCGTGCGGAGCGGGACGCCCTGCAGGACTCCATGACCCGGTACTGCGGCGTCCGGCGCACCGTCGACGGGCTGACCGGCCTGACCGAACTGCTGGCCGATCCCGGCTTCGTCGCCGACGCCCCCGCGGTATCGTCCCGGGACCGGGAGGACGCCGTGCTGACCGCGGTCGCCCGGCGGATGGCGGGGCAGGCCCTGGCCAGGCAGGAATCCGTGACCGAGGTAGTGGAGGTACGTCCGTGACCGAGCTGACGCTGGAGCCCGACCGCGCCGAGGTGGTGCGACTCATCCGCACCGCCCTCGACGAGGACCTCCGCTACGGCCCGGACGTGACCAGCGAGGCCACCGTGCCCGCGGGCGCGACCACGCTCGCCAAGGTCATCAGCCGCGAGCACGGGGTGCTGGCCGGCATCCCCGTCGCGGAATGGGTGCTCGACGAGGTGGTCGGCCCCGGCAACTACCGGGTACCCGCGAAGATCGCCGACGGCACCGTCATCGCGCCCGGCGATGTGGCGATGGCCATCGAGGGCCCGACGCTCGCCCTCCTGACGGCGGAGCGCACTCTGCTCAACATCGTCACCCACCTCTCCGGCATCGCGACCGCGACTGCCGCCTGGGTCGCGGAGGTCGAGGGCACCGGCGCGAAGATCCGCGACAGCCGCAAAACGCTCCCCGGCCTGCGCGCGCTGCAGAAGTACGCCGTCCGCGCGGGCGGGGGAGTGAATCACCGGATGGGCCTCGGCGACGAGGCGCTCATCAAGGACAATCACGTCGTCGCCGCGGGTTCCGTGACGGCCGCGATCGAGGCCGTGCGGCGCCGCGCGCCCGGCGTCCCGCTCGAGGTGGAGGTGGACTCGCTCGACCAGCTCGAGGAGGCCTTCGCGCTCGGCGTCGACCTCGTGCTGCTCGACAACATGCCGCTGTGGATGACGCAGTCCGCGGTGCAGCGCCGCAAGAAGCTCGCGCCGCGCACCAAGCTGGAGTCGTCGGGCGGGCTCTCCCTCGACGTCGCGGCGGACTACGCCCGGACCGGGGTCGACTATCTGGCCGTCGGCGCGCTCACGCACTCGGTGCGGGCGCTCGACCTCGGCCTCGACCTCTGAGCCGATCGCCCAGCGCCGTGGCCGACGACCAGCGGCGGGCCAGCTCGCCGCCGGCGAGGACGGTCGCCGCGAGCACAACCATGGCCGGGTACTGCACGACCAGTTGGTCTGCGGCCCAGTAGAAGCCGAGCAGTCCGGTCGCGACGAAGGCCGTCGCCCGCGGCAGGAGGCCGATCAGCGCGGCAATGCCCAGGGCGACTTCGGTGAGGGGTACCAGGATTCCGAACGCCGTGGCGAAGCGGCTCATGACCTCGGTGGCGAACCAGGCGAACGCGCCCGGCACCCGGGGATTGCCGGTCGCGCTGCCGACCACCAGGAGGATGTCGCTCCGGCCGAAACCGGCGTGGTACTTGAGGTACCCCTCGTGCAGCCAGGCGAGGCCGAGGGCCGTCCTGGCGGCGACCACGGTCACCGTCGCCGCCCGGACCGCGAACAGGGTCATCGCCCGAGCTGCGCGGCGCCGAAGACGGCGAGCGCCTTGTCGCAGTGCACGACGAGGTGCGTGTAGTCGGCGGCCGCGACGCCCTCGGGGAGCGTGAATCGCTGCGCGGCCTTGTCGTAGGCGATCGCGCCCAGGCGGACGCCGCCCTTCACATCGGCCTCGGTGGTGCCCTTCGTCAGGTACAGGTGCAGGTCCGGCCCCTCGTCCGAGGAGAACCCCGCGAGCTCGACGGTGCCGCCCGTGATCGTCGCGGTGCCCGCGACGTTCTTGCCGTTGAGCCCGGCGAACATCCCCGTGACGGCCGCGGTCGACGGCGCGGACATGGGCATCGACATCGGCATGGACATCGACATCGGGGCCGCAGTGCTGGACATCGGCTCGGCCGACATGTCCTTCGCACCGCCGCACGCGGTCAGGGCCAGACCCAGGGCGACGGTGGCGGCGGCACCGGTGAGGTGGGAAGCGCGCATGATGAGACTCCTTCTCGGGACGGGGCCTGCGGCTCGGGCGCCGGCTCGTGATCGAGTCAAACGCCGGCCGCGGGCCGGGAGAAGGAGAGTGTCAGCGCCGTAAGGGCACCTTTCAGTTCCGTAAGGAACGGCGCGCTCGCGACCGCCGCGCCTACGCTCGGACGCATGCACGAGGGAGCACGGGTGATGGTCGTCGAGGACGATCCGGCGGTCCGCACCGTCGTCGCCGACCACCTGCGGCTGGCCGGGTGCCTCGTCGCGCAGCACCGCGACGGCGCACAGGCATGGGAGGCCTTCCAGGTCGACCGGCCCGACCTGCTGGTGCTCGACCGCATGCTCCCGGGCCTGGGCGGCGACGAGCTGTGCCGGCGGATCCGCGAGGTCTCCGCGGTGCCGATCATCATGCTGACGGCGCTCGACGGCGTGGACAACCGCATCGACGGGCTGGAGAGCGGCGCCGACGACTACCTCGCGAAGCCCTTCTCCCTCCGCGAACTGCAGCTACGCGTCAACGCCCAACTGCGCCGCAGCGCGCCGTCCGAGGCCGGCCTGGTCTTCGAGGCGGGGCCGTTCCGCATCGACGCCGCGCACCGCCGGGTGTGGGTCTCGGGCCGCGAGATCCCGCTGACCACGCGGGAGTACGAGCTGCTGCTCTACCTCGCGCGGAACCCGGACCGGGTGATCAGCCGCGACGAGATCCTGCGCGAGGTGTGGCGTTGGGGCTTCGGCGATCCGTCGACGGTGACGGTGCACGTGCGCCGCCTGCGCGAGAAGATCGAGGAGGACCCGCGCAATCCCGCACACCTGCGGACGGAGTGGGGCGCCGGGTATCGATTCGGGTGGGACCGATGATGCTCGACGGTGCCGCGCTCGCGCAGATCGCGGCGACCGCGCTGGCGGTGACGGTCGTCGTCACCCTCGTCACGCTCGGCGTGCTCCGGCTGAGCCGCCGCGCGAGCATCGGCGTCCGGGCGGCGGTCGCGATCGCGGGCGCCCTGGTCTCGGTGGTGGCGTCCACTCTCGCGATCGCGCTGCAGATGTACCTGTCGCGGCACGACCTCACGGTGCTGCTGTGGGTGATCGGCACGTCCGCGGTGTTCAGCGTGATCGCGACGCCCTTCGTCGTGGGGCGCGCCGTCGGTTCGTCGATCGACGCTTTGCGCACGGCGACCCGACGGGTCGGCGACGGCGACGTGGTCGAGCCCACCCGCACGGGGCTCGCCGAGCTCGATGCGGTCTCGGCCGAGCTCGCCGAGACCTCGCGGCGCCTCGAGGAGTCCCGGGCCCGCGTGGCCGAGCTGGACGCCGCCCGCCGCCAGTTCTTCGCCTGGATCTCGCACGACCTGCGGACGCCGCTCGCGGGCGTGCGGGCCCTCGCGGAGGCACTCGACGAGGGCACGGCGCCCGATCGCGCCGCCTACCTCGCCGCGCTCCGCGGCAAGGTGGAGACGCTCAACGCGATGATCGCCGACCTCTTCGAGCTCTCGAAACTGCAGACCGGGACCCTGCAGATCCATCCCGAGCCGGTGGTCCTGCTCGACCTGATCAGCGACGCGGTCGCGGACTGTCGCGCCGAGGCCGAGCGGCGCGGGATCACGATCGCGCAGGACGGCATCGACGGGCATCTCGTGCACGTCGATCCGCGGGAGCTCACCCGCGTCATCGGCAACCTGCTCGCCAACAGCCTGCGGCACGCGCCCGAGAACAGCGAGGTGGTGGTACGGGCCGACCGCGTCGACGAGCGCCTGGTGCTCAGCGTCATCGACCGGGGCCCGGGTGTGGCCGCCGAGGACCTGGGGCGGATGTTCGACGTGGGTTGGCGCGCCGACGCCGCCCGTTCCGGCGAGGCCGACGGTGCGCCGTCGGGCGCCGGCCTGGGGCTCGCGATCGTCCGTGGCATCGTCGAGGCGCACGGCGGCACCGTCGCCGCGCGGAGCACCGACGCGGGCTTCCGGCTGGACCTGACCCTGCCGGTGGCCGGCGGCTGACTCAGCCGCTCGCCAGGCTCACGACCAGGTTGATCGTGGTCGCCAGAATGCCGTTCGCGAAGACGAAGGAGAGCAGGGTGTGTCGCAGGGTCTCCGCTCGGACGGCGCTCGAGGTGATCGCGGTGTCCGAGACGCAGTAGGCCGTGCCGAAGGACAGCGAGATGTACGCGAAGTCGGTGTACCGCGGCGGCTGGGTCTGGTTGAAGTCGATCCCGCCGGGCGGCGGGGTGTCGTAGTAGGTCTGCGCGTACCGCAGCGTGAAGAGTAGGTGCATCATCAGCCAGGACAGGATCGTGGTGCTCAGTGCGAGGCCGCCCAGCGCGAGCCTGCCGTTCGGCGTCGCCGCGTGCGCGTCCGCCATGACGATCGCCACCGCGATCAGGCTCGCGAGCGCGCAGGTCATGGTGAGGAAGTTTCCCAGCCGCCGTTGCGGATCCTCCTCCGTGGAATGCGCCGCGGTGGTCTCCGCGTCCATCGGCGAGATCGTGAGCCATACCCACACCACGTAGATCCCCGCCGCTGCCGCCCACCCCGCTGCGGGCGCGTGGCGCCACGAGTCGAGCAGGCCCACTGCGGCGGCGACCCCGCCGCCCACCAGGATCATCACGGTGGCCCGGATCCTGGCCACGGCGGCCCGACGCCGCGCCACGGCCGGCCGGCTGCTTTCTGAACCGGTTGCAGTCGCATCGTTCGACATGGGGTGATCTAAGCACCCGATCGCGACTTCCGTAGCCCGCGCGGAGAATCCGGCGGGGTACCGGGGCCGGGCGGCGTCGAATGCGGACGGGGCGCACAATGGAAAGCATGATCGTGAACGCATATGGAGCCGTATCCGCAACCGAGCCGCTCGAGCCGATGACGATCGAGCGCCGCGATCCCGGGCCGCACGACGTGCAGATCGCCGTCCGCTACGCGGGCATTTGCCACAGCGACATCCACACGGTCCGCAGCGAGTGGGGCCCCGCCCGGTACCCCGTGGTGCCCGGCCATGAGATCGCCGGCGAGGTCACGGCCGTCGGCTCCGAGGTCACGAAGTTCGCGGTGGGCGACCGAGTGGGTGTGGGCTGCTTCGTGGACTCCTGCCGCGAGTGCGCGGCGTGCCTGCGGGGCGAGGAGCAGTACTGCGAGCGCGGCATGGTCGGCACCTACAACGCGAAGGGCCGCGACGGCCTGCCCACGCAGGGCGGCTACTCGACGGGCATCGTCGTCGACGAGAACTACGTGCTCCGGGTGCCCGAGAGCATCGACTACGCCGCCGCCGCGCCGCTGCTGTGCGCCGGGATCACGCTGTTCAGCCCGCTGCGGCACTGGAACGTCGGCCCCGGCAGCAAGGTCGCGATCATCGGACTCGGCGGCCTCGGCCACATGGGCGTGAAGCTCGCCGCGGCGATGGGCGCCGAGGTCACCGTGCTCAGCCAGTCGCTGAAGAAGATGGAGGACGGGCTTCGCCTCGGCGCGCAGCACTACTACGCGACCTCCGATCCCGACACCTTCAAGGTGCTGCGCAACAGGTTCGACGTCATCATCAACACCGTCTCCGCGAACCTCGACATGCACCCGTACTTCGGGATGCTGGCCGTCGACGGCACGCTCGTCGAGGTCGGCCTGCCGGAGCACCCGGTCCCGGTCAACGTCTTCGACCTGACGCGCAACCGGCGCTCCTTCGCCGGCTCGATGATCGGCGGGATCGCCCAGACCCAGGAGATGCTCGACTTCTGCGCCGAGCACGGCATCGGCTCCGAGATCGAGCTGATCTCGGCCGATCAGATCAACGAGGCCTACGAGCGCGTGATCGCCTCGGACGTGCGGTACCGCTTCGTGATCGACACCGCGACGATCGAGGCGCCCACCACGGTCTGATTCAGAGCTGATTGATCCGGATCAGGTTGCCCGCCGGGTCGCGGAAGGCGCAGTCGCGCACGCCGTAGTCCTGGTCCATCGGCTCCTGCACCACGTCCGCGCCCGCGCCGGCGACGCGCTCGAACAGGCCGTCCAGGTCGTCGGTGGACAGGGTGCCCGCGGTGTAGGCGCCCTTGGCGATGAGGTCGAGCACCGTCTGCCGCTCGTCGTCGGTGACGCCGGGGTCCATGGCCGGCGGGTGCAGCAGGATCGACGTCTGCGGCTGGCCCGCCGGTCCGACGGTGAGCCAGCGCAGGTCCTGGTAGCCGACGTCCTTGCGCACCTCGAAGCCGAGGAGGTCGCGGTAGAAGCCGAGGGCGGCCTCGGCGTCGGTGTGGGGCAGGTACGCGAGCGAGATCGTGAGGTTCATGCGGCCCACGTTATTGCGGCGGGGCGTGCGGTGCTTCTCGATTCCTGACCGGTCGCATCACCTGGCGGGCGAGGCACGCGGGAATGCCCTCAGCGGCGGCGCTGTGGTCGCGCTTGTAGACGCTCGGCGGAACGCCGACGAGCTCGGTGAACCGCGTGCTGAACGTGCCGAGGGACGAGCAGCCCACCGCGAAGCAGGCGTCGGTCACCGAGACGTCGCCGCGGCGCAGCAGCATCATCGCCCGCTCGATCCGGCGGGTCATGAGGTACGAGTACGGCGATTCGCCGTAGACGCGCTTGAACTCGCGGCTCAGGTGCCCCGCGGACATGTGCGCGCCGCGGGCCAGCTCCTCGACGTCGAGCGGCTGCGCGAACTCGCGGTCGATGCGGTCGCGCACCCGGCGCAGCACCGCCAGGTCGCGCGCCCGCTGCGCCGGATCAGGACTCCGGGCGCCACTTCTTGGCGTACTCATCCACGTACTCCTGCCCGGTGAGCGCCTGGATCTCCTGCATGAGCCGGTCGGTGACCGACCGTTCGAGCTTGTGCCGCTCGTCGGGATCCGACGGGATGTCGTACTCGATCGGCTCGATCGGCTTGGCGAACTTCACCTGCACCCGCTCGGCATGCCAGCTGAACGGACCGGGGGGCGAGACCTTGTCGGTGCCGATGACGCCGACGGGGATGATCGGCACGTTCGCCTCGAAGGCGATCCGGACCAGGCCGGTGCGCCCGCGGTAGAGCCGGCCGTCGGGGGAGCGGGTGCCCTCGGGGTACATGCCGACCAGGCGGCCCTCGTCGAGCAGCTTCTTGGCGGTGTTCAGCGCGGCGGTCGCGGCGTCGCCGCCCGAGCGGTCGATCGGCACCTGTCCCGTCTGGGTGTAGAAGAACTTCTGCAGCTTGCCCGAGACGCCGGGAGCGGTGAAGTAGTCGCTCTTCGCGAGGTAGGAGATCCGGCGCGGCACCACCAGGGGCACGAACAGCCAGTCGGCGATCGACAGGTGGTTGCCGGCGATGAGCGCCGGTCCCTCGGACGGGATGTTCTCCAGGCCCTCGACGGTCGGCCGGTTCACGAGCCGGATCGTCGGTCCCACCGACACGTGCTTGATCAGCCAGTACAGGAGGCCCTGGTCCCCGTGGTTGGTCTCAGCCATGGCGGACAACTTACCGGACCGTCAGGTGTCGCCGGGAGGCGAAGCGGTAGGGCACGATGAACCTGTGACGGCCTCCACATCCGCGACCGACTACACGGCGCCCCACTGGGATCGGTCCGCTCTGGTGCTCATCGACGTGCAGAACGACTTCGTCGACGGAGCGACGCCGATCGCGGGCACTGCGGAGCTGCTGCCGGCGATGGCGCGCCTCGCCCGGGCCTTCCGCGACGCGGGCCGCCCCGTCGTCCACGTGGTCCGCCTGTACGTGCCCGGGGGCTCGGACGTCGACCCCGTCCGACGGTCCGCGGTGGAGGCGGGTGCCCGGATCGCGGCGCCGGGCAGCGCGGGGTCCGAGGTCCCCGCGGCCCTGTTGGGTGTCCCGCTCGACCATGCGCTCCTCCTGTCGGGGGCGGTGCAGAGTGTGGGCGACGCGGAGGCGGTGCTGTTCAAGCCGCGATGGTCGGCGTTCCACCGGACCGAGCTCGACGAACACCTCCGCGATCTCGGCGTCGACACGGTGATCGTGGCCGGGTGCAACCTCCCCAACTGCCCGCGGGCGACGCTGTTCGACGCCTCGGAGCGCGACTACCGCGCGGCGGTGGTCGCCGACGCGACGTCGCAGGCCACGGACCAGCGGCTCGACGACCTGCGCCTGATCGGCGTCGAGGTGCTGACGACCGCGGACGTGGTCGATGCCCTGGCCGGAAACCCGGTGGCGCCGGACCCATAGAATGGGGCCATGTCTGATCTGCAGCTGAGCCGTCTCGACCTGCGCGGTCGTCGCCCGTCGCTCGCCGAGCTGCGTGCGGCGCTCCCGCGCGGCGGCACCGACGTCGATGCGGTGGTCCCGCAGGTGCGGCCCATCGTCGACGCGGTCGCCGAGCGCGGCGCGGAGGCCGCCCTCGAGTTCGGCGAGAGGTTCGACGGTGCCCGCCCGGCCACCGTCCGGGTTCCCGCTGCGGCGCTGGAGCGGTCGCTCGCCGAGCTCGACCCCGCGATCCGCGAGGCGCTGGAGACGGCGATCGGCCGGGTCCGCACCGTGCACGCCGACCAGAGGCGCGTCGACACCGTCACCGAGGTCGTGCCCGGGGGCACCGTCACCGAGCGCTGGATCCCCGTCGACCGCGTCGGCCTGTACGTGCCCGGCGGCAACGCCGTCTACCCGTCGTCCGTCGTGATGAACGTCGTACCCGCGCAGATCGCCGGCGTCGGCTCGCTCGTGGTGCTCTCGCCCGCGCAGAAGGACTTCGGCGGGCTGCCCCACCCCACCATCCTGGCCGCGTGCGCGCTGCTCGGCGTCGACGAGGTGTGGGCGGTCGGAGGCGCGCAGGGCATCGCCCTCGCCGCGCACGGCGGCACGGATCTCGACGGCGCCGAGCTGGCCCCCGTCGACCTCATCACCGGTCCGGGCAACATCTACGTCACCGCCGCGAAGCGACTGTGCCGCGGCCTGGTCGGCATCGATGCGGAGGCCGGCCCGACCGAGATCGCGATCCTCGCCGACCACACCGCCGATCCCGTGCACGTCGCGGCCGACCTCATCAGCCAGGCCGAACACGACGTCATGGCGGCGTCGGTGCTGGTCACCACCTCGCCGGAGCTCGCGGACCGGGTCGACGAGGCGCTGACGGCCCAGCTCGAGATCACCCGGCACCGCGAGCGGGTGGACACGGCTCTGCGCGGCCCGCAGTCCGGCACCGTGCTGGTGGACGGGATCGACGAGGGCCTCGCGGTGGTCAACGCCTACGCCGCTGAGCACCTGGAGATCCAGACAGCCGATGCCCGCGAGGTCGCGGGCCGGGTGCGCGCCGCCGGCGCGATCTTCGTCGGCCCGCACTCGCCCGTCAGCCTGGGGGACTACGCCGCGGGCAGCAACCACGTGCTCCCGACGGCGGGCTGCGCGCGGCACAGCTCGGGCCTGTCGGTGCAGACCTTCCTGCGCGGCGTGCACGTCGTCGAGTACGACGAGGCCGCGCTCAAGGACATCGCCGGCACCGTCATCACGCTCGCGAACTCGGAGGACCTCCCGGCGCACGGCGAGGCCGTGCGGCTGCGGTTCGAGTCGCTGAAGGGCGGCCCCGCGTGAACCCGCTGCCCGGTGAGGCGGTGAGCCTCGACCAGCTGCCCATCCGGGACACGTTGCGCGGCAAGGAGCCCTACGGTGCGCCGCAGCTGCCCGTGGCGGCCGCGATGAACACGAACGAGAATCCGCACCCGCCGAGCCCGGCGCTCGTCGCCGACATCGCCAAAGCGGTCGGTGACGCGGCCGCCTCGATGAACCGGTACCCGGACCGCGATCTTGCGGCCCTGCGGAATCGGCTGGCGGAGTACGTGACCGAGCGCACCGGCACCGTCGTCGGGCCGCAGAACGTGTGGGCGGCCAACGGCTCCAACGAGATCCTGCAGCAGGTGCTGCAGGTGTTCGGCGGGCCCGGGCGCACCGCGATGGGGTTCGTGCCCAGCTACTCGATGCACCCGATCATCTCGGACGGCACCGATACGCACTGGATCCCGGGCAAGCGCACGGCCGACTTCGGGCTCGACCTCGACTACGCCGTCGGTGCCATCGACGAGCTGCGTCCCGACGTGCTGTTCCTCACCAACCCGAACAACCCGACCGGGCACCTCATCGCCGAGGACGACCTGATCCGGCTGATCGAGGCTGCGCCGGGCATCGTGATCGTCGACGAGGCGTACGGCGAGTTCAGCGCGGGGCCGTCGGCGGTGCGACTCCTGGACCGCTTCGGCGAGAAGCTCATCGTGAGCCGGACCATGAGCAAGGCCTTCGCCTTCGCGGGCGGACGCGTGGGCTACCTGGTGGCCGCGCCGGCGATCGTCGGCGCGATCCAGCTCGTCCGCCTGCCATACCACCTCTCGGTGTTCACGCAGGCCGCGGCGATCGCGGCGATCGACCACCGCGCGGAGACGCTGGCATCGGTGGCGCACCTGTCGGCCGAGCGCGACCGGATCTCCGCGCGGCTGCGGGAGCTCGGTTACGACGTGATCGAGTCGCACGCCAACTTCATCCTGTACGGCGGCTTCGCCGATGAGGCGGCCGCCTGGCGCACCTACCTCGACGGCGGGGTCCTGGTGCGCGACATGCACATCCCGGGGCACCTGCGCGTGTCGGTGGGGCTGGACCACGAGAACGACGCCTTCCTCGCGATCAGCGAGAAGCTGGCGCCCGAGAAGAAGTGAGTGACCGCATGACCGATCGCATCGCCCGTATCGAGCGCGCCACGAGGGAGTCCTCCATCGTGGTGGAGCTCAACCTCGATGGCACCGGCGTCACCGACATCGCCACCGGCGTCCCGTTCTTCGACCACATGCTCACCGCCTTCGGTCAGCACGGCAGCTTCGACCTCACGGTGCAGGCCAAGGGCGACATCGAGATCGACGCCCACCACACGGTCGAGGACACGGCGATTGTGCTCGGCCAGGCCATCGGCGAGGCGCTGGGGGACAAGAAGGGCATCCGCCGCTTCGGCGACTGCTTCATCCCCATGGACGAGACGCTCGCGCACGCCTCCGTCGATGTCTCCGGCCGGCCCTACGCCGTGCACACCGGCGAGCCGGAGTACCTGGTGCACTCCGTGATCGGCGGCTACCCGGGCGTCCCGTACTCGACGGTGATCAACCGTCACGTCTTCGAATCGCTGGCGATGAACGCCCGGATCGCGCTGCACGTCCGCGTGCTCTACGGCCGCGACCCGCACCACATCACGGAGGCCGAGTTCAAGGCCGTCGCCCGCGCGCTGCGCGCCGCCGTCGAGCCGGACCCGCGGGTCACCGGCGTCCCGTCCACCAAGGGCACGCTCTAGCGGTCCTACGCGCCGGGCGCAGCGCGACAGCGTCCGGACCCGCTGCGGCGACCCGTCCTTTCGGAGGGCGAGGCCGCAAACAATTTTGTAGGATCAACAAAATTGTTCGCGGAAAGCCGGGAGTGCCGATGTCCAAGGTTCGAGGCGTGAGCGCCGTCAGCATCGTGATCGTCCTCCTGGCGGGCCTGCTGGCCTGCGGGGCGCCGGACCGCTCGGGGAAGGATGCGGGGGAGCAGAAACCCGTCTCCGTGGCGGTGGACGTCACCAACCTGCCGCAGCGCATCATCGGAGTGAAGCAGTCGATCCCCGTCAGCGCGGGGGAGGTGACCCTGCTCTACCCGCAGTGGCTGCCGGGAAACCATTCGCCCGCCGGGCCGATCGACAAGATCGCCGGCATCACCTTCTCCGCGGGCGGGAAGAAGCTGGCGTGGAAGCGTGATCCGCTCGACGTCTACGCGCTGAAGGTCACGGTGCCGGACGGCGTCGACACGCTGGACGCCGCCTTCTCGTACCTCACACCGACCGACAGCACGCAGGGCCGCGTCGTGATGACACCGAACATGCTCAACCTGCAGTGGAACGCGGTGGTCCTCTACCCGAAGGGGAAGCCCGCGAGCGAGATCCCGTTCACCGCGAGCGTCACGTACCCGCCGGGATTCCAGGCCGGCACCGCGCTGGACGTCGCGGGCCGGCGCGGGGACACCGTCGATTACCGCACCGTTCCGCTCGACGTCCTCGCCGACTCGCCCGTCTACGCGGGGCGCTTCCACAAGGAGATCGACCTCGCCCCCGGCGCCGAGGTCCCGGTGCGCCTGCAGGTGTTCGCCGACGCACCGGAGCAGCTCGAGGCGAAGCCCGAACACATCGAGCAGCACCGGGCGCTCGTCGCGCAGGCGATCAAGCTGTACGGATCGCAGCACTACGACCACTACGACTTCCTGCTCTCGCTCTCGGATCAGCTCAGCTCCAACGGGCTCGAACACCAGCGGTCCAGCGAGAACGGCGAACCGACGGACTACTTCACGGGGTGGAATCCCGCGGTGGGGAGCGACGATCTGCTCGGCCACGAGTACACGCACTCGTGGAACGGGAAGTTCCGCCGCCCGGCCGACCTGTGGACGCCGGACTTCAACACCCCGATGCAGGACAGCCTGATGTGGGTCTACGAGGGCCAGACCCAGTACTGGGGCAACGTGCTCACCGGCCGGGCGGGGCTGCGGCCGGCCGAGGTCTCCCGCGATGCGCTGGCTTCCGTGGTCGCCACGTACACCGACGGCCGCCCGGGCCTGAGCTGGCGGAGCCTGCAGGACACCACGAACGACCCGATCATCGCGCAGCGCCGCACCAAGCCGTACCGCTCCTGGCAGCTCAGCGAGGACTACTACCAGGGCGGTCAGCTCGTGTGGCTGGGCGTGGACGCGCGCATCCGCGAACTGACGGGCAACACCAAGTCGCTCGACGACTTCGCCCGCGCCTTCTTCGGCGTCGACGCCACGACGTGGAAGACGCAGAACACCTACGACTTCGACAAGGTGGTCGCGGCCCTCAACGGTGTGGTCGCCGACGACTGGGCGACGTATCTGCGCGATCGCCTCGACGGTAGGGAACCGTTCGCCTCGAGCGTCGAGAAGACGGGGTGGAAGCTGGTGTACGACGGCAACCCGGGCCCGTTCCTCGCGGAGCAGATGAAGGCGGCGGAGGGGGCCGTCAACTACACCTACTCGATCGGCCTCAACGTGTCCGCGACGGGCAAGGTGACCGACGTCCGGTGGGACGGGCCCGCGTTCAAGGCCAAGGTCGGGACCGGGATGACCGTGCTCTCGGTCAACGACGCCGCCTACTCGCAGGCCACGATGCAGACGGCGATCGAGGGTGCCAAGACGAATCCCGCTCCGATCCGCCTGCAGGTGAAGGACTTCGACCAGACGCGGACCGTCGAGATCGATTACCACGGCGGGTTGCGGTACCCGCACCTGCAGCGCATCGAGGGGACCCCGGACTACCTCAGCCAGATCCTGGCGAGCCGCCCGTAGTCCGGGCCCTGGCGGCCTACGCCTCGCCGCGACGGAGGAGGCGTCCGTGCGGGGTCTCGAAGTCGACCTTCTCGCCGCGGAGCCACGTGCCGCTGACGACGCCGGCGAGGGCGCGACCGTCGTAGGGCGTGATCGGGTTCTTGTGGTGCAGGTGGTGCACGTCCACCACCTGCGCGGCCTCGGGTTCGAAGATCGCGAAGTCGGCGTCGAAGCCCAGCGCGATCCGGCCCTTGCGGGTCATACCGGCCAGCTTCGCGGGATTCGCGGACATCCATTCGAGGACCTGCTCGAGGGTGATGCCGCGCTTCTTCGCCTCGGTCCAGATGAGCTGCAGACCCAGCTGCAGCGACGCGACGCCGCCCCACGCCACGCCGAAGTCGCCGTTCTCCACGTCCTTGAGGTCGATCGTCGAGGGGGAGTGGTCGGAGACGATGCAGTCGATCGTGCCGTCCAGCAGTCCCTGCCACAGCAACTCGCGGTTCGACGCCTCGCGGATCGGTGGACAGCACTTGAACGCGGTGCCGCCCGCGGGGATCTCCTCGGCCAGCAGGGTCAGGTAGTGCGGGCACGTCTCGACGGTGAGCTTGACCCCGTCGCGCCGCGCGCTCGCGATCATCGGCAGGGCGTCGGACGACGAGAGGTGCAGGACGTGCGCGCGGGCGCCCGTCCACCGGGCCCGCTCGATCACGTCGGCGATGGCCTTGTTCTCCGCGCCACGCGGGCGCGACGCGAGGAAGCCCGCGTAGTCGGCTCCGGTCGGCTCCGGTGCGTGGTCGATGGAGCAGGCGTCCTCGGCGTGGACGATCATCAGCGAGTCGAACGTGGCGAGTTCCGCCATGTCCTCCTGCATCTCGTCCACGCTGAGGGCGGGGAACTCGTCGACGCCGGAGTGCAGCAGGAAGCACTTGAAGCCGAAGACGCCGTCGTCGTGCAGGCCGCGCAGCTCGCCCTTGTTGCCGGGCACCGCGCCGCCCCAGAAGCCGACGTCGATGTAGGCCTTGGGCCCGGCGACCTCGCGCTTGAGGCGCAGGGCCTCCCGGTCGACGGTGGGCGGGATCGAGTTGAGGGGCATGTCGACGAGCGTCGTGACGGCGCCGGCGGCGGCGGCCTTCGTCGCGGATTCGAAGCCCTCCCACTCGGTGCGACCGGGCTCGTTGACGTGCACATGGGTGTCCACGAGTCCGGGGATCATCACCTGCTCGTCCGTCAGCTCGATGACCTCGCGTCCCGCCAGGCCGTTCCCGAGCGGCTCGATCGCGACCACGCGTCCGTCGCGGATGCCGACCTCGCGCGCCACCGTCCCGGCGGTCGTGACGATGCGGCGGCCGCGGACCACCAGGTCGTACTCGGCGGTGTCGGTGCTCATGCAGGTTCTCCTTCGGCTAGAAATTCCGAGTGGCGGAATTCCGTCTCGATCCTGGGGCCACAGTAGGTGTGAGCTGCGCCACTCGTCAAGAACATCGTTTCCGTCGTGTGACGATCATATTCCGAGATGCGACATGGGCCTTGACACGCGGGCGGGGATAGGTCTTACTTATCGCTACAAGTGGAACAAAACTTCCGCACAACGGAAAAGATTCGAGCGTTCAGCCAGCACGAACGAAGGCCCAGCATGACAGAAGAACTCACTCCCCGCGTCGCGGCGGCGGCGAATCCGATCCGGCTCGGCGACGCGGACGTCGCCGATGTTCCCGACGTGGACGCGCTGAACCGGCTCAGCGCAGGCCTCTACAACCAGGACCTGGCGCCCACCAAGCGGGCGGGCCGCACCTGGGGCGGCTACAACATCTTCACCCTGTGGGCGAACGACGTTCACAGCCTCGGCAACTACGCCTTCGCGATCGGCCTGTTCGCGCTGGGCCTCGGCGGTTGGCAGATCCTGCTGGCCCTCGGCCTCGGCGGCGTGTTCCTCTTCGTCCTGCTCAACTTCTCCGGTTTCATGGGGGAGAAGACGGGCGTCCCCTTCCCGGTCATGAGCCGCATCTCATTCGGTATCCGGGGTGCGCAGATCCCGGCGCTGATCCGCGGCGTCGTCGCGATCGCCTGGTTCGGTATCCAGACCTACCTCGCCTCGGTGGTGTTGCGCATCATGATCGTCGCGGTGGCCCCGGGCGCGGCGACGCTCGACGAGAACCGCTTCCTCGGCCTCTCCACCCTCGGCTGGATCTCCTTCCTCGTGCTGTGGGCGATCCAGCTCGTCATCGTCAGCTACGGCATGGAGATGATCCGCAAGTACGAGGCCTTCGCCGGGCCGGTCATCCTCGTGACCATGGCCGCGCTGGCCGTCTGGATGCTCAGCAAGGCCGATTGGTCGATCGCGTGGACCACGCCGGAGTCCAAGACGGGACTCGACATGTGGCTGCAGATCGTCGGCGGCGCGAGCCTCTGGGTCGCGATCTACGGCACCTTCGTCCTCAACTTCTGCGACTTCACCCGCAACGCGACCTCCAAGAAGTCCATCGTGCGCGGCAACTTCTTCGGCATCCCGCTCAACATGCTGCTCTTCGGCGCCATCGTGATCACGCTGGCCGGTGCCCAGTTCAAGATCAACGGCCGGGTCATCGAGTCGCCCGCCGACATAGTCCAGACCGTACCGAACACGCTGCTACTCGTCCTCGCCTGCCTCGCGCTGCTCGTGCTCACCGTGGCCGTGAACCTGATGGCGAACTTCGTCGCCCCGATCTACGCGCTGAACAACCTGTTCCCGAAGCACCTGAACTTCCGCAGCGCCGGCCTCATCTCCGGCGTGATCGGCCTGGTCATCCTGCCCTGGAACCTCTACAACTCGCCCGCGGTCATCACGTACTTCCTCGGCGGCCTCGGGGCGCTGCTGGGGCCGCTGTTCGGCATCGTCATGGCCGACTACTGGCTGATCCGCAAGACCAAGGTCAACGTGCCCGACCTGTACTGCGACCTGCCCGACGCGCCGTACTTCTACCAGGGAGGCGTGAACCCGCGCGCCGTCATCGCGCTCGTCCCCACCGCCGGCGCGGCGCTGCTCATGGCATTCGTGCCCGCCTTCCACGTGGTTTCGAACTACTCGTGGTTCATCGGGGCCGGCCTCGGCGCACTGGTCTACCTTGCGGTGGCCGACCGCAAGGGCCCGTTCGTCGACGTCTCCGGCGAGCCGATCGCCGTCCCCAGCAAGCACTAGGAGTCCCGCGATGCGCATCCTCGTCGCCAACGTCAACACCACCGAGTCCATGACCGCCGCGATCGCCGAGTCGGCGCGCTCCGCGGCCTCGCCCGGCACCGAGATCGTCGGGATCACGCCGCGGTTCGGCGCGGACTCCTGTGAGGGCAACTTCGAGTCCTACCTCGCCGCGATCGCGGTCATGGACGCGATCACGCGCTACGAGGGGCCCTACGACGCCGTGATCCAGGCGGGCTACGGCGAGCACGGACGCGAGGGCCTGCAGGAGCTGCTGGAGGTGCCCGTCGTGGACATCACCGAGGCGGCGGCCTCGACCGCGATGTACCTGGGCCACAAGTACTCCGTGGTCACCACCCTCGACCGCACGGTGCCGCTCATCGAGGACCGGCTCAAGCTGGCCGGCCTCGATGCCCGCTGCGCGTCGGTGCGTGCCTCGGGTCTCGGCGTACTCGAGCTCGAGTCCGAGCCCGACCGGGCCGTCGACGCCATCGTCGGCCAGGCGCGGGAGGCCGTCGAGCGCGACCACGCCGAGGTGATCTGCCTGGGCTGCGGCGGTATGGCGGAGCTGGAGGAGAAGGTCTCGGCCGCGACGGGGGTCCCCATCGTGGACGGCGTCCGGTCCGCCGTGACCATCGCCGAGGGCCTCGTGCGCATGGGCCTGAGGACCTCCAAGGTGCGCACCTACGCCCCGCCGCGACCCAAGGTCGTGACGGGCTGGCCCTTCCAGAACTGAAGCTCCTATCGGGTAGTCGTTCGAGAAGCTGGACGGCCGCGCCACATTCCGGCGAAGGGACGGAACATGACCACGACTGAGGCGCCGAAGAAGAAGCGCTGGTACAGATCTCTGTTCGTCCAGGTGTTGATCGGCATCGCAGCCGGAATCGCCACGGGCATCTTCTTCCCGGGATTCTCGGACCACTTGGCTCCGCTGGGCCAGGGCTTCATCAAGCTCATCAAGATGCTGGTCTCGCCCCTGATCTTCCTCGTGGTGGTGACGGGCATCGCCAAGGTCGGCAGTATGGCCGCGCTCGGCAAGATCGGTGCGAAGGCCCTGCTGTGGTTCACCGTGTGCACCACGTTCGCTCTTGCGCTGGGGCTCGTGGTCGGCAATGTCGTCCGGCCCGGCGCCGGCTTGAACATCGACCCGTCGACCCTCGACGCGAGCGCGCTCGATGAGAAGACGCACGGCGAGACCCTGCCGGGCGGCGTCGACTTCGTCATGAACATCATCCCGACGTCCGTGGTCGACGCCTTCGCGAAGAACAACCTGCTCCAGGTGCTGTTGTTCGCGGTGCTCTTCGGCGTGGCGCTGGCGGCGATCAGCGAGAAGGTTCAGCCCGTCCTGCTCGAGGTCATCGACCAGGCGATGCATGTGATCTTCCGAATCGTCAGTTACATCATGTACCTGGCGCCGATCGGTGCGTTCGGCGCGATGGCCTTCACCGTCGGGAACTACGGCGCCGATTCCCTCAAGTCCTTCGGCATGCTGGTGCTCGCGTGCTACGGCGCCGCCGTCGTGTTCATCCTGATCCTCGCGGTCGCCGTGCGTCTCATCACCGGTGTGAGTACGTGGAAGTTCCTCACGTACTGCCGCGAGGAGTTCATGCTCGCGCTGGGCACGGGCTCGTCCGAGGCCGTGATGCCGTCGATCATCAAGAAGCTGGACGCCGCGGGGTGCGACCGCTCCGTCGTCGGTCTCGTCATCCCGACCGGCTACTCGTTCAACCTCGACGGTGCCGCGATCTACCTGTCGCTGTCGATGATGTTCCTCGCGCAGGCCGTTGGCGTGGACCTCAGTGTGGGCCAGCAGATCACGATCATGGGCATCTTGATCCTCAGCTCCAAGGGGATGGCCGGCGTCCCGGGCTCCGCGTTCGTGGCGCTGTCCGCCACGGCCGCCGCGGTCGGTGCGTTCCCGGTGGCCGCGGTCGCCCTGCTGCTCGGCGCCGACCGCCTCATGGATTCCATGCGCGTGGCGACCAATCTGCTGGGCAACTGCCTCGCCACCTTCGTCATCGCGCGGTGGGAGGGCCTGCTCGACACGGAGAAGATGAAGGCGGTCCTCGACGGCACGCTCGTCGTCGACGATCCCGACGACGTGCGCGCGCACCCCGGCCACGGAGCGGCCGCGTTCCCGCCGCGTGCCGATGCCGCGTCGCCGTCGGCGGGTGGCGACGGGACCACCACCGATGTCGAGGGAGCGAAGAATGTCTGACACCACCGCACCGGCCGGTGCCGATGTCACGGTCGCGATCCTGGGTAGTTGGGGCTACTACGGGCTCCTGGACGACGCCCGGTCGTATCCCGTGGACACTCCCTACGGCGCGCCCTCGGACGACGTGGTGATCGGGACCGCGCACGGCCGACGCGTCGCCTACCTGACCCGGTCCGGCCGCGAGCGGAACATCCCGCCGCACAGGATCAATCACCGTGCCAACATCTGGGCGCTGCACCACCTCGGGGCGCGGCACATTCTTGCGGCGACGCCCGCCGGGGCCTTCGACTCCGCGGTGGGCGTCGGCACCGTCGTGGTCCCGGACCAGCTGGTCGACCGGACCGGGCGCACCGATGACACCTTCCACGACGACGAGGACGTCCGAGTCTCGTTCGCACAGCCGTTCTCCGAGCCGACCCGCGCCGCCGCGATCGGTGCGCTGCGCGATCAGCGCTGGGTCGTCGCCGACGGCGGTGTGGTCGTGGCCATTCGCGGCCCGCGGTTCTCGACCGCGGCCGAGTCCCGCTGGTACGCGGCGCAGGGCTGGGACGTCGTGTCGACCACGCCCTACCCGGAGGCGGCGCTGGCCCGCGAGCTCGGCATCGGCTACGCCTGCGTCGCGCTGGTCACCGATCACGACGTCATCGCCGAGACCCCGTGGCCCGTCAGTCAAGAGCGGGTCCAGGAGGAGCTCGACGCGAACACCCTGCGGCTGCGCGAGGCGCTCGTGCGCGCCGCGGCGGCCCTGTCCTGACCCGACGGACCCTCCACTCAACACCGAAGTGCCCCTCCCGGAATCCGGGAGGGGCACTTCACGTATCGGCTCGCTACAGGACGATCTGGCGGTTGACGTCCTTGTAGAGCAGGTAGCGGAAGTTCGACGGTCCGCCGGCGTAGCAGGCCTGGGGGCAGAAGGCGCGCAGCGACATGTAGTCGCCCTCCTGCACCTCGACCCAGTCGCCGTTGAGGCGGTAGACGGCCTTGCCCTCGAGGACGTACAGGCCGTGCTCCATGACGTGGGTCTCGGCGAACGGGATCGACGCGCCCGGCTCGAAGGTCACGATGTTGCAGTGCATGTCGTAGGCCAGGTCCTGCGGGTCCAGGATCCGGGTGGTGCGCCACTTGTTGTCGGTGCCCGGCATCGGTGAGGGCTCGATGTCGCGCTCGTTGCCGACGGCGACCTTGGGCGTGTGCCCGGCGAGCGGCTCGTACCGCTTGCGGATCCACTGGAAGACGGCGGCACCGTCGGCCGTGTTGGCGACCGACCAGGACGTGCCCGCGGGGATGTACGCGTAGCCGCCCTCGGTGAGGGTGTGCGCCTCGTCGTCGATCGTCACCTGCAGGGTGCCCTGCGTGACGAGGAGGAAGCTCTGGACCTCGGGCTGCGGCTCCGGCGCCTCCGAGCCGCCGCCGGGGGAGACCTCGACGATGGACTGCGCGAAGGTCGTCGAGCCGCCCGCGACGGGGCGGTTGAGCACCCACGCGCGGGTGTTGGTCCAGCCCGGGAAGACCGAGGTCACGATGTCGCGCATGACGCCGCGCGGGATCACGGTGTAGGCCTCGGTGACGATGGCGCGGTCGGTGAGCAGGTCCGTCTGCGGCGGGTGGCCGCCCTGCGGCGAGTAGTAGACGGGGGCGGACGAGCTCATCGGGTCTCCTCGGGCTGGGTGATGGTGGGGCGGTTCAAGGCGAGGTCGCGCACCGTCTCGACGGTGACCTCGGCGGCGGACGCGACCTCGGCGGCGGTGATCGCCCCGCAGGTCACACCGCGGTGGATGAAGGACGCGAGCGCACGCGCCGTCGCCGGCTCGTCCAGGATCGCGGAATCGATGCGGTGCACGTAGTTCCGCAACCGCGTCGCGGCGGCGGGGAAGCCGTCGCGGTAGAAGGCGTAGGTCGCGAGGAAGCGCGTGACGAGCTGCGCCGGGTGCAGATCCCAGCCCTGGTAGATGCCGCGCTCGAGGTGCCGGCGCACGAGCCGCGCGTGCAGGCGCCACGCGTCGACGACGTGGGCCGCATCGCCGATCGGCAGGATGTTCGTGGAGCCGTCCGACATGTGCACGCCGGTGCCGGCGATCGCGAGTTGCATGACGTTCTTGGCGTGATCCGCCGCGGGGTGCTCCATCGACTGGTACTGCGCGGCGATGCCGAGCGAGGCCGAGTAGTCGTAGGTGCCGTAGTGCAGTGAGGTGACGCGGCGGTCGGCGGCGTGCAGCAGGGTCGCGACGGGCGCAGAGCCGTCCGCCCCCAGGATCACCTGCGGCGTCTCCACCTGCACCTCGAAGCGGAGGCGCCGCTCGGCCAGCCCCAGCGCGGACTCGAGGGCGCGGCACGCGTCGACCATCGCCTCGACCTGGCCGACCGTGGTCACCTTCGGCAGCGTGATGGTGAGCCCCTCGGGGAGAGGGCCGACCGCGACCAGCCCGCTGAGGAACAGGTCCAGGGTCCGCAGTCCACGGGCCCGGGTGGGCGCCTCGAAGCACTTGAAGCGGATGCCGATGAACGGGGCCGTCGAGCCGTTGGCCACGGCCTTCGTCACCGCGTCGACGGCGCGGGCCACGTCGGCGTCCTCGGCGTCGTCGCCCCGGTCGCCGTAGCCGTCCTCGAAATCGAGACGCAGGTCCTCGATCGGCTCGTCGGCGAGCTTGCGCCGCACCAGATCCGGGAGTCCCTGATCGTCGAGGCCGACGATGCGGGCGACCTCGTCCAGGCCGCCGGCGGCGTCGGCCGCCGCGAGGGCCTGCTCCCCCCACTCCCGAGTCGTCTCGGGCGTGAAGCGGTCGGCCGGCAGATAGACGGTGTGCACGGGCTGCCGCCGGCCGTCGTCTCCGGGATACGCGCGCGCCAGGAGCGCGTCGGTGTCGGCCAGGCGGCGGTCGATTGCGGCCAGGGCGTCGTCGGAGAGCGAGCGGCTGGGCATGGGTCCTCCGTCAGAGCTAAATGGAAAAGTAATTCCGCATGGTGGAGTCTACGCGGGTCCTGTGCTTCGCACAAGGATATTCGGGCCGTCGTCCGCCCGCCGCGCCCTAGGCCGCGACCTCGTCTCCGCCGATCCACACGCGCGCGACGTCGGCGGGGGTGGCGAGGGAGAAGATCTTCGCGAGCGCGTTCTCGGCCGACGCCGCGTGCCGCAGGCATACGTCGAGCGGCTGTCCGCTGTTCGGGCGCACCAGGATCGCGTCGAACTGGTTTCCCGTCGAGAGATCGCCCACGTCGTCGAGGCCCAGCGCCGTCGCGCCCGCCCGGGTGGCCAGGTACAGCAGGTGGGCCGCGGTGAGCGGCACCCCGTCGGACATCAGGAGCTGCTGCATGAAGTACGCCTGCAGGCCCTCCTTGAACAGGGAGAAGCCGCTGCCGGCGCCCACATCCGAACCCAGGGCCACCTGGACTCCGTGGTCGAGGTGGCGCCGTAGGGGGAACGATCCGCTGGCGAGGGCCGAGTTGGACGTCGGGCAGTGCGCCACCGCGGCGCCCGCGCTCGCCAGGAGCGCCAGCTCGGGGTCGGTCGGGTGCGCGTTGTGCGCCAGCACCGAGCGCTCGTGGATGAGCCCGTGGCGGTGATAGGTGTCGAGGTAGTTCGGCGATCCGGGGAACTGCTCGATCACGGCGGCGATCTCAGCGGGGTTCTCGTTGATGTGGGAGGTGAACCACAGGCCCGGGACGTCCTGCATGAGCGCGGCGCCGCTGGCGAGCATGGCGGGCGTGGTGGAGTACGAGAACCGGGGCGTGACCGCGTATCGCAGCCGACGGTGCCCGTGCCAGCGCTCCGCGAGCTTGCGGCCCTCGTCGTACGTCCGTTCCGGCGTGCTGAGCAGCGGCTCGGGCAGGTTGTGGTCGCTGGTCACGAGTCCCGCGGTGACGCGCACCCCGACCCGATCGGCCTCGGCGAAGAGGGCGTCCACCGCATCGGCGAAGTGTGAGCCGAAGACCAGGGCGGTGGTGGTTCCCGCGGCGGTGAGGCCCGCCAGGAACTCGCCGGCGATGGTGCGCGCGTACTCCGGATCCTCGAGCTTGCACTCCTCGGGGAGCGCGCACTGGTCGAGCCAGTCCAGGAGCGGCATCCCGAGGCCGCCGATGGCGCGGACCTGCGGGTAGTGGACGTGGGTGTCCACGAAGCCGGGGAGGAGGACGCCGTCGCGGACGTCGACGACCTCGGCCTCGGGGTGGCGGTCGGCGATCGTTCGGAAGTCGCCCCGATCGACGATCGTCCCGTCCTGGACCGCGAGGCCGGCATCGTCGGAGGAACGGAGAGCGCCTCCGGTGAAGGGGCTTTCGGGCGTGTCGAGCACCTGGGCGCGGTAGATGATCATGCGGGGTCTCCTGGAACGGCTGAGGGGAACCGGACGAGCAGGTCGGCGGCGACGCTCACGGCGATGGTCGCCGGGTGTTTGCCGCCCAGGGCGCTCAGCCCGATGGGGGATTGGATGGTGTCGATGGTCGCGGCGTCGTGTCCGGCGTCGGCGAGCATGGCGCGGAAGCGGGTCCACTTCGCGGCGGAGCCGATGAGGCCGACGCTGCCCAGGCCCGGCGTCCGCAGGCCCTGGTCGCACAGGCTGAAGTCCTCGGCGTGATCGTGGGTCATGATCAGCACGTGGCAGCCCGCGGGGAGATCCTCGAGGACCTCCTCGGGCAGCATCGAGTGCCGCAGGTGCACGGTGGCCTCACCGGGCTCCAGGGCGCCGGCGGCCTCGATCTGCTCGGGGCGCGAATCCGTGAGGTACAGCTCGACGTCGTGGCGGGACAGGATGCGAGCGAGCTCGAGGCCGACGTGGCCCACCCCGAAGATCGCGACCGCCGGTACCACCGGGAGTGGCTCGAACAGGAGAACCACCTCGCCTCCACAGCATTGGCGCCCGTGTTGATTGCGGGCCTTGTCGTTGAGGCGCAGCGTGAGCGTCTCGGGCGTAGTGACCGTGTCCCGGAGCATCTCCCGGGCGCGGTCGATCGCCGTCAGTTCGAGATTGCCGCCACCGATCGTGCCGAATTCGTCGTCGGAGGTGGCGATCATCTTGGCGCCCGCCTCGCGCGGAGCGTGCCCGCGAACCCCGATCTGGGTGATCAGGACCGCGGGGACGCGTTGCCGACGCAGGCGGGCGGCGTCGCCCAGCCAGGTCATGGCGGGCTCAGCCGAGAGGCGCGGGGGCCGGCGCCGCGGAGGCGGTTCCGGCCGCCGGGACGGGGGTCCGACGGTGACCGTTCCGCCCCGGCCCGGCGGAACGCGCGGACTCCACCGCCCAGTACACCGCCTCCGGCGTCGCGGGAGAGGCCAGCTCCACCGCTGTCCCGGGCGGCCCGAAGGCCGCCGCCGCCTGGCGGAGCGCCTCGCGGACCGAGAAGGCGAGCATGAGCGGGGGCTCGCCGACGGCCTTCGAGCCGTACACGGCACCGTCCTCGTGCGCCTTGTCCAGCAGCGAGACCCTGAAGTCCGGCGGCATCTCGGAGAAGCTCGGCAGCTTGTACGTGCTCGCCGACTGCGTGAGCAGGCGGCCGCGGGTGGGGCGTTCGCTCTCGTCCCAGCGCAGATCCTCCAGCGTGAGCCAGCCGGCGCCCTGCACGAACCCGCCCTCGATCTGGCCGATGTCGATCATCGGCGAGAGGGAGTCGCCCACGTCGTGGACGATGTCCACGCGGCGCAGTCGGTACGCGCCGGTGAACCCGTCGACCTCGACCTCGCTCGCCGCCACCCCGTAGGCGAAGTACTTGAAGGGCACGCCCTGCATCGCCTTGGCGTCCCAGTGCAGCCCCTCCGTCCGGTAGTAGCCGGAGGCGGAGAGCTGCACCCGCTGGAAGTACGCGGCGTGCACGACCTCTTCCCAGCTGAGCTTCTGCGCGGAGGCGCCGAGCCCGCTGATGGTCCCCTCGCTGAACCGCACGTCGGAGGGATTCGTGCCGATGAGTGACGCGGCGACGCCGGCGAGGCGGTCGCGGATCTGCTCGCACGCGTTCTTCACCGCGCCGCCGTTGAGGTCGGCGCCGGAGCTCGCGGCGGTGGCGGAGGTGTTGGGCACCTTGTCCGTCCGCGTCGGAGCCAGGCGGACGCGCGACAGGGGGACGCCGAGCGTGGTCGCGGCGACCTGCAGCATCTTGGTGTGCAGGCCCTGCCCCATCTCGGTTCCGCCGTGATTGATCAGGACGGAGCCGTCCTTGTAGACCAGCACGAGGGCGCCGGCCTGGTTGAAGGCGGTGAGGTTGAAGGAGATCCCGAACTTGACCGGCGTCAGGGCGAGGGCGCGCTTGACGTTCGGGTGCGTCGCGTTGAACGCGGCGATCTCCGCCTCGCGCGCCTCGACCTCGCCGGTGGTGACGACCTGCTCCCACGCGGTCCGGACGCGGTCGGCGTGGCGGACGGGCTGGCCGTACGGCGTGGTCTGGTCGTCGCCGTAGAAGTTGCGGCGCCGGAGTTCCCGCGCGGACAGGCCGAGGCGCGGGGCGCAGGTGCCGAGGATGTCCTCGATGACGAGCATGCCCTGCGGCCCGCCGAAGCCGCGGAACGCGGTCTGTGAGGTCTTGTGGCACTTCGCGATCCGTCCGTGTACCGCGATGTTGGGGATCCAGTAGGCGTTGTCGATGTGGCACAGCGCGCGGGCGAGCACCGGCTCGGAGAGGTCGAGGCTCCAGCCGCCGTCCGCCGTGAGGGTGGATTCGAGGGCCGTGATGAGGCCGGCCGCGTCGAAGCCGACCCGCCAGGTGGCGTGGAAGCCGTGCCGCTTGCCCGACATGGTCATGTCCTGCGTGCGGTCCAGCCGCAGGCGCACCGGCCGACCCGTGAGCGTGGCGCCGAGTGCAGCGATGGCCGCGAAGCCGTGCGGCTGCATCTCCTTGCCGCCGAACGCGCCGCCCATCCGCAGGCACTGCACCGTCACGGCGTTGCTGGGCAGGCCCAGCACGTGCGCCACGATGTCCTGCGTCTCCGACGGATGCTGGGTGCTGGACTGCACGAAGATCTGGCCGCTCTCGTCGACCTGGGCCAGGGAGGCGTGCGTCTCCAGGTAGAAGTGCTCCTGACCCGCGAATTCGAACTCGCCGGTGTACACGTGCACCGCGTCCGCGAAGCCGGCGCCGAGGTCGCCGCGTCGGACCGTCGGACGGGCACCGTGGAAGCTCTCCGCCCCGATGGCGTCGCCCAGCGAGATGAGAGAGGGGAGCGGCTCGAGCTCGAGCTTCACCGCCGCGGCGCCCAGCCGGGCGGCTTCCAGCGTCTCGCCGAGCACCCAGCACACCGCGTGCCCGAAGAACATCACCTCGTCCTCGGGGAACAGCGGCTCGTCGTGCTTGACGCCGGCGTCGTTCACGCCGGGGACGTCGGCGGCGGTCAGGACCCGGACGACGCCCGGTACCCGCAGCGCGGGAGCGGTGTCGATCGAGAGGATCCGGGCGTGGGCGCAGTCGGCCTGGACGGGGTGCGCGTGCAGTGCGCCGGGCGTGCGGCCGACGAGGTCGTCCGTGTAGATGGCGGCACCGCTCACGTGGAGGGCCGCGCTCTCGTGCGGGACGTCGAGCCCGACGACGGGGTTCGCGGGGCGCTCGGACAGGTGGCTCATGACAGCTCCTCTCGGGCCGTGGTCTCGGCGTGGAGCTTCTCGAGCGACCGGCCCAGCATGGCCACCCGGTAGCGCCCGGAGGCCCGGTGGTCGTCTATCGGGGTGCCCTCCCCGCGCAGCACCTCGGCGGCGGCGCGCACGGTGTCCTCGGACCAGGGGCGCCCGACGAGCGCCTGTTCGGTCGCGGTCGCGCGGAGCGGGGTCGCCGCCACGCCGCCGAGCCCGATGGCGGCCCGGGTGATCGTGCCGTCGTCCACGGTCAGCGCGAAGGCGACCGCGACGCTGGAGATGTCGTCGAAGCGGCGCTTGGCGATCTTGTGGAACGCGGTGAGCGGACTCAGCGGCAACGGGATCCGTACCGCCTTGATGAGCTCGTCGGGGCGGCGCACCGTCGCGCGATAGCCGGTGAAGTACTCCGCGAGCGGGACCGTGCGCTCGCCGTCGCGCGAGGCCAGGACGAGGCGGGCCTCGAGTGCGAGGAGCGCGGGCGGGGTGTCGCCGATCGGCGAGCCCGTCCCGAGGTTGCCGCCCAGCGTCGCGGCGTTGCGGATCAGCCGGGAGGCGAACTGCGGGAACACCTGGGCCAGGAGCGGCACGCGCCCGTCGAGGCGGCGTTCGATCTCGGACAGCGTCAGCGCCGCTCCGATCTCGAGTTCGTCCTCTTCCCAGCGCAACTCGCGGAGCTCGGGCAGTCGGTCGATCGCGACCACGAGGGGCTCGCGCCGTCCTTTGAGGTTGACGTCGACGCCGAAATCGGTGGATCCGGCGACGAGGACGGGGGAGTCGCCGGTCGCGAGGAGGTCGAGGACCTCGTCGAGGCCGGCGGGCCGGACGAAGCGGCCCTGCGGTCCGTCGACCACGGTGGGGGCGGCGGCGGGGGCTGCTGCAGCACGTCGGGCGGCGAGCGGGTCGTCTGCCGCGGGCTCCACAGGAAGGCCGTAGGCGGCGTCCCGGATGGGCCGGTAGCCGGTGCAGCGGCAGAGGTTTCCGGACAGGGAGTGCAAGTCGAAGCCGTTGGGGCCGTGTTCCTCGTCGTGCGCGGGGCGCGCGGCGCCGCCCTCGGCCGGCGTGCCGGACGGGGCTCGATCGGGGCGGTAGAACTCGGCCGCCATGCTGCAGATGAAGCCGGGTGTGCAGTAGCCGCACTGCGAGCCGCCGCGGAGCGCCATCGCGGTCTGCACGGGATGCAGGTCGTCGGGCCCGCCGAGCCCCTCGGAGGTGACCACCTCCTGGTCGGCCAGGGCGGCCGCCGGGGTGAGACAGGCGTTGATCGCCGTCCACCGGGTGCGGTCGCCCGGGGCGTCGGGGNCGCCGGGGCGGGCGACGAGGATCGAGCAGGCGCCGCATTCACCCTCGGCGCAGCCCTCCTTGGCTCCGGTGAGGCCCTGGTCGCGGAGCCAATCGAGCGCACTCGTGTGCGCGGGGCCGGTGAAGGGTCGGGATCGACCGTTCACGGTCACATGACATCCGGTCAGCGTTTCGGTCACCGCTGCATCCCTACTGAACCGCGGCGTGCGGTTCCGACAGGCATGGTTTGCGAGGCTGAGCTGGACCGCTGGTTTTCCATGCGAACACGATCCAGTGCATTTCATGGTAGGTGACGGGGGTCACATCGGGAAGGGTTTTTCGGAATCTTCTTTCCGCATCACGGAGTGCGATACGGGAGCCGTTCCGGCTCGACTCTGCGTCGTTGCAGGTCAGCCGCCGATCAACGCGGTGATCGGTCCTCGGACGAAGTAGAGGATGAATCCGATCGAGACCGCCCACAGTAGCCAGTGCGCCTTCTGTCCGCGACCGCTGAGGACGCTCAGGAGCGCCCACGTGATGAAGCCCACGCCGATGCCGTTCGCGATCGAGTAGGTGAGCGGCATGGTGACGATGGTGAGGAACGCGGGCAGCGCGACCGAGAAGTGCGTGAAATCGATCTCCCGGATCTGCGCCACCATCATCGACCCGACCACCACGAGCGCGGCCGCGCCGACCTCCATCGGGATCACGCCGATCAGGGGCGAGAAGAACATCGACCCGAGGAACAGGACGCCGGTCACGCAGGCGGCGAGGCCGGTGCGCGCGCCCTCCGCGATGCCGGACGCCGAGTCGACGAAGACGGTGTTCGACGAGCCGGACGTCGCGCCGCCGGCGACCGCACCCATGCCCTCGATGACGAAGGCGGAGCGGATGCGGGGGAACGTCCCGTCGGGCTGGCCGACGCCCGCTTGGCGGGCCAGGCCCGTCATCGAGCCCATCGCGTCGAAGAAGTTGGTGAAGACCAGGGTGAACACCAGCATCGTGGCGGCCAGGGCGCCCACACGCTCGAAGGCTCCGAACAGGTCGAACTGGCCGATCAGGCTGAAGTCGGGGAGGGCGACGATCTGGCTGGGCAGTTCGGGGGCGCTGAGGTTCCAGCCCTTGGGGTCCGGGTGGGTCGGGTCCCCGACCGTGCCGAGCTTGGCGAAGTGCTGGATCACGATCGCCGCGAGGGTCGCGACGATCATGCCGATGAGGATGGCGCCCGGGACGCGGCGCGACACGAGCACCGCGATGAGGAGCAGGGCGAAGATGAAGACGGCGGTGGGGATCGCGTCGATCGAGCCGTCGTGGCCGAGCTGGACCGGCGGGCCGGCCGGGGTGCGCGTGACGAACCCCGAGTTCACGAAGCCGATGAAGGCGATGAACAGGCCGATGCCGACCGTGATCGCGGTCTTGAGTTCGGCCGGGACCGCGCGGAAGATCGCCGTCCGGATGCCGGTGGCGCCCAACACGACGATGATGACGCCGTTGATGATCACCAGGCCCATCGCCTCGGGCCACGTGACGTCCTTGACCACCGCCACCGCGAGGAACGAGTTCATGCCGAGGCCCGCGGCGAGCGCGAAGGGTAGGCGCGCGATCAGGCCGAACAGGATCGTGATGACGCCCGCCGTCAGGCCGGTCACGGCGGTGACCTGCACGAACCCGAGCTTTCCCTCCACGGCGTCCGACGAGCTGCTCAGGATCAAGGGGTTCAGTACGACGATGTAGGCCATCGCGACGAAGGTGACGAGGCCGCCTCGGATCTCCCGGGGGATCGTCGAGCCGCGGCGGGTGATCTCGAAGAAGCGGTCCAGGAACGGCGCGCCCGCACGCTCCGGGCCGTCGATCCGTTCGGTGCGCGCCGGGTGTTCGACGTGTTCGTCGGCCCCGTTCTGCTCTTGCTGGCTGGTCATGGTGGTCCTCTCGGTCCGAAACGCCGGGCGTGGGCCCGTCGCGTTCAGGCGCTCCGGGGGAGCGGCGGCGAAGTGGGGCTGATCGAAGGCGACGCGTGGTGGCGATCGCGTGGGGCTCCGCAGATGTGCGTTCCGCCCATCGGAAATGTGATTCCGATCACGTCGAGTGAAGCACGCCCCCTCAGGGCTGTCAAGCAGATGTTCTGCGCGATTCTCGACGACTTCCGCCGCGCGGCAACGCTTGCCGGACGTCCATTCACGGGCGACGTCGTCGATGTCGGGTCGCATGCGCTCGGTGTCGTTCCGTATCGTGGCTGGATACTTTCGATCGGCAGGCTTCGTTTGGCCGCTCCGTCGGATACGGAATCCGATGAATACCGCGATACGGAACGCAAGTTGGAATTGTGGGCGTACCGTCGGGATTGGAACAGCAAACAACCAGACGTCCGGGGAGGCGATCATGGCGGGGAAATCCACCTCCGGGGTGCAGTCGGTGGAGCGCGCGTTCGAACTGCTCGAACTCATGGGGCGGGCCGGCGGCGAGTGCTCGCTCAGCGAGCTGTCGGCGGGCACACCGCTCCCTCCGCCCACGATCCACCGCCTGCTCCGGACGCTCGTCGGCATCGGCTACGTCCGGCAGCTGCCCAACCGGCGCTACGCGCTCGGGCCCCGGCTGATCCGTCTCGGCGAGGTCGCGAACCGTCAGCTCGGCGCGGTGGCCGTGCCCGTGCTGCAGGCGCTGGTCGACGAGCTCGAGGAGACGGCGAGCCTCGCTGTGCTGGACGGTGACATGGTGATCTACACGGGCCAGGTGCCCTCGCAGCACAGCATGCGCACCAACAACGAGGCTGGTCGTCGCGTGAACCTGCACAACAGCGGCGTCGGCAAGGCGGTGCTCGCCGAGCTCGACGACGCCCGCATCGTCAAGCTCGTCGGGCAGGCGGGGATCCCGGCGCCGACCCCGAACAGCGTGAGCACCCTGTCCGGGGTCTTCGCCGAGGTGGAGAAGGTCCGCGCCCGCGGCTACTCCATCGACGACGAGGAGCAGGAGGTGGGTGTGCGCTGCTACGCGATGGCGGTGCCCGGTGCGCCGACCCCGATGGCCGTCGGTATCTCCGGCCCCGTCTCCCGCCTGAGCGACGACTTCGTCGACCGTGCGATCCCCGCCCTCGAACGAGCGACCGGCATCATCTCCGATGCGTTGATCGGCGCCCGCGAGATCTGAGCTCCGCTTCGGCGGGATCGGGTGCCTGATCAGTCCGGGTCCGTGCCCCATGGTGAGGAGGACGACCGAGACCGCCAACGCGGCTCGTCGATCACCGGATCGCTTGCGGCTCATCCGGTGTACGACATCGGGGTGCCGACGCTGATCGACCGTTCTCGCGGAGAACCCCGAGTTCTCGAGGCGCCTCGCCGGCGCGGACGAGGTCCTTGATGTCCGTGGAGCGTGCGCGGTCGACGAGGCACGTATCACCCCGATGCATCTCCGAACCGTTGCAACGGAAGGGACCTGCTTGCTCTCGGTAGTCGGAGAGCGCGTCACCCCCGACCGCCACGAAGAACGCGGGGATCAGGAGCAGGATCGCCTGTCCCGCTCGTGCCTTCCACCCGAATCGGCCGCGATCGCCCGGCGTCGATTGCGCGGCACCTCCTGGTGGCACCACGGTTTCCGTCCCGGTGAGCCGAACCGGAATGGATCGCGGCGGCGCGCGGTTGTGCAGGTCATGGCGAAAGTAGTGGTGGCACAGGCGTTCGGAGGGCCGGAGGTCCTCGAGGTGATCGAGCGGGAGCTGCCCGCCCCGGGGCCGGGCGAGGTGGTCGTCGAGTTCAGGGCGATCGGTGTCAACCCCATCGACTACAAGCTCTACAGCGGTGCGTTCGGCGACGATCCGTCGACGCTGCCGCAGCCGGTCGGAAGCGAGGGGGCCGGGGTGGTGACGGCCGTCGGGCCCGACGCCGTCGGACCGCGGGGCCCGATCTCCGTCGGCGACGAGGTCGTCGTCTACCGCGGCGACGGTGTCTACGCCTCGTCCGCGGTCCAGTCGGCCCAGGCGGTGCTCCCGAAGCCCGCGGGCCTGGGCTGGGAGGACGCCGCCGGGCTGCTGCTCACGGGCGCGACCGCGTGGGACGCCGTCGAGCGCATCGGGGTCGCCGCCGGCGACACCGTCCTGATCCATGGCGCAGTCGGTGGGGTCGGGCTGCTGGCGGTGCAACTCGCGCGGCTCCGCGGCGCCACCGTGATCGGCACCGCACGGGCCGCCAACCACGAGTACCTGCGTGGCCTCGGCGCGACCCCCGTCGAATACGGCGACGGGTTGGCGGAGCGGGTGCGCGCTCTGGCGCCGGACGGCGTGAGCGCGGCCATCGACACCGTCGGCACCGACGAGGCGGCGGACGTCTCCCTCGACCTCGTCGCCGACCGGAAGCGGATCGTCACCATCGCGGGATTCGGACGCGCCGTGCAGGACGGATTCCTCGCGATCGGCGGGCCCGACCCGGACAGTGCCCGCATTCGCGACGAGGCGCGCGGCCCGCTGCTGGACCTCGCAGGCGAGGGGAAGCTGGTGAACGCGGTCGCCAGGACGTTCCCGCTCGCCGACGCCGCGCGGGCGCACACCGAGCTGAAGGCTGCGCACCCGATCGGGAAGTTCATCCTGATCCCGTAGCGCTACGCCCTGCCCTGCAGGTGGGCGAGGAGCAGTGCGGCCCACTGTGCCTCGTCGTGACCGCCGGAGTAGACGGTGTGCTCCACGTCGTGGCCCGCGCGGCGGGCGGTGTCCGCGAGGTCGGCGACTGCGGGGGTGAGTTCCTCCTCGAAGGCCCCGGACGCCAACCGGATCGAGAACGCGCCGGGCGGGCAGGCCGCGATCCGGTCGTGGATCCAGTCCTGCCGGGCCGCGACGTCCGCGGGCCGGGCGGCGAGGCCGGGGTGCCACCAGACGGACGGGGAATAGGCGATCACCTCGTCGACGAGGCCGGGGTGCTGCGTCGCGAACGCGAGCGCGGCCAGGCCGCCGAGGCTCTGCCCAGTGATCGTCACCCTGCCCGGCTCGCCCAGCCGTTGTAGCGCAGCGGGAAGGACCTCGTCTTTGATCGCCGCGAACAGCTCGTCTTGGGCGCCGAGGAACCGCAGTCGTGCCGCGGGGTCCACGGGGGAGTCGATGCCGAGCACGGCGCACCGTCGGCCTGCTGTGGCGAGGACGTCGGGCAGGCGGAACCGGTCGAACCACGTGTCGGCGTCGAAGGTGATGAGCAGATCCATCGGCCCCGGGCCGGACGGTACGGACAGCCGGTACCGGAGGGGCTCCGGGGCCAAGCCGATGGTGCGGTCGAGCGCCGTCGACGTCACGGCCGCCGCCGCGGTCCAGGCGTCGAGTCGGGGTGCGTCGGGCCCGGCGAGGACCGATCCGAACGGTGACCCCGCCACCGCGGCCGCGTTGTGCGGGTCGATCCGCGCGCGGCGCAGCACATCGCGCGGTGGCGGCACGTGTTCGTCCCCCGAGATCGGTAGGACTCGGTAGGTGGCCAGGACGTCGCGGGGAACGGTGAGCTCGACGAACCACGTTCCGCCGCCGCGGGACCGCATCATCCCGCGGGCGCGGTGCCGCTTGTCGGTGAGCCGGTTCACCCACAGGTACACCGCGGCAGGCGGATCACCGAGGTCTTCGTGCCATACGAACAGCGCCCGCACGAGTTGCGGATCGTTCGGGTGATCGGTGATGAGCGGGGTGCCGAGTGCACGCAGCGCCGCCGGCTCCTCCCCGGGGACCGGGCCGACTCCGCTGGTGATGCTGCGACGCACTGCATCCGCGGCTCGCGGACAGTGACCTGTCATGCGGAGCAGACCGTCCGTGCGGAGTCATCGCGCGCTCGACGGGCACCGCGACGGGTGAAGTACGCCCCGAGGAACGCCCCTGCTCCCGCCGCGCCGAGGACGACTGTGGCGAGACCGTCGTTCGACACCTCGTTCTTCCGGATGCTCCGCGTGCGCGTGTAGTCGTACGGATAAGGCGCGGTGTCGCTCCCGCGCGAGACCGCGATCCGTCGCGCTTCGGTGTCGCTGACCGGCCCTGCGGCGGCGGGCGCGAACAGCTCGAACGTCGATGCTCCCTTGGTGAGGACCGCCCAGCACGTGTCTGCGGGTTCCATGAGACGCCCCTCGCACCGCACCGGCTCCCCGTATTCGCGAAGCAGCCTCGTGCCGGTGGAGATCGCACCCCAGGTGGCGACGATGCCGATCAGCACGAGCAGCACCGGTGCCACCTTCGCGGCGAGACGGTCGTTCTCCTTCGCGAGCTCGGCGCGGTAGGCCTTCGCCTCCTCGCTGCCCTCGTCCGCCCTGTCGAACACCCCCACGACGCCAGCGTAATACTGCGATGCAGCGCGTCCCCGCGGCCGATTAGGCTGGACGGCATGAAGAAGGTGGCGATCCTCGACTACGGTTCCGGCAACATCCGGTCCGCGCATCGCGCGATGGAGCGGGCCGGCGCCGAGGTCACGGTGACCGCGGACGCGAAGACCGCGCTCGCCGCCGACGGCCTCCTCGTCCCGGGCGTGGGCGCGTACGAGGCGTGCATGGCCGGCCTCAAGGCGGTGCAGGGCGACCGGATCATCGGGGAGCGGCTCGCCGGAGGCCGGCCGGTGATGGGTATCTGCGTCGGCATGCAGATCCTGTTCGAGAAGGGCATCGAGTTCGGCGTCGAGACCGAGGGCTGCGGGGAGTGGCCCGGCACCGTCGAACGCCTGCAGGCGGAGGTCGTGCCGCACATGGGGTGGAACACCGTCGTGCCCGCTGAGGGGTCGAAGCTCTTCGCCGGCACGGACGCCGACACCCGCTACTACTTCGTGCACTCCTACGCCGCCCAGACGTGGGAGCTCGACATCGCCGACCACATCCGCGCCCCGAAGGTCACCTGGGCCGATCACGGCGGCCGGTTCGTGGCCGCCGTCGAGAACGGGCCGCTGTGGGCCACGCAGTTCCACCCGGAGAAGAGCGGCGACGCGGGCGCGGTGCTCCTGAAGAACTGGGTGGGCACGCTGTGAGCGGACGGCGCGGCCTCTCGCTCGGGCGGCTGGCTCTCTTCTCGCTCGGCGCGGCGGTGGTGGTGCTGGGTCTGTCGGTGTTGCTGCTCAACGTCCTGCGCCCGAGCCCCGCCGTCGGGCTGCTGATCGTCGCCGTCGGCCTCGTGGGTGCGGTCGCCGCCATGGGGATCGTCTCGAACCGCATCGTCGGGCGCGCCGTCGAGGACCAGCAGGACCGGGAGCCCGGAAAGTCGGATGACACGACGCACTAGGCTGGTCGCGTGAGTCTGGTACTTCTTCCCGCAGTCGATGTCGCCGAGGGCCGGGCCGTGCGCCTGGTGCAGGGGGAGGCCGGCAGCGAGACGGCCTACGGGTCGCCGCGCGACGCCGCCCTCGCCTGGCAGAACGACGGGGCGGAGTGGGTCCACCTCGTCGACCTCGACGCCGCCTTCGGCAAGGGCAGCAACCGCGAACTCCTCGCCGGCGTGATCGGCGAGCTCGACGTCAAGGTCGAGCTGTCGGGCGGCATCCGCGACGACGACTCCCTCGCGGCGGCGCTCGCCACCGGCTGCGCCCGCGTGAACCTCGGCACGGCGGCCATCGAGAACCCGGAGTGGTGCGCCAGCGCGATCGCCCGTTACGGCGACAAGATCGCCGTCGGCCTCGACGTCAAGCAGCTCGACGGTCAGTGGCGGCTGCGCGGGCGCGGCTGGGTCACCGACGGCGGCGACCTGTGGGAGGTCCTCGAGCGTCTGAACAACGACGGCTGCAGCCGGTACGTGGTCACCGACGTCTCGAAGGACGGCACGCTCACCGGCCCCAATCTCGAGCTGCTCGCCGCCGTCGCCGCGGCCACGGACGCCCCCGTCGTCGCGTCCGGCGGCATCTCGGCGCTCGAGGACCTGACGGCGATCGCCACCCTGGTCGAGCAGGGCGTCGACTCCGCGATCATCGGCAAGGCCCTGTACGCCGGGCGGTTCACCCTTCCCGAGGCACTCGCCGCGGTGTCGCGCTAGTGGCCGCCCTTCCCGCCGGTTTCACGGCCGATCCCGACCGCCTCCTCGCCCTGGCGGGCGAGGCGCTCGACGCCGCCGCGCCGCGCTTCGTGGAGGGGGTCGGCGCCCCCGCGTCGGTCGCCAAGGGCCCGGCCGACTTCGCCACCGACCTCGACCTCGAGCTCGAGCGGCGCATCACTGCGGCCGTCGCCGAGGCCACCGGCGTCCCGGTACACGGCGAGGAGTACGGCGGCCCCGCGGTCGACGAGGGCACCGTCTGGGTGCTCGACCCGATCGACGGCACGTTCAACTACTCCGCCGGGTACCCGGCCACCGGCACCCTGCTCGGCCTGCTGCACGACGGGAAGCCCGTCGCCGGGCTCGCGTGGTTCCCGCTCGTCGGCGACGCCTTCGCAGGCCACGTCGCCGGACCCGTCCGCAACCGCGGTGAGGCGCTGCCGCCGCTCGGCCGCGCCGGCCTGGACGACGCCATGATCGCCGTCGGCAGCTTCAGCCGCGGCAGCAACGGGCACTTCCCCGGCGACTACCGCTACGCCATCCTCGGCGAGGTCTCGCGGCGCGTCGCCCGGGTGCGGCAGTTCGGGTCGACCGGCGTCGACCTCGCGTACACCGCGTCCGGCGCGCTGGGCGGTGCCGTCGTCTTCGGGCACCACGCCTGGGACAACGCCGCCGGTGCGGCGCTGGTCCTCGCGGCCGGCGGCCGGGTCACCGATCTCGCGGGCGAGGACTGGCACGTGGGCTCCGACTCGGTGCTCGCCGGCGCCCCCGGCGTCTACGACGAGTTGCTCGCGATCGTCCGCTCGGTGGGCGCGCCGTCGGACTACCGCGGCGACCCCGGGCATGCCGGAACCCTGAGCTACTAGACACCTTCGAAGGAGGCCGAGCCGATGACGGTGGCCGTGCGCGTGATCCCGTGCCTGGACGTCGACGACGGGCGCGTCGTCAAGGGCGTCAATTTCCAGAACCTGCGCGACGCGGGCGATCCCGTCGAGCTCGCTGCGGCATACGATGCGCAGGGCGCCGACGAGCTGACCTTCCTCGACGTCACCGCGTCGAGCTCCGGGCGCGGCACCATGCTGGAGGTGGTGCGCCGCACCGCCGAGCAGGTCTTCATCCCGCTCACCGTCGGTGGCGGTGTCCGCTCGGTCGAGGACGTCGACACCCTGCTCCGCGCCGGCGCCGACAAGGTCTCCGTGAACACCGCCGCGATCGTGCGTCCGGAACTGCTCCGCGAGCTCTCGAATCGGTTCGGCAGCCAGTGCATCGTGCTCTCGGTCGACGCCCGCACCGTGCCGGACGGGGACTCGCCGACACCGTCGGGTTGGGAGGTCACGACGCACGGCGGCCGCAAGGGCACCGGCATCGACGCCATCGATTGGGCCCGCCGCGGTGAGGAACTCGGCGTGGGGGAGATCCTGCTCAACTCCATGGACGCCGACGGCACCAAGGCCGGCTTCGACCTGCGGATGATCACCGCCGCCCGCGCGGCCGTGCACATCCCCGTCATCGCCTCGGGCGGCGCCGGCGCGGTCGAGCACTTCGCGCCGGCCGTCGAGGCTGGTGCCGACGCCGTGCTCGCCGCCAGCGTCTTCCACTTCGGGGACATGACCATCGGTCAGGTCAAGGACGAGATGGCCACGCACGGTCTGGTGGTGCGACGATGACCGGCCTCGACGAGGCGATCGCCGATCGGCTCAAGCGCAACGCCGACGGCCTCGTCGCCGCCATCGCCCAGGAGGAGGGCACCGGCGATGTCCTCATGATGGCCTGGATGAACGACGAGGCTCTCGCGCGCACGCTCGCCACCCGGAAGGGCACCTACTACTCGCGGTCGCGCCAGCAGCTGTGGGTCAAGGGTGAGACCTCGGGCCACGTGCAGGAGGTGCTCGACGTACGGCTCGACTGCGACGGCGACACGATCCTGCTCACCGTGCGGCAGACCGGGCCCGCGTGCCACACCGGCACTCACACCTGCTTCGACGGGGACCTGCTGCTCGGCCGGGAGTGACCGTGCAGCGCTCTCAGTGCAGCGTGATCGACGTTACCTAGATCTCGGATGATGTATCGGGTACTCATGTTGTTCATGACTACCGCGACCCTCCTGCGCCGTTTCGCCGCCACTTCCGCTGCCGTGGCGGTCACCGCCGTCGGCGTCGCCGCCCCCGCTACCGCCGCACCGGACCGTCTGAGCGCGGCGGCGCTGTCGTTCCCGACCTCTGCGCTGCCCGGGTGGTCCATCAGTCCGGCCGAGGCCGGCGGTGTGGGCCTCGCGCGGACTCCGTTCGGCCCTTCGGGCACCTGGGTGTCGCAGATCCGGATCGGCGACTTCGGCCGGTCCGGACTTGACGTGAAGGGGCTCGCCAGGGCGTTCGCGGTGGAGATCACCAATGGGGGCGGTTACACCGGGCACAGCGCCCGCATCGAGGGCCTGCAGGTCACCGACGCCAGCGTTTCCGGTATCCGGGCCGCTCGAGCCACCGCGAACGTCATTCTCCAGAACGCGCCCACTCGCGGAGAGCGGCTGCGGATCACCGTCGTCGACACGAATCCCGAGACCTATTTCGTCTCGCAGGTGCCGTTCGAGGCGGCGGACCGCCAGGCGCAGGCCGCAGCGGCCGAATCCGGGCTCGTCGCCACGCGCTGACCGACCGGTCCGTGGCTAGCCGCTGAGGGTCCGGAGGAAGGCCAGCGTCTCCTCGACGTGCGCCACGGCACGCAGCTCGCCGACCACGATGTGCAGGACCGTCCCGTCGGCGTCGATGAGGAAGGTCTGCCGCCGCACCGGTGCCACCGCGAACTTCCCGCGCTTGACGTCGTACTCGGCGGCGACCGCACCGTCGGCGTCGGTGAGCAGCGGGAAGCCCGGCTCCATGACGTCCGCGAAGGCCTGCGTCCGCACCAACGGATCCATGCTGATCCCGATACGGGCCGTCTCTCGTCGATCGAACTCCTCGCCCGCGTCGCGGAACCGCCCGACCTCGGCGACGCACACCGGCAGGCCCGCGGTGAGGTAGAAGAAGACCGCCGCGCGGCCGTCGCCGCGGAGCTCGGAGAGGGTGCGGACGGTGCCGGTGCGGTCGGGGAGTGCGAACTCCGGGGCCTGCTGGCCGATGCGCATGACCACGAACCTACCGGCGCTGGGATACTGACAGGCGATGAGTACCGCACAGCAGCCGAACCTGCAGCCCGACGGCGCGACCACCAGCGTGGACGAGTTCCGCACCCTCGCGGACCGGCACCGCGTGGTGCCGGTGATCCGCACGGTGCTCGCCGATGCCGAGACCCCGCTGTCGGCCTACCGCAAGCTCGCCGGCGGGCGGCCGGGAACCTTCCTGTTGGAGTCCGCCGCGGCGGGGCAGTCGTGGAGCCGGTGGTCCTTCGTCGGCGCTCCCGCGCCCGCCGCGCTCACCGTCGTCGACGGTGCCGCCGCCTGGATCGGGAAGGCTCCCGCCGGGGCACCGTCGGGCGGCGATCCGATCGAGGCGCTCGGCGACGTGCTCCGGCTCCTGAGCTCGGAGCGGATCGAGGGGCTGCCGCCGCTCAACGGCGGCATGGTCGGCTACCTCGCCTACGACGCGGTGCGGCGCCTGGAGCGCCTGCCCGACACCACCGTCGACGATCTGCACCTGCCGGAGATGGTGTGGCTGCTCGCGACGGACCTCGCCGCGATCGACCACCACGAGGGCACGATCACCCTCATCGCCAACGCGGTGAACTGGGACGGCTCCGCCGACCGGGTCGACGAGGCGTACGCGGACGCGGTCGCGCGCCTCGACGCGATGGAGGCCGCGCTCGCCGCGCCGCTCGCGTCGTCCGTCGCGTCGTTCACCCGGCCCGAACCGGAGGTGACGGCGCAGCGGACCGTCGAGGAGTACAGCGCGATCGTCGAGAAGCTGGTCGGCGACATCGAGGCGGGCGAGGCCTTCCAGGTGGTGCCGTCGCAGCGCTTCTCGGTGCCGTCCGACGCGGATCCGATCGACGTCTACCGCGTGCTCCGCGCCTCGAACCCCAGCCCGTACATGTACCTCGTGCAGGTGCCCGCGCCCGACGGCACCGTCGCCTTCTCCATCGTCGGCTCCAGCCCCGAGGCGCTGGTCACCGTCTCCGACGGCACCGCCACAACGCACCCGATCGCCGGCACCCGGTGGCGGGGCGCCACCGCCGAGGAGGACCTCCTGCTGGAGAAGGACCTGCGGGCCGACGAGAAGGAGAACAGCGAGCACCTCATGCTCGTCGACCTCGGCCGCAACGATCTCGGCCGGGTCTGCACGCCCGGCACCGTCCGGGTCACCGACTATCGGCGTATCGAGCGCTACAGCCACGTGATGCACCTGGTCTCGACGGTCTCCGGCGACCTCGCGGAGGGTAAGCAGGCACTCGACGCCGTCGCGGCGTGCTTTCCCGCCGGCACGCTCACCGGTGCGCCGAAGGTGCGGGCGATGGAGCTCATCGACGAGGCCGAGACGACCCGGCGGGGACTCTACGGCGGCATCGTCGGGTACCTCGACTTCGCGGGCGACGCCGACACGGCGATCGCCATCCGCACCGCGGTGCTCAAGGACGGCACCGCCTACGTCCAGGCCGGCGGCGGCGTCGTCGCCGACTCGGTCGGCGAGTACGAGTACAACGAATCGCGCAACAAGGCGCTCGCGGCGCTCAAGGCCGTGGCCGCCGCGAACACCCTGCGCGGCGTGGCGGAGGAGGCCTGATGAACGCCAAGCGCAATCTCGCGGTCGCATCCGTCCTGCTCGCCGCCGCGGCGGGCGCGGTGTGGGGCTCGGGCCGGATGTCGTGGATGGGCGTGACCATCGCCGACGGGCTCTCGCCCGAGCGGACGCTGGACGTCGCGGGAAACACCTGGGCGCCCGCGCTCTCGGCGCTCTGGCTGGTCTTCCTCGCCGCGATCGCCGCGGCGCTGGCCCTGAAGAACTGGGCGCGCGGCGTCGTCGCCGTCATCGTCGCGGTCGCCGCCATCGGCGCCGCGTACCCGGCGGTCACGGTACTGACGCAGGAACCCGACATCGGCTACCTGGAGAAGATCCTGCGCGACGCGCCGGCGAACGGCGACGCGGGCAGCGTGGTGATGGGCAACAAGGACTACATCTCCCAGGTAGACCCGACCGCCGCGGGGCCGTGGGTCGCGATCCTCGGTGCGGTCCTCGCGGTCGGCGCGGCCGTGCTCCTCATGCGAGGGCTGCGGGGCGGCGGCATGGGATCGAAGTACGTCTCGCCCGCCGCGCGCCGCGCGGAACTCGAGCAGCGCGTCTTCGACGACACCGCCTCCGAGCCCGCTTCCGAGCGCGACCTGTGGGACGCGCTCGACGGCGGGGACGACCCCACGGCGGCGGGTGGCACGCGTCCGGGCGCGGGCGAGGGGGCCGGAACTGAGGGCCCGCGGGCCGAAGGCTAATGTTGGAGCACGCTCGACGACCCAGGAAAGGCCTCCAGCCGTGACTTCACCCACTGCTCTCGACTCGATCATCGAGGGTGTGCGCGCGGACCTGGCGGCCCGTGAGGCCATCGTCGACCTGGCCACGGTCAAGGCCGCCGCCAAGGCGGCCCCGCCCGCCGTCGACGCCACAGCCGCACTCCGCGAGCCCGGCATCGCCGTGATCGCCGAGGTGAAGCGCGCCAGCCCGTCGAAGGGCGACCTCGCCGGCATCGCCGACCCCGCCGAACTGGCCTCCGAGTACGAAGCCGGGGGCGCCCGGGCGATCAGCGTGCTCACCGAGGAACGGCGCTTCAAGGGGTCCCTGGCGGATCTCGACGCGGTCCGCGCGCGGGTGCGGATCCCCGTGTTGCGCAAGGACTTCATCGTCACCCCGTATCAGATCCACGAGGCTCGCGCGCACGGCGCCGACATCGTGCTGCTGATCGTCGCGGCGCTGGAGCAGCCCGTGCTCGTCTCGCTGCTCGACCGTATCGAGTCGCTCGGCATGACCGCGCTGGTCGAGGTGCACACCGAGGACGAGGCGGACCGTGCCCTGGAGGCCGGCGCGACGGTCATCGGCGTCAACGCCCGCAACCTCAAGACACTCGAGGTCGACCGCGATTCCTTCGCGCGGATCGCCCCCGGGCTGCCCTCGTCGGTGATCAAGATCGCCGAGTCGGGCGTGCGCGACAGCCGCGATCTGCTGACCTACGCCGGACAGGGCGCCGACGGGGTGCTCGTCGGCGAGGGGCTGGTCACGGCCGGCGATCCGCGGACGGCCGTCGCCGACCTCGTGACCGCCGGCTCGCATCCCAGCTGCCCGCGCCCCGCGCGCTAGTCCCGCGCGCCCCGGCGCTCCAGCTCGCGCAGCGCGATCTGGATCGCGCCGCGCACCGGATCGACCGTGAGTACCCGCAGGTCGGAGATTCCGCGCATCCCCAGGTGATGCCGTACCCGGCGCTGCAGGGCCGGCTGATGCACGGCGAGGCCGCCCGCGAGCACCACGGGGCCCGCCGAGCCGATCCGCTCGGCGACCGAGACGGCGATGTGGGTGAGCGCGATCGCGGCCTGGTCGACGATGTCGGTGCTCACCGGGTCGCCCGACCCTGCGAGTTCGAAGACCACCCGGGCCCGGCCGGCCCAGTACCGCCGCTCCTGCTGCGCGTAGAAGTGATCCAGCAGCTCGTCCGGGTCCTGCAGCCCGCAGTCGGCCGCCAACTGCTGGCCGAGATGATCCGCGGGCTCCTCGCGATCCAGGCGGATCAGGGTGCGGCGCACCGCCTCCTTGGCCACCCAGTAGCCGCTGCCCTCGTCGCCGAGGAGATAGCCCCAGCCGCCCGCGCGGGCGTGCTTGTCGCCCGCCCTGCCCCACGCGACGGCGCCGGTACCGGAGATGACCGCCACCCCGTCGCGCACGCCCGCCGCGGCCAGGATCAGTTGGCTGTCGTGCACCACCCGGATCCGGGCGCCGGGGATGCGCTCGGCGAGGAGAGCGGTGAGCGTGGCGGCGCCCGCCGGGGTCTCCACCCCGGCCGCGCCGGCGCACACCGCGCCCACGTCGTGCACGCCGAGCCGGCCGAGCGCGATGTCGAGCTGGCGACCGGCCTCGTCGCGGCCCACGGACGAGATGTTCGCGCTGCCGGCGAGGGCCTCGGCCACGACCACGCCGTTCTCGGCACGGACGGCCTGCGTCTTGGAGCCTCCGATGTCGAGGCCGATCACCGCGGTGCTCACTGGGACACGACCCCCGTCTTGTCGGCGCCGGTGGGCCAGGTGCCGTTGTTCTGCCAGTAGTACTGGATGTCCTCGAGCTTGCGGCCCTTGGTCTCCGGTGCGAACTTGAGCACGAAGAGGAAGGCGACGACGGTCAGGGCGCCGAAGACCGCGAAGGTGCCCGTGCCGCCGAGGAGCCGGCTGTTGAGCATGGTCAGCGTGACCTGGGCGACGATGGCGTTCGCCACGAGGTCCGAGGTCAGCATCGCCGACGAGCCGTAGGCGCGGAGCCGGGCGGGGAATGCCTCGCCGGCGTACACCCACACCAGGGAGCCGAAGCCGAAGGAGAAGCCGATGACGACCAGCACCAGTCCGGCGAAGCCGACGACCCCGGCGGTCTCGTGGTTCTTGAAGTCACCGTCGGCCATCTGGTACGCGAGGATCATCACGGCGAAGGCGAGGATCATGGTGCCGATGCCGCCGAGCAGGATGGGGCGCCGGCCGAACTTGTCGACGGTGAAGATCGAGATGACCACGGCCAGCAGGCCGAACAGCTGCACGAAGGCGGGCAGCATGTACTTGCCGAAGTTCCCCTCGTAGCCCATCGACGCGAAGATGTCCGGGCTGTAGTAGATGATCGCGTTGATGCCGGTGATCTGGATGAAGAAGCCGAGGACGACGACGAAGAAGGTGGCGCGCAGGTAGGGCTTGCGGAAGAGCTGGCCGAGCTTGCCACCCGACTCGTCGGAGAGCTGGGCGCGCATCTCGTCGAGCTCGGCCTCGATGCCGGCGGCGGTGGAATCGGGCTCGACGGAGATGAGTGCGGCGCGGGCTTCGTCCTCGCGGCCGCGGGTCATGTACCAGCGGGCGGTGTCAGGCAGGCGGACGAGCAGCAGCGTGACGATGATCGCGGGCACCGCGGCGACGCCGAGCATCCACTTCCATGAGGTGGTGCCGAGGCCTGCGAGCAGGTAGCCGAGCACGTACCCCAGGATGATGCCCACGATCGTGGCGAACTGGTAGGCCACGAGCATCGCGCCGCGGCGCTTCGCGGGCGCGGATTCGGCCACGAAGACGGGGACCACCACGACCGAGACGCCGACGGTGAGGCCGAGCATGAACCTGGCGAACAAGAGGAGCGGCACGGTCGGGGCGAGGGCGCCGAACAGGGCGAAGACGGTGTAGCCGGCGCCGACGGCGATCATCGCCTTCTTCCGGCCGACCTTGTTGGCGAACCAGCCGCCGACGATCGCGCCGAGGATCTCGCCCACGACGACGACCGTGGCGAGCGCCTGGGTCATCCCGTCGCCGAGGCCGAAGTCCTGCCGGATGAAGTCCTTCGCCGCGGCGATGTTCGACGTGTCGTAGCCGTAGATCACGCCGAGGCTCGCCGCGGCGATGCCGACGAGGACCGCGCTCGATTTCGCAGCCTGCGTACTGCTCATGTCATCTCCTTGAAGTCGGCTCCAAGTGGTCTACACCATTTGGAGTAGGCTAAGAGTGGCATAGACCACTTTGACCGTCAAGGGGTATTGTGGGACACATGACGCTCCCTCGTTCGTCGCACACCGAGCCGCCGCGCTACTTCCGCGCCAAACTCGAGCTGCAACGCCGCATCGGCGACCTCGGGCACGGGGACACCCTGCCCGCGGAACGCAGGCTGGCCGAGCAGCTCGGCGTCTCGCGCACGACGTTGCGGAAGGCGTTGGCGGAGTTGTCCGCCGAAGGGGTGCTGCGCCGCGAGCACGGCAGCGGCACCTACGTGGCGCCGCCCAAGATCGTCCGGGTCCGGCAGCTGACCTCGCTGAGTGAGGACTTCGGCGTCGACGGCAAGCAGGTGAGCTCGCGGCTGCTCGCGTGCGACCACATCACGGCGGACGCGGAGACGCAGGCGGCGCTCGAACTCCCGCGTGGGGCCCGCGTGTACCGCGTCACGCGGCTGCGCATCGTCGACGACGAGCCGCTGGCCATCGAGATGGCGCACCTGCGGGGCCCGCTCCGTGGACTCGCCACGCGGCTGGAGGAGCAGGCGTCGCTGTACCGCGTCCTCCGCGAGCAGTATGCGCGCTCGATCACCGCGGTCGAGGACACGGTCGAGACGGCGCTCGCCTCGCCGTCCGAGGCTGAGCTCCTCGGGGTCACCGCGGGGCATCCGCTGCTCATGGTGCATCGCCTGGGCCGGGACGTCGAGGGCGTCGCCCTCGAGTGGACCCGCAGCGTCTACCGCGGCGACCGGTTCAAGTTCGTCGCCCGCGCGACGAGCCCGGCCGCGACGCTGGACGTCGCGGCCGGGCCGGCGGAACTCTGAGGACGCAGTCGCGTCACTTGTCGGTGATCGGCAGCCCCGGCGGGTTGATCTCCGACGTGGGCACGGCCTCGGCCTCCAGGCCCCACCGCTGCAGGACCTTGAGGTAGTCGCCGCTGCGGATCGTCGATTCGAGGGCCGCCTGCACGGCGCGGATGATGCCGCTGTCCTTCTTCGTCGTCGCGCCGATGAGGCCCTGCAGCGTCGAGCCGGCGCCGGACACCCGGCCGACGATCTTCGTCGCGTTCGGGGTGCCCTTGGTCTGCGCCACGTGGAAGGCCGAGATCGGGTTCGGTCCGAAGTAGGCGTCGATCTGGCCCGACGCGAGCGCGGCGTAGGTACCGGTGTTGTCCTGGTAGTTCTTGATGGCGATGCCGGGCTTGCCCGCGGCGCGCAGATCCGCGTCGTAGCGCTGCAGGATCCGCTCCTGGTTGGTGCCGGACCCGACGGCCACCGTCTTCCCGGAGAAGGAATCCCCGCCCGCGAAGGTGAACGTGGACGACTCCTGGACCTCGACGGCGAGGTCGTCCTTGCGGTACGTGGCGAAGTCGTACTTCTGCTTCCGCGCCTCCGTGACGGTGATGTTCGAGACGCCCAGGTCGAACTGGCCGCTGTCGATGCCCAGGAACAGGCCCTCCCACGAGGTGTTCGACTCCTCGAGCTTCAGGCCCAGCGCGCCGGCGATCAAGTACGCGATGTCCGACTCGTCGCCGATGAAGACGCGCTCGTCGTCCGTCGCGGGGAAGTAGAACGGCGCGTTGCCCGCCCCCGAGCCGTGCGCGACCCGGAGGATGCCGCGATCGCGGACGGCCTGGGGGAGCAGGGCCGCCGCGGCCTCGTCCTTCGCCGGCACGATCCGGTTCTGCTTGCTGGTCAGGTTGAGCTGTTGTCCGGCCGCGCCGGTGACGCTCGCGGTCGTCGACTCGGTGGTCTGCCCGCCGCAGCCCGCCAGCACCGATCCCGCGAGGGCGAGGGCCGCGACGAGGGCGGGCAGGCGATGTCGAACGGAACGGATGGTCATGCGGTCTCCTTGGTGGTCCAGTGGGCGAGGAAGGTGCGGGTCCGGTCGGTGGCGGGGCGGTCGAGTACGGCGGCCGGCGTCCCGACGGCGACGACGCGGCCCCGGTCGAGGAAGACGATCCGGTCCGAGATGCGGCGGGCGAGGGCCAGCTCGTGGGTCACGACCACGAGGGTCCGGCCCTCGGCGGCGAGCTCGGCGATGACGGCGTTCACCTCGCCGACCAGCTCGGGGTCGAGCGCGGAGGTCGGCTCGTCGAACAGGATCAGGTCGGGGTCGAGGGCGAGGGTGCGGGCGATCGCGACGCGCTGCTGCTGTCCGCCCGACAACTGACCCGGGTAGTGGCCGGCGTGCGCGCCCAGCCCGACCCGGTCGAGCAGTTCGCGGGCCCGGGCCTCGGCCTCGCTCCGGCTGCGGCCCAGCGTCAGCCGCTGCGGTCGCGCGACGTTCTCCGCGGCCGTGAGATGTGGGAACAGGTTGAACTGCTGGAAGACGAAGCCGATGCGGGCGCGTTGGCGGCGCAGCTCGCGCTCGCGCAGCGCGACGAGGTGGCCGCCGCGGCGGCGGACGCCGATGAGGTCGCCGTCGACCCGGACGACGCCCGAGGTCGGCTCCTCCAGGTGGTTGAGCAGCCGCAGCAGCGTCGACTTCCCGGACCCGGACGGCCCGATGATCGAGACCACCTCACCCGGCGCGACGGTGAGGTCGACGCCGCGCAGCACGTCGTCGTGGCCGAAACGCTTGGTCAGGCCCACGGCCTCCAGGCGCGGGCGCGGGGCGGTGGCGGTCATGCGGACTTCTCCTTCTTCGGGGTGTTCGTGGCCCCGTAGCCGCGCGCGAGGCGCTTCTCGAGGTAGTGCTGGCCGATCGACAGGACGGTGGTGAGCACCGCGTACCAGGCGACGGCGACGAGCAGCAGGGGAATGATCCTGCCGTTGCGGCCGTACACCACCTGGACCTGGTAGAACAGGTCGGGCAGGGCCAGGATGAAGACCGCTGTCGTGCCCTTGAGCAGGCCGATCACCTCGTTCGCGGCGGGCGGCACGATCGTGCGCAGTGCCTGCGGCAGCGTGATCCGCAGCAGGTGCGCGGCCGGTGGGATCCCCAGGGCGCGGGCCGCGTCGTGCTGGCCCGCCGAGACGCCGAGGATCCCCGCCCGCACGATCTCCGAGCCGTACGCGGCCTGGTGCAGGACGATGCCGATCACCGCCGCGGTGTACGGCGAGAGCAGGTCCTTGGTCGGCGCGTCGACGAAGGTCGGACCGAACGGGATGCCGAGGCCGATCGTCGGGTACAGCGCCCCCAGATAGCCCCAGAACAGGATCTGCACGATGAGGGGGATCGACCGGAACAGCCAGATGAAGCCGAAACTGAAGGCCGCGAGGACGCGGTTGCCGGATAGGCGGGCCAGGGCGAGCGCGCCGCCGAGAAGGAAGCCGAGGACGGCGCCGATCACGGTGAGCTGGATCGTGAACCAGAGCGCCTCGAGGATCGTCGGGCTGAACAGGTAGGCGCCGAACGTTGGCCAGTCGAACCGCGGGTTGGTCACGGCCGAGACGGCGAGCTGCGCGAACAGGAGGGCGGCGACCGCGACCGCGAGCCACCGGCCCCACTGGACGCGGTGCCGCACGGGCAGTGCGGCGAGTTCCGCGAGCTCGGGATCGGTGGCGGACGGCTGGGGCCGGGTGAGGGCGAGTGTCATGACTCTCCGGTCGGTAGGGCGGGCGGCTGGACGAGGAGCAGGGGGATCGACGCGCGGAGCCGGAATCCGAGGCCCTCGTACACCGCGCGGGCGCCGGTGTTCTCGGCGGAGGTGTGCAGGAACGGGACGTCGCCCCGGGCCCGGATGTGGTGCCCGACGGCGCGGACGAGGCGGGTCGCGAGGCCCTGCCCGCGGTGGGCGGGATCCGTACAGACCGCGCTGATCTCGGTCCATCCGGGCGGGCGCAGGCGTTCTCCGGCGAGCGCGATCAGGCGCCCGGAGTCGTCGCGCAGGCCCAGGTAGAGCCCGAGTTCGACGGTGCGCCGCTCGAACGGCCCCGGGCGGGTGCGGGCGACCAGGTCGAGGATCTCGTCGACGTTCCGGGGGCCGAGCACCTCGGCCTCGCCGTCGGGCGCCGTCGCGAGGGCGGCACCGTCGTACTGGACGAGCGGGATCTCGTCGACGATCCGCCACCCCGCGGGGAGGGGCGCCCGCACGCCCCGGAGCGAGAGAGGGGCGCCGGGGACGGCGAGGCGGGCCAGGGCCGCGAAGTCCTCGGGGGTGGGCTGTGGCGGGTGGCCGACGAAGCGCGCGACCTCCGGCCGGTAGCGGACGACGGCCCCGTCGCCGAGGCGGAAGCGGGCGTGCGCGCCGTGGAGGGAGGCCCGGACGGGATCGTCGAGGACATGGCCGAGCGTGGTGGTCATGCCCGGAAACACTCGTCGCGGAGACGGATTCGGGGAACGTTTGGCGTCGCTGTGATTCCACTTTGACGGAGTAGGGATAATCGTTGCTGTGAGCCTTCCTGAAGCCAGTACCGGACTGTCCGAACGATCGGCCTTCGAGCCGGACGGGACCGGTCATTGGGGTGCGTGGGGCGGACGGCACGTGCCCGAGGCGCTCATGGCGGTGATCGAGGAGGTCACGGCGGAGTTCGAGAAGGTCCGCTCCGACCGCGAGTTCCTCGCGGAACTCGATCGCCTGCAGCGGCAGTACACCGGGCGGCCGTCGCCGTTGTACCCGTGCGTGCGCCTGAACGAGCACGCGGGCGGCGCGAAGGTGTACCTCAAGCGCGAAGACCTCAACCACACCGGCAGCCACAAGATCAACAACGTGTTGGGGCAGGTGCTCCTGGCCAAGCGCATGGGCAAGCCGCGGGTCATCGCGGAGACCGGCGCCGGGCAGCACGGGGTCGCCACCGCGACCGCGTGCGCGCTGCTCGGCATCGAATGCGTCGTCTACATGGGCAAGGTCGACACCGACCGCCAGGCGCTCAACGTTGCGCGGATGCGGCTCCTCGGTGCCGAGGTGATCGCGGTCGCCTCCGGTTCGGCGTCACTCAAGGACGCCATCAACGAGGCCCTGCGCGACTGGGTCAGCAACGCGGACACCACCTACTACTGCTTCGGCACCGCCGCCGGGCCGCACCCGTTCCCGCTCATGGTCCGCGACCTGCAGCGGATCGTCGGCATGGAGGCGCGCGAGCAGATCCTCGAGGCCGAGGGACGCCTGCCCGACGCGGTCGTGGCGTGCGTCGGAGGCGGATCCAACGCGATCGGGATCTTCCACCCGTTCATCGCCGATGCCGGTGTCCGGCTCGTCGGGTGCGAGGCCGCGGGCGACGGTGTCGAGACCGGCCGGCACGCCGCGACCTTCACCGGCGGCAGCCCGGGAGCGTTCCAGGGCGCCTACTCCTACCTGTTGCAGGACGAGGACGGACAGACCATCGAGTCCCACTCGATCTCTGCGGGCCTCGACTACCCCGGCGTCGGTCCCGAGCACGCACAGCTCAAGGAGGACGGTCGCGCCGAGTACGTGCCGATCACGGACGCGCAGGCCATGGACGCGTTCGCGCTGCTCTGCCGCACGGAGGGCATCATCCCGGCGATCGAATCCGCGCACGCCGTCGCCGGTGCGCTTGAGCTGGGCCGCGAGCTGGGTCCGGACGCCGTGATCGTGGTCAACCTGTCCGGCCGCGGGGACAAGGACGTCGACACCGCCGGGAAGTGGTTCGGCCTGCTCGACGACCACGGGGACGTGGTCGGCCAGAAGGTCGTCGGCGAGGAGCTGAACACGGAACTGCGGAACGCCGAGTTCGAGGAGGAGAGCAAGTGAGCGCACTGGCACCGGTCTTCGAGCAGTGCCGCGCGGAGAACCGCGCCGCGTTGGTCACCTACCTGCCCTGCGGCTATCCGTCCAAGCAGGGCGGCATCGACGCGGTGGTCGCGATGGTCGAATCCGGCGCGGACATCGTCGAGCTGGGCGTGGCCTACAGCGACCCGGTCATGGACGGCCCCGTCATCCAGCGCGCCGCGGACGACGCGCTGCGCGGCGGCATCCGCGTCCGCGACATCTTCTCCTACGCCGAGGCCGTCGCCGCCGCCGGCGGCGCGCCCGTGGTGATGGCCTACTGGAACCCCGTGCTCAAGTACGGCGTCGAGGCCTTCGCCCGCGACCTTGCCGCCGCCGGCGGCAGGGGCCTGATCACGCCGAACCTCATCCCCGAGGAGGCCGACGACTGGATCGCGGCCGCCGACCGGCACGGCCTGGACAAGGTCTTCCTCGCGGCGCCGTCGTCGACGCCGGAGCGGCTCGCGATGACGGCCAAGGCCTCGTCGGGCTTCCTCTACGCGGCGTCGACGATGGGCGTCACCGGCGCCCGCGATGTCGTGGACAACGTCGCGCCGGAGTTGGTGGCGCGCATCCGCGAGGTGTCCGACATCCCGGTCGGCGTCGGGCTGGGCGTGCGCTCGCGGGAGCAGGCTGCGGAGATCGCCGCGTACGCCGATGCGGTGATCGTCGGTTCCGCCCTGGTGAGTGCGGCCGGTGAGTCCTTGCAGGCCGTCCGTGCCCTGACCTCCGAGCTCGCTGCCGGTGTCCGCGGCGCCTGACTCCGGGGAGCTCGGCGTCCGCGGTCGACGGAGACCACGGCGGATGCCCGCTCGGCGGGCCGTGGGCGTCGTCCGACGCGCGCTCCTCGACGGCCGCCGGTGGCGCACCGTCGGGCTGCAGGAGTACGCCTACATGACGGTGGCGATCCGGTACCTGAACGGCGAACGCGCCCTGCGAGTGGCGATTGCGCTGCTGGCGATGATGATGCTTCCGCTCGCGACGGTGATGCAGTTCCACCCGATGGGCCCGCACGGCGTCGTGTCCCGCTCCGTACACATGGTCGTCGCCGTGTGCGGATTCTTCATCGGCCTCCGGTGGTTGGTGGGGCGCTGGCCGAGTGTGCGAGAGGCGATGTGGTTCTTCGTCCTCGCCGACGGCTTCATCGGCGTGGGGGTCTCGGTCCTGTCCGACCCCGTCGCCAGGATCTGCGGATCCATCCACCTCGGGATGGTGGGGTTGTTCGCGGCCTTCTTCCTGGGCTGGCGGATCCTTCTCGTGCACTGCGTGTACGGACTGCTCCTGATCTCGGGGCTGACCGTCCACGCGATCCTCGCGGAGGGCCGCACGCTTCTCGAGCTGTACGTCTACACGACACCGGCGATCACCACCGTGGTCGGACTGCCGATCATCATCCAGGTGGTCGTGGAGACGGGGCGGCACGGCGCCGCCAAGCTCACGCAGGAGTGGAACGTCGACAGCCTGACCGGGGCGTACAGCCGCCGCGGGATGAACCTCGCCATCCGACGGACCCAGAGGCGGGCGGGGCCGGACGGGGTCTACCTCGTCGCCGCGCTCGACCTCGACGGCTTCAAGCAGTTCAACGACACCCGCGGGCACGCCGCGGGCGACCAGCTCCTGCGCGATGTCGCCCTTCGGCTCAAGACCGTCCCACGCCTGCTCATCGGGCGGTACGGCGGCGACGAGTTCGGCATCGTCGGGTTCCGGACGGGCGCCGCTGAGGCGGCGGGGGCGGTAGAAGAGTTGGAGGCGCTGCTGCGCCCGCGCGGGGCGGTCGACGACGACCGGATCCCGGCCAGCCTGGGGGTCGTCATCACCCCGAGCCGCGATCGACCTGAGATGGAGGAGCTCGTCGTCGAAGCCGACGACGCCCTGTACGAGGCGAAGCGTTCGACGGTCTCCGCGGTGGTGGTGCGGGATCGCACCGCACCGTCCCAGATTCGGTAGGGCGAAGACGTCCACGCCGCTACTTCATGGGTAGTATGTGTCCTCGTGACGACCGGGAGCAGCGTTGGCGGCTGACGCGCGGCGACCGGCCGATGCGGTGTGGGGTCCGGTCGATCTTCCGCGGATCCTCCGTGCCGGCGCCAAAGCCCTGACGCGTCGCTCGGGTTGGCGGTACGCGGGCCAGTTGGAGTACGAGCAGGCGACGTCCTGGATCAAGGGGCAGGGCGGCGGCATCGCGCTGCGCTACGTGGTCGGGTCACTCGCGCTGCTCATGGTCCCGCTGTGCATCGGCGTGCTGTTCTCGGCGGCCCGACCGCAGGGCATCGCCGCGATGCTGGTGTTCCTGCTCTCGTCGAGCGGCAGCGCTGTCCTCGGCGTGTGGTGGCTGCGGCTCGCGCGTCCCACGTCGCGTCACGCGATCATCTTCGTCGCCACGGCCGACCTGTGTCTGCTGGCCGGATGTCTGGCACAGCACGGGGTGGCGAAGGTGGCGGGCACGACGTACCTCGGCATGCTCGCGATGCTCACCGCTTTCCTCCTGGGCTGGCGCATCCTCCTGGTCCACTGCACCTTCTCGCTGATCGCCATTGCGCTCTGCACGGCGGCGGCGGTCCGGTTCGACGGGCTCGCCCTGGGCGAGCTGTACGCGATCCTGGCCCCCGCGGCGACGATCGACTTCGCCTTGCCCATGCTGGTCCAGTTCATCGTGGAGTTCGGACGCCGCGGCATCGGCGCCGTCACCGTCGAGCGCAACCGGGACACCCTCACCGGCCTCTTCAGCCGCGCCGGTCTCCAGGCGGCATTGCGCAATCTGGTCCACCGCCGCGAGCACGACGTCGCGGTGGTGGCGATGCTCGACCTCGACGGCTTCAAGGTCTTCAACGACACCTACGGGCACCTCGCGGGCGACCAGTACCTCGTGGATACCGCGGAGCGGCTCCGCGGCGGTGTCGAGAATTCTCTGATCGGCCGTATGGGTGGAGACGAATTCGTGATCGTCGCGCTCCGGAGAGGTCGGTCCGAGGCTGACCGCGTGGTCGCCGACCTGCGCGAACTCGTCAGAGCTGGCGGGACGATCGCCGGGAGCGTCGGCCTCGTCGTGCACCCCCGTATCGGTACGTCGCAGCTGGCCGCCGCGGTCGGCGAGGCGGACGAGGCGCTGTACGAGGCCAAGGCGGACCGTTCTCGCCGGATCGTGGTGCGTGATCTCACGGCGCAGGGCGCCGGCGGGTCCGACTAGGCGGCGCGGAATGCCATCTCGAAGAGCACCTGTGGGGGTGAACCTCCGTCGGCTGGGACGAGCACTCGTCGATCGCGACGCTTGGCGGACGGCCGGACGTGCCGAGTACGCGTTCGCCACCTCCGGCATCGTGGGGCAAGGGGGTGGCGTGGCGCTGCGATTGGTGGTCGCGGCACTTGCACTCCTGATTCTGCCGCTCGGCATCGTGACGTTGTTCCTCCCGATCCGGCCAGCGACCCCGCTCGCGATCACCGCCTACATTCTCTCGGGGTGCGCGGGCACCGCCCTGGGCGTCTGGTGGCTCCGCCTCCGCCGCCCGTCCTGGGGCGATGCGCTGACGTTCGTGGTGTGCGCGGACGCTGTTCTCGTTGTGGGAAGTCTCACCCAGTCCGGGTGGGGGCGCATCGGCGCCACCATGTTCTTCGGGATGGTGGCAATGCTGATCGCCTTTCTGCTCGGCTGGCGGATCCTGCTGGTGCACTGCCTGTTCAGTCTCGCGGTCATCGCGGCCGCGACCGCGATGACGATGCGCGTCGACGACGTGGGATTCGGTGAGCTGTACCCGATCGTCGCACCGGCGGCGACCATCGCGTTCGCGTTGCCCGTCGTGGTGCAGTTCGCGGTCGAAGCAGGTCGTCGCGGTCTCGGCAAGGTGACGGAAGAGCGCGATCGCGACACCCTGACCGGGTTGTACGGACGCCGTGGCGCGGATCTGGCGCTCCGACGTCGACTGCGCGACCGCAGTGGCCACGTGGCCGTCGTCGCAGTCCTGGACCTCGACGGGTTCAAGGAATTCAACGACGCCCACGGACACCTTGCGGGCGACGAGAAACTCATCGAGACCGCGCACCTGCTCCGGAGTGGCGTCCGTGGTCGGCCGTTGCTCGCCCGGATGGGAGGAGACGAGTTCCTCGTCGTGGGCACGGGGGAGGCCGACGCCGCCGCGGTACTCGTCGACGATCTGCACGCCCTGGTCGTATCCGCTGCTGGGCCGCCACGGATCGCCGGAAGCATCGGGGTCACTGTCACGCACGGCCTCGATCCTGCACTGCTGTCCCAGGCGATCGCGGTGGCGGATGCGGCGCTGTACGAGGCCAAGGCGGATCGAACGCGACGGATCGTCGTCCATGACCGGCGCGGTGCGGCACGGTGACGATTGGGTCCCGGCACGTCCCGACACTTCCGTGAGCGCGGTCACCACCGCTGAAACCGAGGTGAGAACCGGACCGTCCGACCGGTAGGCTGGACCGTTGTGATCACCGCGACCGACCTCGAAGTGCGCGCCGGCGTCCGCACCCTGCTGACCGCGCCCGGCGACCAGTTGCGCGTGCAGGCGGGCGACCGGATCGGCCTCGTCGGCCGCAACGGCGCCGGCAAGACGACCACCATGCGCATCCTCGCCGGCGAGGGCGAGCCCTACGCGGGCCGCATCATCTCCTCCGGCGACGTGGGCTATCTGCCCCAGGACCCGCGCGAGGGCGACCTCGACGTGCTCGCGAAGGACCGCGTCCTCTCGGCGCGCGGGCTCGACCAGATCGTCGCGCAGATGGCCAAGCAGCAGGTGCGCATGGGCGAGTTGGTCGGCGACGAGCTGGACACCGCGGTGCGCAAGTACGGCAACCTCGAGGAGCGCTTCTCCTCGCTCGGCGGCTACGCCGCGGAGTCCGAGGCCGCCCGGATCTGCAACAGCCTGGCCCTGCCCGAGCGGGTGCTGGAGCAGCCGCTGCGCACCCTGTCCGGCGGCCAGCGCCGCCGTGTCGAGCTCGCCCGTATCCTGTTCGCGGCGTCGGACGGCTCCGGCGGCAAGTCGGACACGACGCTGCTGCTCGACGAGCCGACCAACCACCTGGACGCCGACTCCATCGGCTGGCTGCGCACGTTCCTGCAGAACCACGACGGCGGGCTCATCGTGATCAGCCACGACGTGGACCTGCTCGCGGACGTCGTCAACCGGGTGTGGTTCCTCGACGCGGTGCGCGGCGAGGCCGACGTCTACAACATGGGCTGGAAGAAGTACATCGACGCCCGCGCCACCGACGAGCAGCGCCGGCGCCGTGAGCGCGCCAACGCCGAGAAGAAGGCGGGCGCCCTGCGGGTGCAGGCCGCGAAGATGGGGGCGAAGGCCACCAAGGCGGTCGCGGCCCAGAACATGCTGCGGCGTGCCGAGCGCATGATGAGCGAGCTCGACGACGTGCGGGTCGAGGACAAGACGGCGCGGATCAAGTTCCCCGCGCCGGCCCCCTGCAGCAAGACGCCGCTCATGGTCAAGAACCTCACCAAGACCTACGGCTCGCTGGAGATCTTCACCGGCGTCGACTTCGCGATCGACAAGGGCTCCCGCGTCGTCGTCCTCGGGCTCAACGGCGCGGGCAAGACGACCCTGCTCAAGCTGCTGGCGGGCGTCGAGACGCCCGATACGGGCGGGCTCGAGCCGGGGCGCGGCCTGAAGATCGGCTACTTCGCGCAGGAGCACGACACGCTCGACGACGAGGCGTCCGTCTGGGACAACATCCGGCACGCCTCGCCGGACGCGGGGGAGCAGGACCTACGCGGCCTGCTGGGTGCGTTCATGTTCACCGGCCCGCAGCTCGAGCAGCCCGCCGGCACGCTGTCCGGTGGTGAGAAGACTCGGCTCGCCCTCGCCGGGCTGGTCTCCTCGGCCGCGAACGTGCTGCTGCTCGACGAGCCGACCAACAACCTGGACCCCGTCAGCCGCGAGCAGGTGCTCGAGGCGCTGCGCTCCTACGAGGGCGCCGTCGTCCTGGTGACGCACGACCCGGGCGCCGCCGAGGCGCTCAACCCGGAGCGGGTGATCCTGCTGCCCGACGGCACCGAGGACCACTGGAACGCCGAGTACCAGGAGCTCATCGAGCTCGCCTGACCCGGTGCCCGACGGGGCCGTTGTGGGTGCCGGTCAGGGCAGGATCGAGTCGACGTAGCCGCCGTCCACGCGGACGGCGCCGCCGGTGGTCGCCGAGGCGAGCGGCGAGCTGAGGTAGACCACCATGTTGGCGATCTCCTCGGGCTCGATGAGGCGCTGGATCAGCGACTGCGGGCGGTGCAGGCGCATGAACTCGCGCTGCGCCTCCTCCCACGGCAGGTCGCGGCTCACGAGCTGGTAGACGAAGTCCTCCACGCCGCCGGTGTGCGTCGGTCCGGCGATGACCGAGTTCACGGTGACGCCGGTGCCCGCCGCCGCCTTGGCGAAGCCGCGGGACGCGCCGAGCAGCGCGGTCTTGGACACGCCGTAGTGGATCATCTCGGCGGGGATGACGATGGCGGAGTCACTGGCGATGTTGAGTACGCGGCCCCCAGCCGCGGTCCATCATGCCGGGCAGCAGCAGCCGGGTCAGGCGCACCGCGGCGAGCACGTTGACGTCGAAGTAGCGGCGCCACTCGTCGTCGGTGACCTCGAGGGGGTCCTCGGCGCCGAACACGCCCAGGTTGTTGACCAGCACGTCGACCACGCCGAGTTCGGAGACCGCGTGCTCCGCCTCGACCTCGACGGTGACGTCGGCGACGACGGGCACGAGCTCGGCGCCCGGCACCTCCGCCCGGATCGCGGCGATGGCACCGTCGACCCGGCCCTCGGACCGTCCGTTGATCCCGACCCGCGCTCCCGCCCGCGCGAGGCCCACCGCGATGGCGAGGCCGATGCCCTGGGTGGATCCGGTCACGAGGGCGGTCCGCCCGCTCAGGTCGATACGCATGCTGTCGACACTAGCCGCGGGACGGTCAGGCGCGCTCCGCGTAGACGAGGTCGTTGTTCTCGTAGCCCATCGGCGGGCCGATGAACTTCCCGCCGCAGGTGACGAGGATCAGCGTCTCCGGGCCGTCGAGGCGGTTGAGGTCGTCCGTCGGGAGGACGCCCTTATTGACGGACGCGGTGCGGGTGACGCGGTATCGGACCGCCGCCCCGTCCTTACCGGTGAGCGTGACCTCGTCGCCGCGGGCGAGGCCGGAGAACCGCTTCGCGTAGCCCGCGCCCTGCCGGGCGTCGTCGACGTGGCCCGTCACGACGACCGAACCCGCGCCGGATCCCGGCAGCGCCGAGTCGACCCACCAGCCGACGCGGCTCACGTCCGTCGGCGGGTACAGGGCTCCCTGGGAGTCGGTGGCGACGGCGTCGATCGGGGCCTGCGCCCCGTCGACGCTGACGGCGACCGGTGTGGTCGGCTCGGCCGCCGTCGCGCTCACCGGGGGCCGGAGGTCGCTCTGCGCGCTCGGGTTCGACGACGGGGCCGCCGCCGTCCCCGCGACGGTGCTCCCGCAGCCCGCGAGGGCGAGCACCGCCGCGGCGGCGACCACGAGCGACGACGTGCGGCGCAGCATCAGAGCGTCCGTCCGGACGGGATCGACGCGATCGGGACACGGACGCCGGGGTTGCGGACCACGGGGCCGGCACCGATCTTCGAGTTCGTCACGCGCACCTGGAACTGCGGCGTCAGGCGCACCTCGAACGCGACGGCCGCGGCGTCGCGGACGTAGCCCGCGGGGGCGGCGGTCTCGGTGGCGCGGTAGCAGCCCGAGGGGAGCGAGAAGGCGGCGACGCCGTTCTCGCCCGTCGTCACCGCGCGGACGGCCTCGTCGGAGCCGCAGCGGGCGATGACGAAGGACGCGCCCGCGAGCGGGGCACCGGTGATGCGGTCGGTCTTGACCAGCGTGCCGTTGGTCTCGACCTCGCCGGGCGGGATCGTGACGCCGCAACGGAAGCGGAACGCGAGCCGGTTGACGCCGTTGCCCTCGACGCGGGAGTAGGCGTTCGGGCCGAGCAGGACGCACGAGGACGGCCACGCGGTGAGCACGACGCTGACGCAGTCGCGGGGGAAGGCGCCCCCGCCGTTACCGGCGCTGTCGGTGCGCGCGCCGCCCAGCGGCCGCCAGGTGTCGCACTCGGCGACGGCGTACTCCGACGCGACGCCCCGGCCGTCCTGGTCGCGGGCGGCGAGCGTGAAGCGGACGGTGCGGTTCGGCGGCGGCGTGGTCGACGTCGGCGGGACGATGCCGCCGCGCTCCAGGCTGAAGAGGAAGTCGACGCGACCCGAGGCCGACGTCTTGGTCTGCACCGAGGGGGAGACGAGGTGCCAGTTTGTCGGCACGTTCTCCATGGTGGCGCGGACGCAGGGTCCGGTCACCGTCGTCGCGCCGCCGTGGGACAGCGTCGCGGCGGGGCCGCCGGAGCAGCCCTGGACGCGCACCGTCGCTCCGGGGACGCCGACGCCCTGCGTCTTCGCGTCGATGATCTGCACGGCGCCCACGGTGAGCCGCCCGGGCGGTCCCTGCGGTGGCGTCGTGGTGGTCGGCGCGGGCGTGGCCGGGAGCGTGATCGTCGGCGACGGGGTGGTCGGCTTCGGGGCCGGAGTCGTGGTTGTCGGGGTCGGAGTGGGCACCGGCGGTGTCGTCGTGGTGGCCGGCGCCTGGGTCGTGACCGGCGCCGGCGCCGGCGTGGTCGGCTCGGCGCCCGCGACGGCGGGCACCAGGCCCAGTATCGGGATGAGTGCCGCCGGCAGCGCCAGCGCGCCTCGGATCCGGTTCCTCCGCGTCGTGTTCCGCATCGCGTCCTCCTCGTGGTGATTCCCCCTGCGGCGATGTCCGCCGACATGAGGGAGATCGCGACGCGGCGCGGATTCCGTTAGCCGTGTTACGAGATCGTTATGGCCCGATCGACCGCGGCGAGTACCGCCGAGGCCCCGTTCTCGGCCGTGATCGCGCTGCTCAGGGCGCCGGCGGCGGTGCGGAAGGCGGCATCGTCCACGGCGGCACGTATCGCGTCGGCGAGGGTGGAAACCGTGACCTCGGTCCGGGGGATCGGGGCGGTCGCCGCGCCGAGCGCGTGGATGCGGTGGGCCCAGAAGAACTGGTCCGCGCCGGGCGAGGGGAGCGGCACCGTCGGGACGCCGGCGCGCAGGGCCGAGGCGGTCGTGCCCGCCCCGCACGAGTGCACGACGGCGGCGAGGCGCGGGAACAGCCACGAGTACGGGGCGGCACCGATGTTCAGGACGTCGGCGCGGTCCGGGACGCGCAGCCCGGCGCCGCCCGCCTGGACGATGCCACGGACCCCGGCGCGGGCTAGCGCCTCGTCGAGGACCGCGGAGAGGCGGTCGCGCTCGGCGGTGTCGACCATGAGCGAGCCGAGGCCTATGAGGACGGGCGGCGGACCGTCGGCGAGGAAGGACTCGAGCTCGCTCGACGGTGCCCAGCCCTCCGGTTCGGGGGACCACCAGTAGCCGGTGACGTCGATGCCGGGGCGCCAGTCGGCGGGACGGGGCAGGACAGCGGGGGACCAGCCGCCGAGGATGGGCTGGCCCGCCGCCGCGCGGCCGCGCCGGAGCCGGTGGGCCGAGCGCCGCGGGAGCCCGAGATCGCGGCGCAGGTCGGCGATCATGCCGTTGTACAGGGCGTCGACGGTGCGTTCGGCGGCCCGGCCCGCCGCGAGATTGAGTGCGCCGCCCGCCGACCACGCGCCGATCAGGCTGGGCGGGAACGCGCGGGTGGCGGAGATCGGCTGTAGCCGAAGGAGGATCCCCGGGATGCCCCGCGCCTCCGCGAGCGCCTGGCCCGCGGGTTCGGCGAAGGGCGTCATGAGCACGACGTCGGCGGGGACGTCGTCGACGGCGGCGAGGAGGGCGCGGCTGAGCTGCCGGATCCCGGACGGCTTGACCAGGGCCATCGCATCCTTGAGTGTGGGCTCGCCGGAGGCCTCGCCGAGGTCGATGTCGATCGCGCGGGCGTCGAGGCCGAGGTCCGCGGTCTCGACGGCGAGTTCGGTGTTGGTGGTGATGGTGACGATGTGGCCGGCGCGCTGCAGGCGCAGGCCGAGCCCGGCGAGCGGCATCGTGTCGCCGCGGGAGCCGTAGGTGGCGATCAGGACGTGGGCCATGGTGTGCCTCGATTCGGTGGGGTCAGGGTGCGCACGCGCGGAGGAAGGCGTCGACGAGGTCGTCGGCGTAGCCGTTCAGGTCGAAGGCGGGGTCGACGATCCGGCTGAACATGGCGTTGCCGATGGCCCCGCGGACGGCGGACGCGATGGACGTGGGGTTGAGCGGGCGGAATTCGCCGGTGTCGACGCCGTCACCGAGGATCACCTCCAGCTCGACGCGCGCGCGATCGGTGTCGAGGTCGGGGTCGACCGGCAGGTCCCACAGCCGGACCCCGCCCTTGCCACGGAAGCCGTTGCCGATCTCGGTGATCGCGACCTGGTGCGCGGGGTGGGTCTCGAGGTAGCCGAGGTGCGCGCGGATGTGGGCCTCGAGCCTGCCCGCGGCGGTCTGCGCCGCGTCGACGGCGGGGACCATGACCTCGAACAGGGTGCGGTAGCACTCGGAGACCACGGCCGCGATGAGGCTGTCCTTGTCGCCGAAGTGGTAGAGCACGACGCTCATCGCGACGCCGGCGCGGTCGGCGATCTTGCGGACGGAGGCCTGTGCGTAGCCGAGTTCGGCGATGGCCTCGATGGCGCATGCCGTGATCTGGGCGCGCCGGGCCTGCTCGGTGAAGGTCTCCGAAGATCGCATGATCTAATTGTAGATCAGTTGATCTATGCGGGTCAGAGGAGCCGGTCCTCCGGCGACGTGGCGCCCGCCGGCTCCAGGTAGTACTCGGTGCCGACCAGCGGTGCGAGCACCCACGCGGGCAGGCGCAGCACGAGTCGCAGGATCCGTGCGACGGTCCCCGACTTCGCGATCTCCGACCGGTGGGCGGCGAGCGCGCGCTGCTTGGCCGCGACGTGCCTGCGCACATCCACGCGGTGCGTGATCTGCGCCGCCGGCGTGAACCAGGTACGCGCCTGCTCGAGATGCCCCGGCCGCAGGAACCGGAGTCGGACCGCGATCGCGAGGACGCGCAGGATCGACTCGCGCGGCGCGGTCGCCTCCACGAGTCGGACGCCGGTGAGTTCCGCTGCGCGGCGCGCGATGTGGTGCACGGCGAGGTGGTCCCGGTGCCGGTAGCCGCCGGCCTCGTCGGAGCCGAGCAGCAGGTCGGCCGCGACCTCGTGCACGATCGCCGCGAGCCGCTCGGCGGGCTCCTCGACGCCGGCGCGGACGAGCCGCACCCGGCCGGGAGGGTCCGGGTACAGCTCCCCGCCGTGCCCGCTGTCGGCGTAGCCGAGCCAGCGCACCTCGTGGACGCCCAGTTCCGCGGCGGCTGCGGACAACTCGTCGAGCCGTCGTCGGGGCTCGGGCTCGTCGTCGCCGCGCATCATCCCGTCGGTGGCGACCACGATCACGACGCGGTGCCCCTCCGTCGCGAACCGCGCGAGGGTTCCGCCCGCGAGCAGCGTCTCGTCGTCCGGGTGGGCGTTGAGCGCGACGACCGAGGCCATGCGCTCTGTATAGCAGTTCCGCGGCCGCCGGGCCCGCCGCCGGTCCGCCACCGCCGGGTGGCGGACCGTGCGCGGTCAGGCGTCGCGGAGCTCGCGGCGCAGGATCTTTCCGGTCACCGTCTTCGGCAGTTCCGCGACGATCCGCACGTCGCGCGGGTACTTGTACGCGGCCATCCGCTCGCGGCAGTGCGCGATGAGTTCCTCCGGCGTGACCTCGCCGCCGGGCATGAGACTGACGAAGGCCCGCACCGTCTCGCCCCGGATCTCGTCGGGGACGCCGACGACGGCCGCCTCGCGGACCGCCGGGTGCTCGGCCAGCACGTCCTCGACCTCGCGCGGCCACACCTTGTAGCCCGAGGCGTTGATCATGTCCTTCTTGCGGTCCACGATGAACACCCAGCCGCGCTCGTCCATGAAGCCCACGTCGCCGCTGTGCAGCGCCCCGCCGGGGATCCCGGCCGCGGTCTCCTCGGGCTTGTTCCAGTACCCGGCGACCACCTGCGGCCCCTCGGCGACGATCTCGCCGATCTCCCCGAGCGGGAGGTCGGCACCGTCGTCCCCGACGATCCGCACCACCGTCGACGGGGCCGGTAACCCGACCGACAGCGCGCCCGAGTCCGGGTCGACGGGGATCTCCACGCCGAACGGCGAGACCGTCATCGGGCTCGTGGTCTCGGTGAGCCCGTAGGCGTTGTGGAGCGGCCGGCCCGTGGCCTCGGCGAAGCGCCGCGCGGCCGTCGGGGAGATCGGCGCGCCGCCCGAGTACACCGACGCGAGCGAGGCGAACGCGTCCCGGTCGTAGTCGGGATGGTTGAGCAGCGCGTTGAACGCCGTCACCGCGCCGATCGTGCAGGTGGGGCGGTGCTCGCGCATCGTCTCCAGCATCACCGCGGGGTCGAAGCGGTACGCCAGGATCATCGGCATCGGGGCGAGCATGCTCAGCGCGATGTGTCCGATGAGGCCCGTGATGTGGAACAGCGGAGCGATCGCCAGTACCGCCGCGTCGCTGCCGGGCGCGAACTTCGCCGCGTCCCGGTAGACGGTGGCGGTGAAGACCACGTTGCGGTGGGTATTGATCGCGCCCTTCGGTTTCCCGGTGGTCCCCGACGTGTACGTGAGGAAGGCGGTGTCGCCGGGCTCGGGGGAGACGGGCGGCGGCACCTCACCGCGGTGCGCCGCGATGAACTCCAGCAGGTCCGTCGCCCCGTCCGGCGTCGCCCGACGGGGTCCGGGGAACAGCCGGGGGTCGGCGCGGGTCTGCAGGTCGAGGCCGCTGGTGGTGAGTACCGTGCGGACCGCGGTGCCGGGCACCACGTCGCGCGCGACGTCCTCGTACAGGTCGTCGAGCGCGAGGAGCGCGGTCGCGCCGGAGTCGAGGAGCAGGTTCTCGAGCTCGCGGGCGCGGCTCATCGGGTTGATCGACACGGTGCACCCGCCGGCCTTCCACGCCGCGACCATCCCGATCACGAACTGGGGCACGTTCTGCAGGTAGAGCGCCAGCCGGTCGCCGGGCGCGAAGCCCTCCGCGATCAGTCCCGCCGCCAGCGCGTCCGTCAGCGCGTCGAGCTCCCGACGGGTGATGGTCCCGTCGAAGTAGCGGATCGCCGCCTGGTCGGGATGGCTCGCGACGCCCGCTCGGAACATGTCGAGCGCGCTGTCGACGGTGATGTCCACCTCCGCGGGCAGCGACTCGTACCGGCCCACCCAGGGGCGCTGCGCGGATCCCGTCACGGTGCTCACTTCACCACGACCGGGTTGACGGGCGCGCCGCTGCCCTGCGCGATCTTCAGCGGGGCGGCGGTGTACATGAACTCGTAGACGCCGTCGGCGGCGCAGTCCGCGGCCAGGGCCTCGAGGTCGGTGATCTCCGTGAAGACCACGCCGAGGTTGCGCATCAGCGCGCAGTGCAGGGTGAGCGCGACGCCGTTGTTCTGGTCCGTCGTGACCTCGTTGGCGATGGTGTCGGTCACCAGGTTCGGGATCTCGTTGTCGGCGAACCACTGCACCAGCTCGGGGCTGTACTGCAGGCCGGGCTCGCAGAAGCCCTCGTAGAAGGCGTCGCCGAGCTCGAAGAAGAGCTGCAGGTAGTTGGTGCGGATGAGCAGCACGTCGCGCGGCCGCAGCTCGACGCCCTGCGCGGCGGCGCAGGCCTCGAGGTCGGTGTGGTCGAAGGTCTCCGCGGTGTCGAGGTGCTCCTTGCCGCGGAAGCGCGCCATGTCGAGCAGCACGCCGCGGCCCACCACGCCGCGCTGCGCGATCGGCTCCACGCTCGCCACGTCCATGCCGCCGACCGTCGTGCGGGCGTCGTAGCCGTTCCACAGCTTGCCGTCGTACCAGACGTGGCCCAGCGCGTCGTACTGCGTGGACCCCTGCAGGAAGGCGTCGATCTTGTCGTCGGCGTAGTGCAGGCCGCCGGGGAACTGCGGCGCCTCCGCGCCGTCCCAGCTCGCCTCGTCCATGATCTGCGTGCGCACCGCCGGGCTGCGGCCGGGCCACACGGGGTCGCCCTTGGGGTCGCCGATCAGTCGCTGCAGGGTGAAGACCTTGCCGCTGCGCACCAGCGCCGCGGCTGCGATCGCCTGCTCCGGGCCGAGGTAGTTGAGCGAGCCCACCTCGTCGTCCGGGCCCCACTTGCCCCAGTTCGACGGTGCCTGCGCGAGCAGGTCGCCGAGGTCGGGCGCGGTCACGGTCTGTTCGGTCATCGGTCCTCCTGGTTCGACGGTGCGCCGGGCTCTTCCGGCGGTGACGCGTGTCACAATCGAAGGTAGGAAGCGCGCGGCGGCGGAACGTTCGCCCGCGCGCACGGTTCTTTCGCGCAGGCGCACGCGCCGCGGGGAGGGAGGAGCAGGGCGTGCCGTACACGATCGACGGCCTGGTCACCGGGGCCGAGCGGCGCCTCACCGGCTCCCGCGCGCACGGAGCGTGGCGGGATTGGTGCAGCGGCGTCCACGGCGAGTTCGACATCTCCTTCGACGGCGACGGCTACCGCGGCGACGTTCTGCGCCAGCGCACCGACGAGTACCAACTGGTCTCCTGGACCAGCCAGCGCGAGCACGTGCGCCGCGACGCGCGCGGCATCCGCAACGACCCGCGCGGACACTACGAGCTGTTCATGCCCTTGAAGGGCGCGCTGCACGTGGGCGGCGACGTCACCGAGGGCGCCCTCATGCCGGGGGAGATGGTGCTGGTCTCCATCGACTCGCCGTTCGTGCTCGCGCACGAGGACGACGCCTCCGCGCTGGCCCTCCTCATCCCCGAGCACCGGGTTTCGCGCACACTCGGCGCGGTCTCCAAGGAGGGCGTGCGGCTGCGCGGCGGCCGCGGCCTGGGCCGCGTCACCCGGGACCTCGCGGCGGCGCTGATCGACGAGCGGGAGCAGCTCACGGCGGCCGAGTTCGACGCCGCGTGTGACCGCGCCGTGGATCTGTTCTGCCTCGCCGCCAGCGGGGAGGCCGACGGTGCCGGCGCCGCGGACGACGACGTCCGGGCCGCGGTTCTGCGGCACGTGCGCGCCCACGCCACGGAGCGGGACCTGAGCCTGGCGGGCGTCGCGGCGGCGGTCGGCTGGTCGGCGCGGCACATCCAGGCGGTGCTCTCCCGTACCGGCGAGACCTTCTCCGACGCCGTGCGCGGCGAGCGCCTGGAGCTGGCCCGGGACCGGCTCACCGATCCGCGCTGGGCCGGCCGCGGGATCGCGTTCATCGCCGACTCCGTCGGCTACGGCTCGGCGAGCGCGTTCAGCACCGCCTTCAGCCGGCGGTTCGGGCGCTCGCCACGGGCGCACCGGGCCGGCGCCGCGGACTGACGCACGTGGCCCGCCGCCGCCAGGGCGGCGGACTGATCAGCGCGACGGGGCGAGCTCGCCGAACGTGGCGTACCGGGCGTCCGAGCGGGCACCGTCGGGCGTGACCTGCTTGTCCACCAGGATCACCTGCCCGATGAAGGGCTCGACGATGCCGACCATGCGGATCGGGGCGGCGATGAGGAGCTGGAAGCCGAACTGCTCGAACGCCCGTAGCGACTGCGCCGAGAAGCGCTCGTCCGACTTGCTGAAGGCCTCGTCGAGCATGAGCGGCGCGAACGCGGGCTCGTTCGACCCGTCGATGCCGTGGCTGCCCAGGGCGAAGCTCAGCGCCGCCGCGAGGCAGAACGCGACCAGTTTCTCCTGCTCGCCGCCGGAGTTCGTGGCGGTGTTGCGGTAGGTGACCACCGCGGGGGCGTCCGGCTCGGCGCCGACGGCGTTCTCCTTGCCGTAGAAGGAGTAGCCCGTGCGCACGTCGAGGACGTTCTCCGTCCATCGGCGCGATTCCGGGTCGTCGCCCGTCAGGCGCAGCACCAGGCCGCGGATCCGCTTGAACTGCGCGGCCATCGCCGCCGGCTCGGCGCGCTTCGCGGCGGGGGCGTCGCGCACCATCTCGTCGACCATCTTCGCGAACTCCGTCGCCTCCGGCGTGGGCCGGGCGGCGTAGGCGATCTGCAGGTAGGTGCCCTCGTTGAACTCCACCCGGCGCAGGCCCGCGTTGACGTCGGCGATACCGCGGGTGATGGCCCGGTGCGTGTCGTCGACCTCCTTGAACAGGTTCGACACCGAGTGGCTGACGTCGGTCGTGATGAGCCGCCGGAACTTCTCCGTGGCGGCGGCGAGACCGTGCGCGACGAGGTTCTCGTGCACCGCCACGAAGTCCGGGGCGGACGCGACGTCGGCGGACAGCTCCGTCGAGGCGTCCGGCCATTCGCGGAGGAACTGCTCGGCGGTGCGGACGATGCGCGCCTCGGCGGCGTCCCGCTCGGCGGTCGCGGCGGCCTGCTGCCGCTCCAGCTCGGCGCGGAGGTCGGCACGGACCTCGCCGAAGGAGTCGAGGGTGAGCCGCCGGGGCTTCGCCTCGTCGGCGGTGAGCAGGTGCCACAGCGCGGTCGCGAGGAAATCCTCGTCTTCGCTCGTCAGCTTCGGGGCGCTCTCGGCGTCGATCTTCTCGAACTCGGCGAGGAGGTCGTCGAACTCGGTGCCGGCGCGGTTCATGGTCTCGGTCAGGGCGCCGATGCGGGTCTGCGCCTCGGCCAGCTCGCCGTAGGCGTTGTCGGCCTGCAGCTCCAGCTCCCCGAGGTCGGCGTTGCCGGAGCGGGCGTCGGAGATCCGGTCGGCCAGCTCCTCGGCCTCGGCCTTCGCCGCCCAGTGGTCCAGCTCGGCCCACGACGTGTAGCCCAGCACGCCGGCGGCGCTGTCGGCGACGGCCTTGTGCTCGGCGAGGTCGTCGCGCAGCGTCGCCGACGCCTCGGCGGCCTTGGCGTGCACGGCGGCCAGCTCGTCGCGGCGGCGCTGCAGCGCCTCGCGCTTGCTGCCCGTGTTGGTGCCGAGCACCCACTGCGAGCGGTCCGCGACGGCGCGGCGGTCGTCCTTGCGGAACCGGCCGCCCGCGTTCTTCACCAGGCCCTCGGCGGTGACGGCCTGCTCGTGGCGCTCCAGCTCAGCGGGGGAGTCCACGCAGGTGTGCCGCGCGGCGCGCGCGACCGCGCCGGACAGCCACCGTCCGGCCTCGGTCGACGTGTCCACCGTCAGCTTGGCGGCCAGGGAGCCGGGATCCGGGCGGGTGGGGTCGGCACCGTCGACCACCTGGTACGTGAGCACGCCCTGGACGCGGTGGGCGTTGACGTAGTCGGCGACGGCGCGCTGGTGCTCGGCGGGGACCAACAGCGTCGTGGCCAGCGGACGCAGCACGCGCTCGGCCGCGCCGGCCCACGTCGCCTGCTCCGCGGGCTCGACGTCGATGAGCTCCGCCGCGTACGGGAGATCCTCCGCGGGAACACCGGTGGCGCGGGCGATCACGTCGCGCTGGTCCAGCAGCGCGGGCGGCAGCAGCGAGGCGCGGCGGTCGAGAACGGAGAGCTCGTCGTCCACGGACTCGACGGCGCGGCGCGCGTCGGACTCGTCCGTGTACGCGGAGTGCACGCGCCCGGCGAGGGCCTCGGCGGCCTCGGTCGCGCGGTCGCGGATCCCGGGGACCTGCTCGCGCAGCGCGGCGAACTCCTCCGCCGACTCCGGCGCGCGCTCGCCGAGCTTCTCGACCGCGGCGGCGAAGCGCTCGTAGGCGCGCTGGCGGGCCTGGGTCTGCAGCTCGCGCGACTGGAGCTCGGCCTCGAGCACGCCGACCTCGCCCTGTTCCTGCCGGAGCCGGTGCAGCAGGTCGTTGTAGCGGATCTTGCGCTCCTCGGCGCGGTCCTCCCAGCGGGCGATCTGCGCGTCGACGCCGGCCCGCTCGCCCTCGATCCGGTCCATCTGCTCCTGCAGCAGCCGCAGCTTGTGCCCGCGCAGATAGGACCGCACGGGCGCGCCGAGCAGGTCGGCCGCGCGGGTCGTCCCGACGGTGGCGGAGCGGTACTTCTCGTAGGCCTCCGGCATCGGCCGCAGCACCTTCTCCTGCGCCTCGGCGCGCGCCGCGGCCCGGTAGGCCTCGTCGAGCTGGGTGAAGTTCTCCACCAGGCGCTCGGCGCGGGCATAGGTCTGCGGCCGGTCCAGCATGTAGGTGCGGATGAAGGCGTCGAGGTCGCCGACGTTCTTCATGGCCTTCGCCTTGCCGAGCAGCGCGAGCGCGGCGGAGGAGGTGCCGATGCCGACCCGGCGGCGCAGCGCGTCCTGGTACGCCGCCTGGGTGTCGAATGACTCCACGCCGCTGTGCCGCGAGCGCCAGCCGCGGGTGTCGAAGCCGGCGGTCGCCCACTCCTGTAGGTCCAGGAGATCGAAAGCGCCGGAGTGGATCTGGTACCAGGACTTGAGCGAAGCACCGTCGGTGCCGCTGCCCGGGAACCACTTCACGGCGACGGCCGTGGTGACGTTGCCCGCACCGTTGTCGTAGGTCGCGGCGACGGCCGACCAGGTGGCCGAATCGCCGCGTAGGTACTGCACCTTGGACTGCTGGTGCTCGTCGTCGTTGACCGACCATGCGCCGCGCACGTAGTCCGCCATGGAGCGGGCGGCGCGCTTGGCGCCCTTCGCCGTCATGTCGGCGGAGGCGTTGAAGGACTGGTCGTAGGTGGGCAGCAGCACCACCGAGTGCGCGTCCATCAGCGAGCTCTTGCCCGAGCCCGACGGGCCGGTGAGGATCACGCCCCGCTCGTCGATGGGGAAGTCCTTGTAGCCGTCGAAGGTGCCCCAGTTGACCACCTGCAGGCGGGTGAGACGGTACTGGCCGAGATGCTTGCGGGTCACTGCTGCTCCTGCGTCTCGTTCTCGGGCTCGGTGTCGTTCTCCGGCTCGACGGTGCCGTCCTCGCCGTCCGGCTCTTCGAGTCCGTCGACGGGGGCCGCGGCCTCGCCCAAATCCTGATCGGTGCTGGCAAGGTCGCGGTAGGCGGCGGTGTACAGGTCCACCTGCTCGGGGGTGAGCAGGGAGGCGATCACCGAGTGCACGGCGTACCGGTCGCTGGTGCCGACGCGGCGGATCAGCCGGCGGGTCTCCAGCTGGTTGATCGCGGCGTCGGCCTTCTTCACGAAGCCGGCCTCGTCGGTGTCGCGCGCGGGACGGAAGGTCAGCAGGTGGTCGATCATCTCCTGCCGCTCCACGACCGCCGTCTCGTCCGGGCTGGACAGGTGCTTGAGGCGCAGGAACAGCGCCAGCACCGACGCGGCGAGCGAGAGGCTCTGCGCGCGCAGCAGATTCCGCTGCCGGGGGTCGTTCTCGCTGACCTGGCGGGTGAAGGCGTGCTTGGTCTCGCGGTTGATCTCCAGCAGCAGGTTCAGCTCGGAGAGCCGGCTGCGCAGCAGCGTCTCCTCGGCCTCGATGACGGCCCAGTTCTTCGACCGCGACGAGACGTGCGGCGCCGCGATCAGCTCCTGCAGCGCGTAGCAGACCGAGTTCGGCAGGGCGGAGGTGTCGCCGTCGAAGCGGGGCGCCGTGTCGGCGCCGCGCAGCGACGTGATCGCCTCGTCGTCGGCGATGCTGAAGTCGGCGAGGTCGATCTCGGGGAGCACGTCGTCCGCGATGTCCAGTGCGGCGTCGAGCGATTCGTCGGTCATGTCACTCCTGCTCGAACAGCGTGGTGGGCTCGGGCGCGGCCGAGGCGGGGGTCAGGGGCGGGAGCGCGGCGGCGAAGGCGACGTGCGGCACCGTCATCTCGCGGGGCCCGCGCTGGGTGTGCGCGACGACGGTGACCAGGCGGTCCTCGTCGACGGTGCCGTACCGCGCGCCGAGCGACCAGACGCCGACGACGTCGCCCGCGCGGGGAGCGTCGATCGCGGAGAGGACGTCGGTGATGTCGGCACCGTCGGACGCGCTGACCTGCTGATTGATGGCGGAGGCGAGCGCGTCCCAGTCGATCGCCTCCCGGCCGACGAGGCGGGCGGGGTCGATGGTGAACTCGCCGGAGGTCTCGCGCACCTCGGGCGGCAGGGTGACCACGCCGTCGTGGAAGCGCAGGGCGCCGACGGAGCTGGTGTCGACGGCCGACATGGGGACGGCGAGGCCGGTGTCGCGGCCGGCGGAGGCCGCATCGAAGGCGTCGACGGCCGCGCGCTGCGCCTCGGTGATGCGGGCGCGCAGCGACTGGTACTGCAGGAAGTCGCCGTCCTTGACGAAGGTGTTGATGCGGCGATACACCTGGCCGCGGATCTCGTCGACGCGCTGGACCTGCATCCACATGCGGTCGAGGAAGCCGGTGAGGGAGTCGCGGAGGTCGTCCGGCAGCTCCACCTCGTGCACGACGGACGCGACGGACGTCTCGAGCTGGCGGCGCAGGCGGTGGTCGGAGAGCAGCGTGTAGAACGCGTCGAAGGCCTTGCCCTCGGGCGTGTTCGCGAGCTCGTCGTGGCCGTCGAAAAGGCGCTGGAGCGTCTTCGCGTAGGCCTCCGCCTCGCTCGAATCGGAGGCGTCGAGGCCGTGGGTGAGGAGGGCGCGGGTGTGTTCGCGGAGCTTCTCGCCGTAGCCGAGGATGTCGGCCGGCATGCGCTCGGCGAGCGAGCTGACGATCTTGAGGTCGTCGACCACCTTGTCGCGGTCGTACTCGGGGATGAGTCCCTGACGCAGGGCCTCGCGACGCTGGGTGAGCTCGGCGATCTGCTGGTCGAGGGCGCGGAGGTGGTCGTCGGGATCGGCGCTGACGGTGACCGCGACCGCTGACAACCGGGCCGTGACCAGCTCGAGCGCGGTCTCGGTGGCGACGTTGCGGTCCAGCGACACGGCCTGCACCTGGCCGAGGGCCGTCGTGGCGCCCCGGGTGAGCTGGATGACCTCGCGGTCCGTGTCGTCGAGCGTGCGCGAGACGTAGCCGGCCTTGACCCAGCTGTCCAGGACGTCCGGGCCGGCGGGGACCGGTCGCGCGCGCTCGGTGAAGTGGCTCTGCAGGGACTGCAGGTCGACGGTGAGCGCGTCGCCCAGCTCCTCCGCGTCGACGGGGCCCGTGCCCAGCCGCGCCGCCATCAGCGCCAGGTAGGCGACGGCGTGGGGGGAGCGGAGCAGGCGGAGCGCGACGTCGTTGTCGGCGTTGTCCGTGAACGCGGCGTACAGCTGCGCGGCCGACTGCGCCATCGTGTACCTCCCCTTGCGTATGCGACGGTCCAGTGTATCGGGGAGCCCTTCATGTCGCGGACAGGTCGGGTTCACCGTGGCGGCCTAGCGTGCGGTTCATGAACCTGCGGCGTCCGACGATCATCGCTCTGTCTCTCGCGCTGGTGGTCGGGGCGGCTCCGGCCGGCGCGGTGCCGCGGACCGTCGACCTGCAGGCGCACCGGGGCGGGCTCGGCCTGCAGACGGAGTCGACGCTGGAGGGCTTCTCCGCCGCGATGCGGCTCGGCGTCACGACGCTGGAGCTGGACACGCAGGTGACGAAGGACCGGAAGGTCGTGATCACGCACGACCGGAAGGTGGACGCGAAGAAGTGCGCCGACACCGCGCCCGCGACGCCCGGTGATCCGCAGTACCCGTACGTCGGCACGTACGTCCGCGATCTGACCTACGCGCAGATCCGCACGATGAACTGCGGATACGAGAAGGTCACCGCCTCGCAGCGGGTCGTGGCCGGCGCCCGCATCCCCGAACTGCGCGAGCTCTTCGACCTCGTCCGCACGCGACGCTCGCCCGTGCGGATGAACATCGAGACCAAGGTGGAGGCGGGCGCACCGTCGGAGACCGCGCCGCGCGGCGAGTTCGTCCGCGCGGTCGCGGGGGAGATCACGCGCTCCGGCCTCGCCCGGCAGGTCACGATCCAGAGCTTCGACTGGACCGCCCTGCGGGAGATCGGGCCGCTGCTGCCCGGCGTCGGACTGGTCGCACTGACCAACGGCGAGCAGTTCCTGCAGACGGGGAAGCCGGGCGCCTCGCCGTGGCTGGGGCTCGACGTGGACGCCTACGGCGGCGACTGGGTGCGGGCCGCGAAGGCGACCATCCCCGGGCTGACGGCCGTCTCGCCGGTGCAGGGCGACCCGCAGGCCGGCGGCGTCGGCGACGCGGACTTCGTGCGCTTCACGACGCCGGAGCTGATCCGGCACGCGCACGACCTGGGCCTGAAGGTCGTCCCGTGGACCGTCAACGATCCCGCGACGATGCGGGCCTTGCTCTCCGATGGGGTCGACGGCCTGATCACCGACTACCCGGACCGTGCGCGGGCGGTGTTCGGGGAGCTCAGGGTCGCGCTGCCCGCGTCTTCGTAGGGCTGACCAGGACTTTCGGTGCGTGTCGGCGACGACACGCCGCTCGCCGACCGCAGGAATCCACCGAGGCTCTCGGGCGCTCTCGGCGTGCCCCGGGCGTGGTGTCGGGCACGAATCATCATTCACGTGTGCAACACACGACTCAGTGGTGTAGTTTTCCACCGATAGACTCATTTGTCACGGAGGGCAACATGCGTGTCTCTGGCTTCTTCCGCTCGATCGTTTCGCTGACGGCCGCCGTTGCGGTCGCCGCCACCCTGGCGACGGGGACGGCGGGGGCGGCACCGTCGACCACGACGTCGACGACGTCCCTGACCAACCAGGCAATCGACCGCCAGGCCGCGGGCGACACCGCGGGCGCGCAGGCCGCCATCAATCAGATGCCGATCGACCAGGCGCAGAAGGTCGTAGCGCTGATGACCAACGTCAACAAGGCGCTGACCTTCCCGCTCACCGACCAGGTGCCCGGCGGCGTCGCCCCCGGCACCGCGATCGTCATCCTCGGCTTCGGCCTGGAGGACAACGGCGCGATGCGGCCGATCCTCGTCGAGCGCCTGACCAAGGGCCTCGCGGTCGCGCAGGCGTACCCGGCGTTCCCGATCGTCGTCACCGGCGGCGCGCCCAAGGCCGGCAAGACCGAGGCCGCAGCGATGAAGGAGTGGCTGCTCGCGCAGGGCGTCTCCGGCACGCGGATCTACACCGAGGAGAAGGCGGGCTCCACCCAGGGCAACGCCATCAACACCGCGGTCCTCATGCAGCAGAACGGCTTCGGCAACGGCGCGGTGCTCGTCACCTCCGCCGACCACACCCGCCGTTCGGTCGCCGACTTCCTGGTCGCCGGCATCACGCTGCAGGCCGTCGTCGCCTCGGACGCCAAGATCCAGTCCGGCCCGATGTCCGCGAGCGGCGTGGCGGGGGTCTATCGGGACGCCCGGGGCGTCGCCAAGATCTAGCCCGACGGTGTCGATCGGGTTCGTCACCCGCCCACGGCAATCGGCGTGCGACGGCCGGATCGCGATCGCGGCTCGATGTGCGAGGAACGCTGGAACTTGTCGGCCCGGTGTGCCACCGTTGTCGCCATGACCGCGTACCACGCCCCGCTGGGGGCACCCGTGTGGATCGACCTCATGACCTCTGACGTCGAGGCGGCGGTGGAGTTCTACGGCGCCGTCTTCGGCTGGGAGGCGGAGCCCGCCAACGAGGACTTCGGCGGCTACCGCAACTTCCGGGTGAACGGGAACCGGGTGGCGGGCGTGATGTCGCCGCCCGACGGTGGCGGTGGCCCCGGCGACGTCTGGTCGACGTACCTGCGGGTAGAGGACGCGAAGGCATCCCTGCGCGCCGCGACCGACGCGGGAGCGTCGCTCGTCGTGCCGGTCGTGCCGGTGGAGGACCTGGGGCGGTTCGCGTTCGTCATCGACCCGGTCGGTGCCGCCATCGGCATCTGGGAACCGGGGGAGCACGAGGGCTTCGTCGAGCGCGGCGTGCCGGGCACCCCGTACTGGTTCGATTGCATGAGCCGCAGCTACGACGCGACGAAGCGGTTCTACCGCGACGTCTTCGGATGGACGCTGGAGGAGATCGGCAGCGGAGGCAGCGAAGGCTCCTTCGGGCCCGATCGCTACAGCCAGGTCTTCGCCGGCCGCGCGGGGGAGCAGGAGGCGGTCGCCGGGATCATGGACGCCGCGCCGCTCTTCGACTCGGGAGTCTTCGGCGAGGGCATGCCGTCGTTCTGGCAGGTGTACCTCACTGTCGAGGACACCGCCGCCGCCGAGCAGCGCATCGTGGCCGCGGGCGGCGAGATCCTCCGCGCGGCGGAGGTGACGCCCTGGGCCACCATGGGCTCCGCCAAGGATCCGGGCGGCGCGGTCTTCCTCTACGCGACGCCGCCCGAAGGGCGCTGAGCCGCACCGAAGATCACGTTTGGGCGTCGGCAACCGGATTGCAAGGCCGACGGGGCTACGCTCGCCGCATGACCTACAACCAGGGCGGATACCAGCCCGGCGGCCCCTATCCGCAGGGCGGCGGCCAGGCGCCCCACCAGGGCCGGCCCCCGCAGCAGGGCGCGCCGTACGGCGGCCCGCCGCAGCAGCCCGCACAGCCGTGGGGCGCCCCGCAGCACCCGCCGGGGCAGCCGCAGTACGGTCCCCCGTACGCGCAGCCGGGACAGCCGCAGTTCGGGCAGCAGCAGTTCGGCGGGCCGGGGCAGTACGCGGGCCAACGCGGGCCCTACGGGCAGCCGGGGCAGTTCGGCGCTCCGGGTCCGACGGGGCCGGGCGGCCCGGCACCGTCGACGGCGAGCGGCGGCATCGCGACGATCCTGCAGTTCCTGATCGCCGGCGCCGGCGCGCTCGTGATCCTCGCCGCGTTCCTGCCCTGGGCCACCGCATCGGCGACGATCGGCGGCTCGTCGATCAGCAGCTCGGCGTCGGGGATCGACGGTAGCGACGGCTGGATCACGCTGGTTGCGGCGCTCATCGCCGGCGGCGTCGCGATCGCCGCGGCGGTCGTCACCACGACGGGGGTGCCGCTGCGGCTGATCTCCGGCATCGTCGCCACCGTCGCGGGGCTCGGGATCACCGGCCTCGCGGGCTACGACCTCGCCAATGTCGTGAAGCTGACGTCGACGTACTCGTCGATGGTCGACGTCTCGGCCGGGATCGGCCTGTACCTGACCCTGCTCGCGGGGATCGCGATGCTCGGACTCGGCATCGCGGCGCTCGTCCCGGCGCTGACCAAGCGCTAGGGGCGCCGCACGCTCTCCTCGACCAGGTCGAGGACCGCCTCGAGGCCGGCCGTCGGCCGGCCCGAGGCCAGGTGGGTGACCAGCCCGTCGAGCACGAGGTCGAGATAACTGAGGATCACGTCGGTCGGCAGGTCGTCGCGCAGCCGGCCCCGCTGCTTCTGCCGCTCCAGGCGGCGGAGCGTGGCCTCGGTGAGCTCAGCACTGCGCTCGGTCCACTCCGCGCGGAAGTCGCCGTCGTTCTTGAGCCGCCGCGCGATCTCCAGGCGGGTCCCCAGCCAGTCGAAGCGCTCCGGATGGCTCAGCATGTCGCGCATGACCTGCACGAGGCCCTCTTCCGCCGCGATGTCGGCCATCCGCTCGGCGTCCTCGCGCGCCAGCGCCAGGAACAGCGCGTCCTTGTCGCGGAAGTGGTGGAAGATCGCGCCGCGCGAGAGGTCGGTCGCGGCCTCGAGCCGCCGCACGGTCGCACCGTCGTAGCCGTACTCGGCGAAGCAGGTCCGCGCACCGTCGAGGATCTGGCGGCGCCGCGCGGCGAGGTGATCGTCGCTCACCTTGGGCATGTGGGTGCTCCTGATCGAACGGGGACGGTTACTCGATGTCCGTTACGCGGACGGCGGGCCCGGCCGCTGGGGCCGGACCCGCCGTCACTGGTCGAGACTCTGCTAGCTCTTGACCATGTTCCGCAGCACGTACTGCAGGATGCCGCCGTTGCGGTAGTAGTCGGCCTCACCGGGGGTGTCGATGCGGACGTCCGCGTCGAACTCCACCTTCGTGCCGTCCGTCTTCGTCGCGGTCACGTGCACCGTCTTCGGCGTGACGCCGTTGTTCAGCTCCGTGATGCCCGCGATGTCGAAGGTCTCCGTGCCGTCGAGGCCCAGGGTCTTCCAGGACTCGCCCTTGGGGAACTGCAGCGGGACGACGCCCATGCCGATCAGGTTCGACCGGTGGATGCGCTCGAAGGACTCGACGATGACGGCCTTGACGCCCAGGAGGCTGGTGCCCTTGGCCGCCCAGTCGCGCGAGCTGCCGGAGCCGTACTCCTTGCCGCCCAGGACGACCAGCGGGGTGCCGGCGGCCTGGTAGTTCATGCAGGCGTCGTAGATGAACGACTGCGGGCCGCCCTCCTGCGTGAAGTCGCGGGTGTAGCCGCCCTGCGTGCCCTCGAGCCCGATGGTGTCGAGCACGCGGTTCTGCAGGCGGATGTTCGCGAACGTGCCGCGGATCATCACCTCGTGGTTGCCGCGCCGCGACCCCAGCGAGTTGTAGTCCTTGCGGGCCACGCCGTGGGAGTCGAGGTACTGCGCGGCCGGGGTGCCGGGCTTGATCGGGCCGGCCGGGCTGATGTGGTCGGTGGTGACCGAATCGCCCAGCAGCGCCATGACGCGGGCGCCCGAGATGTCGGAGACGGGCGCCGGCTCCATCGTCATGCCGTCGAAGTACGGGGCCTTGCGGACGTACGTCGAGTTCTCGTCCCACTGGAAGGTGTCGCCCTCGGGGGTGGCGAGGTTCTGCCAGCGGTGATCGCCCTCGAACACGGTCGAGTAGGACTTGCGGAACATGTCCTGGTTGATCGCGTTCTTGATCGTGTCGTCGATCTCCTGCGCGGACGGCCAGATGTCCTTGAGGAAGACGTCGTTGCCGTCGTGGTCCTTGCCCAGCGAGTCGGTCTCGAAGTCGAAGTCCATCGTGCCGGCGAGGCCGTAGGCGATGACCAGCGGCGGGGAGGCCAGGTAGTTCATCTTCACGTCGGGGGAGATGCGACCCTCGAAGTTGCGGTTGCCCGACAGCACGGCGACGACGGTCAGGTCCTCGTCGTTGACGGCCTTGCTGATCTCGTCGGGCAGCGGGCCGGTGTTGCCGATGCACGTCGTGCAGCCGTAGCCGCCCAGGTAGTAGCCGAGCTTCTCGAGGTACGGCCACAGGCCGGCCTTCTCGTAGTAGTCGTTGACGACCTGCGAGCCGGGGGCCATGTTGGTCTTGACCCAGGGCTTGGTGGTCAGGCCCTTCTCGACCGCGTTGCGGGCGAGCAGCGCCGCGCCGAGCATGACCGACGGGTTCGAGGTGTTGGTGCAGGACGTGATGCCCGCGACCGCGACGGCGCCGTGGTCGAGGATGAACTCGCCGCGCTCGCCCTTGACGCGCACCGGCTTGCTCGGGCGGCCCTCGGCGCCGTTGGCGGCGGACTGCACGTTGACGGCACCGTCGTCGGCGAAGGACAGGGCGGCGGGATCGGAGGCCGGGAAGGACTCCTCGACGGCCTCGTCCAGCTGGGTGTGCGCGGTCGGGTGCTGCTCCTCCACGTAGTTGTGGATGTCCTTGCGGAAGGCGGTCTTCGACTCCGACAGGAGGATGCGGTCCTGCGGGCGCTTCGGGCCGGCGATCGACGGCACGACGGTGCTGAGGTCCAGTTCGAGGTACTCGGAGTACGCGGGCTCGTGGTCGGCGTCGTGCCACATGCCCTGCTCCTTGGCGTACGCCTCGACGAGCGCGAGCTGCTCGTCGGTGCGGCCGGTCAGGCGCAGGTAGTTGATGGTCTCGCCGTCGATCGGGAAGATCGCCGCGGTGGAGCCGAACTCGGGGCTCATGTTGCCCAGGGTCGCGCGGTTGGCGAGCGGCACCTCGGCGACGCCCTTGCCGTAGAACTCGACGAACTTGCCGACGACGCCGTGCTGACGCAGCATGTCGGTGACGGTGAGCACCACGTCGGTCGCGGTGACGCCCGGCTGGATCTCACCGGTGAGCTTGAAGCCCACGACGCGCGGGATGAGCATGGAGACCGGCTGGCCCAGCATGGCCGCCTCGGCCTCGATGCCGCCGACGCCCCAGCCCAGGACGCCCAGGCCGTTCTCCATGGTGGTGTGCGAGTCGGTGCCGACGCAGGTGTCCGGGTAGGCCTGGCCGTTGCGGGTCATGACGACGGGCGCCAGGTACTCGATGTTGACCTGGTGGACGATGCCCATGCCCGGCGGGACGACCTTGAAGTCGTCGAAGGCGCCCTGGCCCCAGCGCAGGAACTGGTAACGCTCGCCGTTGCGCTGGTACTCCAGGTCGACGTTGCGCTCGAGGGCGTCGGCGGTGCCGAAGACGTCGAGGATGACCGAGTGGTCGATGACCATGTCGGCGGGGGAGAGCGGGTTGACCTTGTTGGGGTCGCCGCCCAGGGCCGTGACGGCCTCGCGCATGGTGGCGAGGTCCACGATGCAGGGCACACCGGTGAAGTCCTGCATGATCACGCGCGCCGGCGTGAACTGGATCTCGACGCTCGGCTCGGCCGAGGGATCCCAGTTCGCCAGGGCGTTGATGTGATCGGTGGTGATGTTCGCGCCGTCCTCGGTCCGCAGCAGGTTCTCTGCGAGGACCTTCAAGGCGTAGGGCAGCTTCTCGGTGCCGGGCACGGCGCTGAGGCGGAAGATCTCGTATGACTGATCGCCCACCTCGAGCGTGCCGCGCGACGAGAAGGAATCGATGCTCTTGCTCACGTCAGCTCCACTCAACGTTTTGTGGTGTGCACCGACGGGCTGTGTCGGTGCCTGAAGTCGATAATACAGTACGCTTGTCCTGTGAGAGTCCGTAGGGCTGAAACTCGCCGGACGCAGCTCATTGTGCCTCGTTCCGGGCATGCCCGCGGGCGTGTCGTACTGTGTGGCCCATGGGTCCGCTGCCGATTGTCACCGAAGTTCCGACCGACGTGGATCTGTCCGCGCTGCAGGCGGACCTCGCGACGGACGGCGTCGCCGTGCTCAACCCCGCATATGCCGATTCCGTGCCCCAGTTGGTGCAGGTCGTCAAGGACGCGCGCGCCAACGGTATCGAGAACTTCCAGGTGGTCGTCCTCGCGCACGACTACAACCCCGACACCTCGCTGCGCGACCTCGGTACCGAGCTCGGCCGGCAGATGAAGGCCGACGCCGATCATCCGTTGACGGTCCTCGTGATGTCGCCGAGCCAGGTCGCCGGCTACTCGACGCAACTCTCCCGCTTCCAGATCGAGAAGGGGCAGGACGGCTACACGGGCCGGCTCGCACTCAACAACCCGCCGAAGGCCGCCGAGGACTTCGCCACGGTCGCCAACGACGCGACCTTCCCGTGGACGGGCTTCACCGTCGGGTTGGTGCTCGTCGTCGCCGCGCTCGCCGGCTGGGCGCGCGTGGTGACCCGCCGACGCAGTCGGGCGGTGGACGCCGCCCGCAAGGCCGCCGCGGCGGGTGCCGTCCCCGCTGCGGTCGGCGCAGGCGCAGCGGCGCCCTCGGACCCGACGGCGTCGGCGGCCGAAGAGAATGGCGGCTCCACTGTTCGACCGAACGAATAACGCACATTCATTCGAAATTCCAGCTGTGTAATTCGCGCCGGCTGTCCGATTCGCAAGCAATTCCCCGAACGGTGATCCGTGCTGGTCAACCAGCATGATCGGCGACTCACACGTGTGTAATTTGTGATTCCTGTTTTCCATTGTTGTGTAAGTGCCGTACGGTACGTCTGAAGCCAATGGTGTGCGTGTTGCCCATGCGCACTCATCGGGTCTGAACGAGTCTTGAGTTGAGGGAGACACCTTGAGGCGTACGGCACACCCCGCCACGAACTTCGCTGCGCGGTCGTTGCTCGCGGCAGTCGCCACCGGCTCGCTGGTGGCCGGCTCGGTCGCGGGCGCCGGCTCGGTCTTCGCCGAGCCCAACGGCCCCGACACGAACCCCGCCAACGTCGTCGCGGCACTCGTCGACCGCATCGCCCAGGCCGATCAGCGGATCGCGGACCTCCGCGGCGACGTCGCGACGAAGCGGCAGTCCGTCAACCGCGCCGTCGTCGACCTCCAGTCCGCCCGCGACGCCGCCACGGCGGCCTCCGGCGCGATCAAGGTCTCCGAGACCGCGGTCGCGGACTCCGACGCCAAGATCAAGACCGCGCAGGACGCCTTCGACCAGGTGGTCCGCGCCGCGTACGCCCAGGGCAACAGCGCCGGCGCCCTCGTCAACACGCTCGGCGGGAACGACCCGGGCGAGGCCGTCGACCGCGCGACCACGCTGCGGATCGTCGCCGACAAGCAGAAGGTCGCGCTCGGCGACCTGAAGGCCGCCAAGACGCGCGCCGAGGCCTCCCGTACCGCCGCCCGCGCGGCCAAGGTGCAGGCCGACGCCGCCACCGCCGCCGCGGCGGAGCGCAAGACGACGGCCGAGGACTCCATCACGCAGACCGTCGCCGCGCTCACCACCCAGCAGCAGGAGCAGACCACGCTCAGCGCTCAGCGCGAGCTCGCGCAGCGCGCGCTCGAGCAGGCGAAGCGCGCCGAGGACCGCGCGGCGCAGCAGAAGATCTACGCGCAGTACGTCGTCGACGAGCAGCAGACCCAGCAGATCGCGGCCCCCGCCGCGCCCNCCGCCNAGCCCGCCGCTCCGGCGGCGCAGGCGGCNGCCCCCGCGGCCCCTGCCGCGCAGGCCGGCACCGTCGACTCCGCGGATCCGCTGGCGGCGGCCCGGTCGTTCGCCCAGGGCATCGTCGGCCAGGCGTCCTCGCTCTTCACCAATCCGTTCGGTGCCATCACGGGCCAGTCCGGTGCGGCCCAGCAGCCCACCGCGCCCGCCTCGCAGGCCGTCCCCGGCGTGTCGAGCATGAGCGGCGCGCAGATGATCGAGACCGTCATCCAGCGCGGCATGTCCGTCATCGGCGTGCAGTACGCCTGGGGCGGCGGCAACGCCTGGGGCGCGACCAAGGGCGTCCGCGACGGCGGCGTCGCCGACAGCTACGGCGACTACAACCGCGTCGGCTTCGACTGCTCGGGCCTGATGGCTTACATGTACGCCGCAGTCGGGATCGCGCTGCCCAAGTACTCGGGCTACCAGTACACGACCGGCAACAAGGTGCCGATCAGCCAGCTCAAGCGCGGCGACATGGTCTTCCGCGGCCCCGGCGGCACCCAGCACGTGGCGATGTACCTCGGGAACAACCAGATCCTCGAGTCGCCGCAGTCCGGCGGCGCGGTGCGCATCGCCCCGTTCGACGCCTCGACGTTCCTCTCGCAGGGCGTCCGCGTGATCAACAGCTGACCGCGCGCGATTCAGTACGCTCGTGGGAACGGGCCGACGCGGTCCGGGATCGGACGGGCCCCGCGGGGCCGGGGGAACGAACGACGAAGGGGTCATTGCGTGACGCACTCACAGGGGCAGGACATCGCCTCGAGCGATGAGGTCAAGCTGCTCGAGCGGGCGGTCTACGAGGTCAAGCGCGTGATCGTGGGCCAGGACCAGCTCGTCGAGCGGATCCTGGTGGGCATGCTCGCCAAGGGCCACGTGCTCCTCGAGGGCGTCCCCGGCGTCGCCAAGACCCTCGCGGTCGAGACCTTCGCCACCGTGGTCGGCGGCTCGTTCTCCCGCATCCAGTTCACCCCCGACCTGGTGCCCTCGGACCTCGTCGGTACCCGCATCTACCGGCAGGGCAAGGAGCAGTTCGACACCGAGATCGGCCCGGTCTCCGCGAACTTCCTGCTCGCCGACGAGATCAACCGCGCCCCCGCGAAGGTGCAGTCCGCGCTGCTCGAGGTCATGGCCGAGCGCAAGGTCTCCATCGGCGGCCAGACCTACCCGATGCCCGATCCCTTCCTCGTGCTCGCGACGCAGAACCCCATCGAGAACGAGGGCGTCTACCCCCTGCCCGAGGCCCAGCGCGACCGCTTCCTGTTCAAGGTCGTCGTCGGCTATCCCTCCATCGAGGAGGAGCGGGAGATCGTCTACCGCATGGGCACCGTCCCGCCCGTGCCCTCGCAGGTGCTCGACCCGGTCACCGTGCAGCGCCTGCAGCGCGCCGCGAGCGAGGTGTTCGTCCATCACGCTCTCGTCGACTACGTCGTCCGCGTCATCGCCGCGACCCGCACGCCGCGCGAGTTCGGCCTCGACGACGTGGCCTCCTGGATCACGTACGGCGCCTCGCCCCGCGCCACCCTCGGCATCGTCGCCGCGGCCCGCGCGCTCGCGCTGCTCCGCGGCCGCGACTACGTCGTCCCGCAGGACGTCGTCGAGATCATCCCGGACGTGCTGCGCCACCGCCTGGTGATGAGTTACGACGCCCTCGCCGACGAGGTGACCGCCGACCAGGCCATCAACCGGGTGCTGCAGACCGTCGCGCTGCCGCAGGTCGTCGGGCAGCCCGTCCCGCAGCAGGCCGCGCCCCCGGTGCCGGCGGCCCCGCAGCAGTACGCCCCCGCGCAGCAGCCGCAGGGCTGACGATGCCGGCCACCCCCTCCGG